>JACDFU010000078.1 GCA_013815585.1 Chloroflexota bacterium
GCGATTCGGTTTCGGCCGGGCGCCCCGCTTGAGCCTCCGCTCGAAGGGCCAGGAGCCCCCGCCGGCCGGCGGAGCGTCGCCGGTTGCGAGCCTGGTTCCCGACGATTCGAAGCAGCCAGGGCTGAAACGGGGCCTCGGGGCGGAAGCGCGGCAGCGCGCGATACGCCTTGACGAACGCCTCCTGCGCGGCATCCTCTGCCTCCTCGCGACCCACGCAGATCACGTAGGCCGTTCGGAAGACGACGTTCTGGTAGCGCCGCACGAGCTCCTCGAAGGAGGCGACATCGCCGTGCTGCGCCCGAAGAACGAGCTCCCGTTCGTCCATGCCGTCCGATCATGCCCGCTGGAAGCGGGGCGCACGAGATGCCGCAGGCGCGACATTCCGTCTGCCTTTCCATGCTCCCCGGGCGGCTCTCAACGCGTCGCCGCGATGCGCGGCCCAGCAACTGGCCGGCGTCCCGCCAGGGCAGATGAAAGCCCCAGCGTGGTGATGGCACCGACCACGACACCGGCAAGAAAGAATGCAAGGGCGAGAGCGTCTGGCATCCGGCCCGCCTCGGGAGCCGAGCTAACCGCTGCTTCGCCGGCGTTCGTCCCGCCGCCGCCCGCCAGGGCCGCCGGAGCGGAGCGCACAATCAGCGGCTCGAGCCTGGTCTCCATCTTCAGCTGTGAGGTGCGGATCTCCCACTCCCACGTCCCGGGAGAGGAAAAGGTCAGCTCGGCGACGTAGTGGCCGGTCCGCCCCTCGGGGCGCGCCTCGGCATCGACTGACTCCCCGGTCTCGGGGTTGGTCGCTGCGACGCTGGCCTTCTCCCAGCTGATCGGCGTCCGCCCGTGCTGGTGGAGCATGAACCCGATCTGGATCGGCTCTCCGACCGTGGGACTCGGTGGACTACCGTCGTCGAGCGAAGCCGTCGCCCAGCCTCCGGCGGAGGCCGGGACGGCCAGGAGCAGGGCCAGGAGGCTGCCAAGCAGCAGGCCGGTTCGTCGTCGCGATCGCACGGGATCTGCCTTTCCGCGACCCATCTCAGACGTCACGCGTGGGCCGCTGCAGTTGATACACCGCTCAACCCCGATCGGTTCCGCCGCAGGCGCCCGTTTCGCGCTGCAGGCTCGGTCTACGCGGCGGGCTCTCCCTGCCTGGCCGCAGCGAGCCGATCCGTGATGAACCGATGGACCTGCTCGACCGAGATGCGCTCCTGCATCATCGTGTCGCGATCCCGGACGGTGACCGCGGCATCCTCCAGCGACTCCACGTCGACCGTGACGCACCACGGTGTGCCGATCTCGTCCTGGCGCCGGTAGAGCTTGCCGATGGAGGCCGTATCGTCGTAGACGGCCATCACGTCGCGACGGAGATCGGTGACCAGTCGCTGGCAGAGCTGCACGATCTCCGGTCGCTTCTTGAGCAGCGGCAGCACCGCCACCTTGTAGGGCGCGAGCTCGGGGTGGAGCGCCAGCGAGACGCGCTTCTCTCCTCTCACTTCTTCCTCGCGATAGGCGTCGATGAGGAAGGTGAAGGCCGCCCGATCGGGGCCGCCTGCGGTCTCGACGACCCAGGGCACGAAGGATTCGTTCGCCTGGGGATCGAAGTACTCCAGGTTCTCGCCGCTCGCTGCCTGGTGTCGTCCGAGGTCCCAGTCACCGCGATTGTGGATCCCCTCGAGCTCCTTCCAGCCGAACGGGAAGCGGTACTCGACGTCGACCGCCTTCTTGGCGTAGTGGGCCAGCTCATCGGGGGCGTGCTCCCGAAAGCGGAGCCGCCGCTCAGCGACTCCGTAGCGCGTATACCAGCGCCAGCGTCGGGGCAGCCACTCCTCAAAGATCCGTGAAGCCTCCGCGGGACGGACGAAGTACTGCATCTCCATCTGTTCGAACTCGCGCATCCTGAATACGAAACTACCCGGGCTGATCTCGTTGCGGAAGCTCTTGCCGACCTGCGCGATCCCGAACGGCAGCTTGCGCCGCATCGACTGCGCCACGTTCTTGAAGTTGACGTAGCTGCCCTGCGCGGTTTCGGGCCGCAGGTAGACGACCGCCCCATCGTCCTCGACCGGACCCATGTGCGTCCTGAACATGAGGTTGAAATGGCGCGGCGCTGACAGCGGGCCGCCATCGATGGGGCACTTCAGGCCGAGCCTCTCGACAATCCCCGGGTCTCGCTTGTCGGACTCGGTGAGATCCTCGGTGCCGGGCAGCTCGTCGAGGCGGAACCGACGCTTGTCGGTCGCGCATTCGACCATCGGGTCGGAGAACGACTCCACGTGGCCCGAGGTGACCCAGACCTGCGGGTGCATGAGAATCCCGGCGTCGAGACCGACGATGTCGTCGCGCTCCTGGACCATGGCCCGCCACCACGCCCGCTTGACATTGTTCTTGAGCTCTACGCCCAGCGGCCCGTAGTCCCAGACGGCGTTGATTCCCCCGTAGATCTCGGAGCTCGGGAAGACGAAGCCGCGCCGTTTCGCCAGGGAAACGATCGTGTCGAGGCTCTCCACCGCTGGGCCGGGGTCGGATGCAGCAACCGCGGCCGCGTCGGCGGCCGCCTCGGGCGCGGTGGGGAGGGTCTCTGTCATGGAGCGGCCATTCTAGGGGCGAGGCACCGGCCGAGGAACGCGAGCTAGCCTGCCGCGACGGAGGCTTTGTCCGACGATGATGAGCGCCGACGCTGGCGCCCCGGAGAAATCACGGTCACCTTGTCGATCATGGCCTCCAGTGCTTCCGCGACCATGGGCCGGTGAAAGTAGTAGCCCTGCGCAAGGTCGCAGCCGAGGCGTCGGAGCTCTCTTCCGCCTGCTGGGCGGTCTCCACGCCCTCGGCCACAGAGCGAAGGCGCAGGGTGCGTGAGAGCTCGATGATCGCCCGCGCGAACGCAGACTCGCGGGACCCTGACCAAGCGCCTGGATGAACGAGCGGTCCAAGTTCAGCAGGTCGACCGGGAAGCGCTTCAGGTAGCTCAGCGAGGAATAGCCCGTCCCGAAGTCGTCGATCGCGACCTGGACGCCCATGTTGCGCAGGTCCCGCAAGCGCGCGATCGTGGACGCCGAGTCCTCCATCAGGACGCTTTCGGTGATCTCGAGCGCTAGATCCCTCGCGTCGAAGCCGGTGTCGGCGAGGACCCGGGCGACGTGCCCGATGAGGTTGTGCTCATGGAACTGATGGACGGACAGGTTGACGCTCATCTGCATCGAGCGCTCAGGCCGCGCTTCGCGCCACCGACTGGCCTGAGCGCACGCTTCGCGCAGAACCCAGTCGCGGATGGGGAGGATCATGCCGGTCTCTTCCGCGAGGCCGATGAACGCCCCGGGGAGGACGATTCCCCGCGTGGGGTGATCCCATCGCAACAGCGCTTCGACACCCGTGACCGCCCCGCTGTCGAGCGCGATCGGCTGATACTCGAGATGGAACTCCGCGTTCGCTACGGCTCTGAAAAGCTCTCTCTCGAGGTCGTTGCGGCGCATCGCCCGACGCTTGAGGTCCGGATGGAAGACGCGGGCTCGTCCCCGGCCCTCCTCCTTCGCGGCGTACATGGCCTAGGTCATCATGCCCTGACGGTACGGGCTGCGGCGCTGCATCGATGCCACCCGACGGACTACCGGAACCCGACGATGGTCCCAAGCTCGGGCGCTGGATCGGCTAGCTGCGTGCGGTCATGCGCCTCGTGCCGTGGTCTCGTACCTCGTCGAGGAAGGCGAGCGAGCGGGCCTCGCGCTCGAGGACGTGCCGGATGAATCGCCTCAGCGCCGACTCCACCTCCGACTCCACCGTGGCGGCCAGGCGCAGCGCCGCGATCGCCTCGATGTCCAGCCGTCGGTACGCCCGCAGCAGCTTCAGGGCATCGAGCGACAGGCCCACCTGCTCTGCCGGCGGCCCGGGGTGGCGAGAGCAGAGCACGCCGCCAAGGGCGGGCACCCATCGGAAGGCATCGTTGGGCTCGAGCGTGCCGTCGCACTCCACACATCGCTCGACCTCCGGCCGCATGCCCAGGGCATCGGCCAGGTTGAATTCGTACCAGCGCGCGAGGCGGCCGGGCGCCATGCCATCGTCGAGCAGCTGGAAGGCGCGGCGCAGAAGCGCGTAGACCGGATAGGCAGCCGCGCGCTCCTCCACCGCGCGATCGGCGAGCTCGCCCAGGTACCAGGCGGTAGCGGCCGACTCGAGCCGGTCGCGGAAACAGAGCCACGCCTCGCCCACGCTCGCCTGGGTGACCACGTCGAAGGTTCGTCCACGGGCGATCACGAGGTGCAGCTCGGCGAACGGCTCAAGGGAGCCGCCGATCCGGCTGGTCGGCCGTCGCACCCCCTTGGCGATCACCCTCAGCTTGCCGTCGTGCGGGGTGAGGAGGGTGAGAACCCGGTCTGCCTCGCCGAGGTCGAAGCGGCTGAGAACGATGGCCTGGGTCTTGTAGAGGCGCGGGACCGGCACGTGCACAGCGTACCTCCGCACGCCTCCACTCTTGCCCGAATGGGCGCTTGCGGGGCGACCTCATCCGGAGCGGTGGGCGGCGCGAACTAGAGCACGGGCGTCGGAGCGGTAGCGTCCCCCGCGCCGACGCCACCTCTTCCTCCAGGCTCCTCCCAGCTGTTATTGGCTAGGGATTGGTATCATGTTTTCATGCTGACCACGCCCGATCTCCAGGCGCTGATCGAGGACACCGAGGCCGAGATCCTCAGCCTCATCGAGCGGGCGGAGGACAAGCAGACCGGCCCGCTCTACGAGATGACGCGTTACCACCTGGGCCTGGATGGGGAACGGCAGACGCGCGGCAAGCGAATCCGGCCCCTGCTCGGTCTGCTGGCATACGAGTCAATCGCCGGGGACCATCGTCGCGCCCTGCCGGGAGCCGCGGCCGTGGAGCTGGGGCATAACTTCAGCCTCGTCCACGACGACATCGAGGATCAGGACATCGAGCGTCGCCATCGGGCGGCTCTCTGGACGGTCTACGGCGTGCCCCAGTCGATCAACGCCGGCGACACGCTCTTCGTTCTCTCCCGTCTCGCGCTCCACCGCCTCAGCGAGCTGGGCTTCAGCGACTCCAAGGTGCTGGCGCTGATGCGGCTGTACGACGAGACCTGCCTCGCGCTGTGCGAGGGCCAGTTCATCGATATCTGGACCTCGGAGCACGACGATGCCATGTCCGTCGAGCTCTATTTCGACATGATCGGCCGCAAGACCGCCGCGCTCATCGCGGCCTCCATCCGGGCCGGAGCCATGCTGGCGACCGACGACGAGAACGTGGTCGAGTCCTACGCCCGATTCGGCTGGGCGCTCGGGCTCGCCTTCCAGCTCAACGACGATCTGCTGGGGATCTGGGGTGAGGAAGCGGCCACTGGCAAGGAGCCATCCGACCTCGCCAAACGCAAGAAGACGCTGCCCGTCATCTACGCCGCGGAGCACGCCGGGCCCGAGGACCGGGAGCGGCTCTCCGCGCTTTATGCAATGGCGCAGCTCGACGGCTCGGAAGTCGGCGAGGTTCGGGCAATCCTGGAGCGAACGGGCGCCCACGAGTACACGCGGCACCAGGCGCGGCGCTACCGGGACGAGGCGCTGGCATCCCTCGACGCCGCCGGGGTCGTCACCGGCGATGCCCGTGAACGACTTCGCCTGATCGTCGTCTCTGCGATCAACGCCTGAGATCGGAAAGCCTGGGCTCCTTTCCCCGAAAGGCCGCTCACGGGAAGGCCCCGGTTAGCGACTATGTCGCTGGTGACTCTACGGACCGTCGTGTTGGTCGAGGTATGCGGCCAGTGGCTAAAAGGCCCAGACAACCGGCCTCCGACCCTCTGGTGGCCCGCCTCCACGGGGCAGGATGCCGCTCGGTGGTCCCTAGAGTCACCCGGCGCATGGGGTAGCCCGGCGCATGGGGTCTGGGACCAGGCGGAGAACCGGATGCATCACCGAGACGGCACTTCTGGCCTGGCTGCTCTGGGCGGCCTGAGTCTCGTTGAACGCCGCCGGACGGCCGTTCGGCGGCGTCCCGGCGGATGGCTGGATCCGGCCGCTACTCGGCCCGCTCCCCTGCTGCGTCCTCCTCCCCGCGGCGGCGCACCGCGAGCACCTTGCCGACCCGTCGGCCGTCGGTCGTCTCGACCGTGAAGGTCAGGCCGTTGAGGCTCAGCGTGTCACCCACCTTGGGCACGCTGCCAACGTGGTGGTAGATCAGTCCGCCAACCGTGTCGTACTCCTCGTTCTCGAGCTCCTCGTTGCGGATGTCGAAGAGGTCGGCAAGGTCCTCGACGCTGATCCGCCCGTCCACCCGCGCCTGGTCGTCCGACAGCTTCTCCACGAGCGGCTCCTCGACGAGGTCGTACTCGTCCTGAATCTCTCCCACGATCTCCTCGATGAGGTCCTCGATGGTGACGAGCCCGGCCGTGCCTCCGTACTCGTCAAGAACGATTGCGATGTGCACCTTGCGGCGCTGGAGGTCGTGCAGGAGGTCATCGATGCTGAGCGACTCCGGGACGAAGACGGGCGTCCGCAGCAGGGCTCGAAGATTGGGCGAGTGGTCGACGCCCTTGAGATAGGGCAGCAGGTCCTTCGCGTACAGGATGCCCACGACCCTGTCGACCGACTGCTCGTAGACCGGCACGCGCGAGTGGCCGGCGTTGACGATCACGTCGAGCACCTCGTCGATGGTCGCCGTGACAGGGACCGCCGCGATGTCCACGCGCGGGACCATCACCTCGTGCACGCGCCGCTCTCCGAGCTCGATGACCGCGCTAATCATCTGCTCCTCTTCTGCCTCCAGGACACCCTGCTCGCCGCCTCGCTCGACGAGGATGCGCAGCTCCTCGGTGCTGATCGCCTCGGGGTTGAGTCGATCAGCGCCGAGCAGGCGATTGATCGCGTTCGTGATCCGCGTCAGGACCCATACGACGGGCGCCAGCAGCCGCCCGAGCAGGTCCACCGGCCCCCCCAGGAGGAGCGCCACCCGTTCCGCATGGGCCAGGGCAAGGGTCTTCGGCACGAGCTCACCGAAGACGATCGAGACGAAGCTGATGAGCAGGGTCACGAGGAGCACGGCCAGGGTCTCGGCGTAGGGCGCCAAGGCAGGCACCTGCGCGAACAGCCCGCCCAGCTTGAAGGTTTCGTTGGCGAAGACGGCCGTCAGGAAGCCCACGAAGGTGATGCCGAGCTGAATGACCGCCAGGAACCGGCTCGGATAGGCGGTCAGCCGCTGGACCGTACGCGCACCGGCTCTGCCTTCCTCGACGAGCTGCTCCACGCGTGACCGACGGATCGCAACGAGGGCGATCTCGGCGGCGACAAAAACCGCATTCACCAGGACGAGGACGGCGATCAGCAGAATCTCGCCGGTCGGGATGTCGCTCAATGTTCGTCGTCCGCTTCAGCGGCCCTGGCTTTGCGATCACGCATTCGCGCGGGCATCCCGATGGCGACCTTGCCGGGCGGCACGTCCCTGGTAACGACGGCCCCGGCCGCGGTGGCAGCACCGGCTGCCACCTCCACGGGCGCCACCAGCATCGTGTCCGAGCCGATGAAGGCGCCGTCACCGATCACGGTCTGGTGCTTGGCACGTCCGTCGTAATTGGCAGTGACCGTGCCCGCGCCGATGTTCACGTCGTCTCCGACGGTCGCGTCCCCGACGTAGCTGAAGTGGTGCTGCTGCGTGCGCGCCCCGATGCGGCTCTTCTTGACCTCGGCAAAGTTGCCGAGCTTTGCTCCCGCGCCGATGCTGGCACCGGGCCGGAGATGGGCGAACGGACCGATCTGCACCTCGTCCTCGACCTCGGCCGATTCGAGCACGCTGGCCCAGATCCGGCAGCGCTCGCCGATGACGGAGTCGAAGACCTGGCTGCCGCTGCCCACGACGGTCCCGGACCCGATCCGGGTCGCGCCCCGAAGAATGACGTTGGCCTCCAGGGTGACGTCCTCGGCAAGGTCCACGGTGGCGTCGAGGTACACGGTGGCCGGGTCCGTCATGGTCACGCCGGCCAGGAGATGTCCCTCCACGATCTGCCAGCGGAGGTCCGCCTCGGCAGTGGCCAGCTGGACCCGGTCGTCGATGCCCATAAGCTCGGCGTCATCCTCGAGCTCGTAGGCAGTCACCCGGCGACCGTCAGCGCGCGCCAGGGCGACGAGCTCGGTCAGATAGAGCTCGCCAGTCGCGGCGGACGGGGTGAGCGACCGAATCCGGCTGCGCAGCCAGCCCGCCTCGAAGGCATACAGCCCCGCGTTGAGGTCCTCGATCGCGAGCTCGCCCGGGTTCGCGTCCTTCTTCTCCACGATCCGCACGACCTCTCGACCGTCGCGCACGACGCGTCCGTAGGCGCGGGCATCGTCGGGCCGAAAGACAGTCAGCGTCATGGCCGCACCGTCCGAGCGGCGCTGCCGTGAGAGGGCCTCCACGGTTGCCGGTCGCACGAGCGGCGTGTCGCCACTCAAAACGAGGAGATCGGTGGCATCGGTGGCCAGGCCCCCCAGGGCGGCGCGGAGCGCATCACCCGTTCCTCGCGGCTCCTCCTGGAGGCAGAAATCGACACCTTCGGGAAAGGCGTCGCGCACAGCCTCCGTGGCAGGCGAATAGACGACCAGCGGTGCCGCCCCGGTGGCCGCCCGGGCCGCCTCGATGATGTACCCGAGCATGGGCCGGCCGCAGAGCTCGTGGAGCACCTTGGGCCTCTTTGAGCGCATGCGCGTGCCGAGGCCCGCGGCGAGGATCACCGCAACGGTCCGCGTGGTTGACGCTGCGGGCATGGGAGCCGTCTCGACGGGCGCAGGCCCGTCGGTGGCTGATGGAGGGATGCTGGGCGACATCAGGTGTGGCGGAACTCTACGGGCCTGCACGCGGGGGTGTCAAACGTGCTCAGCCGGCTCGTCGTCGCGCGATCGCCTCCACCTCGACGCTGGCGCCACCGGGCAGCGCCGCCACCGCGACGGTGGAGCGGGCCGGCCGGGGATCCGGAAAGAACCCGGTGTACACCCCGTTGAACACCTGGAAGTCGTCGATGTCGGTGAGGAAGCAGGTGGTCTTGGCCACGTCCCCGTAGCCCAGTCCCGCCGCCTCGAGCAGCGCGCCCAGATTGCGCAGGGCCTGCTCCGCCTGCGCCTCCACCCCCTCGACGAGCTTCCCCGTGGATGGGTCGATCCCAACGAGGCCCGAGCAGAACAGGAAGCCGCCGGTCTCGATGGCGGGGCTGTACGGCCCCATCGGGCGGTACGTGCCGGTTGGATCGATCCTTCGCCGGTCGGTCACGGGCTGCTCCTCTCGATGGCGGTGGCGATGAGCCTGCTCTCGCGCAGGGCGGGATCCTGCCGCTCGGCGAGGGCCTTGGAATCCTTCATGGCACTCCGCCGCGAAGGATAGAGCGCGAAGAGCGTGGGGCCTGATCCCGAGAGGAGGAAGGGGCGACCGAGCACGGCCTCGAGTCGATCGCGGAGCGGGGCCAGGGCGGGCCGCAAGCGCACGGCAGCGGCCCACAGATCGTTGGCGTCCCGCAGTTGCTCGGCGCCGGAGCTGAGCGTGGCAGCGTCCATCCCCGCCTCGAGGCGCTCGACCAGCCGCGCCGTGCCCGACTGGGTGGCTGTCGATCGTCCGAGGGCGTCGTGCGCCGCATAGACCTCACGGGTGGAGAGGGGCCCGTGAGCGATCGCCATGAGGACGCCGACCTCGCCGCCGGGGGCGCACAGGGCCGCGACATGCTCGCCCCGTCCACGGACTCGGGCGAGGGGAGCAGGCTCCAGGAAGAACGGTACGTCCGAGCCCAGCTCCGCGCCGAGGGCTGCCAGGTCCCGATCCGTCATGGTCAAGCTCCAGGCGGCTCGTGCGGCCCGGAGCGTTGCCGCTCCGTCCGAGCTGCCCCCACCCAGGCCCGCGCCGAGCGGCACCCGCTTTCGGAGGCGAAGATCGAGACCGGGCAGCGCTCGGCCTGCGTGCCGGCGCAGCAGCCTCGTCGCCGCGAGCACCAGATTGCCGTCAACCGGGCAATCGGGGTCGCCCTGGACGACCAGCCTGTCGCTCAGCGGCGCGTCGGACTGCGCCTCCCGGCCGACGGTCGACAGCCTGATGTCGAGCTCGTCTGCCAGCTCCAGCCGTGCGAAGATGGAGTCCAGGTCGTGGAAGCCGTCTGGCCGGCGTCCCAGCACGGAAAGCGTCAGGTTCAGCTTGCCCGGTGCCCGTTCACGCATCGAGCGGCCCGAGCGCTCGTGCGAGGGCCAGCCACTCGCCCACGCTGAGCGTCTGTGGCCGGCGGTTCGGGTCGACGCCGACCGCCTCGAGCGCCCCCAGGACCCGGGCGCGGTCGACTCCGGGGAGCTGACGCGCCAGGACATTGTGGATCATCTTGCGGCGCTCGCGAAAGCCTGCCTGCACCAGGCGCCAAAGCTCGTCCTCCGCGGCACCCCGCAGGCGCCCCTCTCGGGTGGCTCCGTGGACGACCGCTGACTCCACCTCTGGCTGGGGCTCGAATGCGCTTGCCGGCACGATCCTCACGATCTCGACATCGGCGTGGTACTGGACGAACACCGACAGGTAGCTCATGCCGCCCGGCGGCGAAGTGATGCGCTCTGCCACCTCACGCTGAAGCATCAGCGTGAGGCGCTCCGGTCGCGATCCGGCGCCCAGAACGCGGTGCAGCACCGGGCTGGTGATGTGATACGGAAGGTTCGCCGCCAGGTCATATGGGGGCGCCACTACGGACTCGATCGGCGTGTCGAGGATGTCCGCTTCCAGGAGGCGAAGGCTGCCGTGCTCCTCGCGACGCTCGGCCCGCGCCAGCGCGTCGCGAAAGCGGAGGCGCAGGTGTGCCACGAGATCCCTGTCGATCTCGATCGCGGTGACGGCGGCTCCGGCCTCGAGCAGCGGACCGGTGAGGATGCCCAGGCCGGGTCCGATCTCGAGCACGCGGCGGCCTGGTGCCGGGCCAGCGGCCGCGACGATCGACCGCACGACCTCGCCGTCCGCGAGGAAGCTCTGGCTGTAGCGGCGGCGCGTCCTGAGGTTGTGGTCGCGCAGGTAGCGGCGAACGGCCTCCGGTCCGAGGTGATCGGGATCGAGCGGGCTGACCGCATCCACCCCGGCAGGCACCGGGGCGGCGGCCTTAGACCGCAAGCTTGAGGGAGGGTCGGGCGTCCAGCTCAGCGGTCGCGCGAGTGCCCGCTCTCGCCCGGTGGAAACCGGCAGCGCCGATCATGGCCGCGTTGTCAGTGCAGAGCTCGGGTGCCGGCACGATGAGCGGGATGCCCAGCGCTGCCGCACGGCCATGGATCCGCTCGCGCAGCACCGCGTTCGCGGCAACTCCCCCTCCCAGCACGATGGCTCGGGCGCCGACCCGTTCGGCGGCCCGGCCGGTCTTCGTGGCCAGGACCTCGACGACCGATTCCTGGAAGGCCCAGGCGAGCTCGGCCACGGTGCTCTCGGACAGGGGCGAACCACCGGAGCTCGGCCCGGAGCTGACCTTGCCGTTGCTGCCCCGCTCGAGCTCGACGGCGCGGCGGGCCGCGGTCTTCAGGCCGCTAAAGCTGAAGTCGTAGGAATCCCCGAGCCATGCTCGCGGGAACCGACGGTCCAGCTGCTCCGCGGCCGCCGCGGCTCGCATGATCGCAGGCCCCCCGGGATAGGGCAGGCCGAGGAGACGTCCCACCTTGTCGAATGCCTCACCGGCTGCGTCGTCGATCGTCTGTCCAAGGAGGCGGTAGTCCAGGTGATCTCGCATCTCCACGAGGAAGGTGTGGCCGCCGCTGACGACGAGCGCGACCAGCGGAAACTCGGGCTCCCTGGACTCCGCGCCACCCTCCGGTCGCAGCCAGGCAGCGTAGATGTGGCCCTCGAGATGGTTGACGGGCACGAGCGGACGCCCGTGGACCCAGGCCAGCGTCTTGGCCGCGTTGATGCCGACGAGGAGCGAACCGGCCAGGCCGGGCCCCTCGGTGACAGCCACCGCCTCGACCTCCGACCAGTCACGGATGCCGGCGCGCTCGCGGGCTTCCTCCAGGACCGGCACGATCCAGCGGAGGTGCGCGCGCGCCGCGACCTCGGGAACGATCCCGCCGGTCGGTGCGTGGAGTGCCACCTGGCTCGCCACGACGCTGGCCACGATCTCGCGGCCTCCGTCAACGACCGCCGCGGCTGTCTCATCACAGGAAGTCTCGATGGCGAGAATCCGGCCGCTGATCATGGCTTCGCCTTCTGCCGGGACGCCTCTGGCATCCGCAGACGATCCAGCCGTTCGCGCATCCGCGGTGAGTCCAATCGGTCGGTGGTCATGATCAGCGCGTCCTCGCCGTTGTCCGAGTAGTAACGGGGGCGGACCCCGACCGGCCGAAAGCCATACTTCTCATAGAGGCGGCGGGCCTCCAGGTTGGAGAGGCGGACCTCCAGCGTCCCCTCGACTGCCCCCATCTCGATGGCAAGATCCATGACGGCCTGCAGCAGCGCAGATCCGATGCCCCGGCGCCGCCAGCCTGGGATGACCGCGAACGTCGTGATATGCGCCTCGTCGACCATCAGCCACACGCCTGCGTAGGCAACGAC
>JACDFU010000079.1 GCA_013815585.1 Chloroflexota bacterium
CCTTCCGACCGGCAATGGCCGCGCTCGCGGCGGTACCGGGCTGCCCATCCGCTGCCTCGTCCTCACGCCTACCCGCGAGCTCGCGCTCCAGGTCGAGGAGAGCATTCGTACCTACGGCGCCGAGCGACGGGTCCGGTCGACCACCATCTATGGGGGGGTGGGGTTCAACCCGCAGGTCCGCGCACTCCGTGGCGGTCCGGAGATCGTCGTTGCCACGCCGGGCCGGCTCCTCGACCACGCCACCCAGGGCACCATCGACCTTCGTTCCATTGAGATCCTCGTCCTGGACGAGGCTGATCGGATGCTGGACATGGGCTTCATCCGCGACATTCGCCGGATCCTCGCTCTGCTTCCGACCCACCGCCAGAACCTGCTCTTCTCGGCGACGTTCTCGAACGAGATCCGTGAACTGGCCGGCACGCTCCTGAACGACCCAGCCTATGTCCAGATCGCACGCCGCAATGCGCCCATCGAGCTGGTTCGGCAGGTCGTCTACCCGGTCGACCGAGAGCGCAAGCGCGAGCTCCTCAGCCACCTGATCCGCAGTGGCCGCATCGATCGGGCGCTCGTGTTCACCCGCACGAAGCACGGCGCCAACCGGCTCGCTCAGCAGCTCGAGCGCGACGGCATCGCAGCCGCCGCGATCCATGGCAACAAGAGCCAGGGCCAGCGAGTTCGGGGCGCTGGAGGACTTCAAGGTAGGGCGCGTGGCCATCCTGGTCGCCACCGAGATCGCCGCTCGCGGTCTCGACATCGACGGTCTGCCACACGTGGTCAACTTCGAGCTCCCGATGGTCGCGTCGGACTACGTGCACCGGATCGGCCGAACCGGGCGCGCCGGAATGGAAGGCGACGCGGTGTCGCTGGTCTGCGTCGATGAGCGCGCACTCCTGCGCGAGATCGAGGCGCTGCTCGGACAGCCGATCGCCCGCGAGACCGTCCCGGGCTTCGATGTCGACCACTCGATCCGACCCGAGCAGATCCGCCAGCGCTCAACCGGCGGCGGCCGACCGATGGTCGGGCGACCGTCGAGCGGCCGTGGCCAGTCCGGCCGTGGCCAGGCCGGTGGTGGCTTCAGTCCGGGGCGACGCGGCGGCGGCCGGCCGAACGCAGGACGACCGGCTTCGGGACGGCCAAGCGCCGGACAACCCGGCAGTAGTCGACCCGCTGGGGTACCGGGCGCAGCCATAGGCAACCGGCCCATCGCGCCGAGTCGACCCAGGGATCATGCGCCCGCCGGTCGTGACCGTGCGATCACGACCATGCCCGGCGAGCGGCTGGCGCGCGCGTCTCTACGCTGACGCCGCGCGGCGTGGAGCCGCTCGGAGGCAGCGGCGCAGATGCGATGGCGCCGTCGAGGACCCGCTGACGTGGGCTGTCAGTTCAAGGAAGTGTCCGGCTGATGCCTCCGCTGCTCGTTTGATGATTAGCTGACGGATCCGGCGGGGCGTTAGCGGCTTTTGGGCTCGTCAGCCGGGCCCCTTACGTGGTGCGATTCGGGTCGCAACGCTCCTCATGTTTGGCGCCGCCCGGAAGCAGGCATGGAACTAATTTACGCGTTCTGCTGATGCCGCAGGTAATCACCAGACGATGATCCAGCCCAGGAAGCGCAGAGCGCTGCGCGCGCCGTGCGGGAGGCGACGGCTGCCACAATTCAGCGCAATGACCCGAACAACCACGACTGGCGGAAGATGAACGAGCCGGTCATTGCCGCCTTTCGGGCCAATGGGGGTCATGTGAACCGGCAGCACCCGGTCATCCTGCTGACCACGGTTGGTGCGAAGACCGGCAAGGAGAGGGTGACGCCGCTCAACTTCAGCATCGACCGTGATCGCCTCATCGTCATCGCGTCCAAGGGCGGATCTGCGACGCACCCCGCCTGGTACCTCAACCTCCTGGCGAACCCCGAGGTCACGATCGAGCATGGGGTGGAGACCTTCCGTGCGCGGGCCACCGTCACCGAGGAGCCCGAACGGACGCGGCTGTTCGACCGCCAGGCGGCCGTCATGCCCTTCTTCGACGGGTACCGCAGGAGGGTCAATGCCCGGGAGATTCCCGTCGTGATCTTCGAGCGGCTCGGCTAGCGCTTGGTCGCCATGACTGGCGTGCGCTCGTGAGACGGACTGTGCCCGATGCGGTTGAACGGGTCCGGCCGGGCTGGCGCGTCATCGGCTACGACCTCCACGTCGGCCGGCGGACCGTGTACTTCGCCTACGTTGCCCCGGAAGCGGTGCACGTCCATCTTGGGTTCGAGCACGGCATGTCATGTCTGATACTGACCGGCTGCTGGAGGGCGCGCACCTGGGTCTCCGGCGGGTCCGTTACCTCACCTTCACGGCTGGGCAGTAGATCCTGGAATCAGCGCTCATCCCGCTGAGTCGAGAGACCGCTCGCGTCGCCAGGCTGACCAGGCAGGGACGCTCTGCGCTGGCGTTCGACCGCGAATGGACGCCGGACGCCAGCTCGTAATTCCGTCAGCAGCCGCTTCGTCGCCCCGTGACCCGAGCTTCCTTCGCTACGTCGCGAGCAGGTACACCTCGATCGGCTGCTCGAAACCCTTGACCTGTTGACGGCCCCGCTCCTCGAACCGTAGGCCGTTGCCGTCGACGAGCGTCCTCGTGATTGACGAGACGATGACCTCGGATGACCCGCCTAACGTCATGACCCGAGCGGCGGCATGCACCGCGAGGCCGCCAATCCCCGTGGGCAGGAGATCGATCTCGCCGGTGTGGACACCAACCCGCACCTCCAAGCCCAGGGGCCGGACTTCGTCACGCATCGCGGCCGCACAGCGGACGGCGCTGAGCGCGCTGCCAAAGGTCGCAACGAAGCCGTCGCCCGTCGTGCTCACCTCGCTGCCCCGGAACCGTTCGATGATGCCCCGCACCACCCGGTTGTGATCGGCCAGCAGCTGCGTCCAGGCGGCGTCGCCCAGCCTGGCCGCGGTGCTCGTCGAGTTCACGATGTCGGAGATCAGGATGGTGGCAAGAATGCGCTCGGTGTCGGCCGGTAGCCCGAACCTCGCGATGTTGCCGAGGACGTCCAGGATGACGACCGTCTCGTCACCGACCACCCAGGCGTCGTGACCGGCCGGTACGTCGAAGACGTCGTTAGGCCCGAACTCGGCGGTCTCGCCGTCCGCCATCTGCACCGCCAAATGGCCTGCCAGCAACACCTGCAGGTGGTGAATCTGGCAAAGCGGCGTGCCGGCGATCGGCCCGACATCCGTCGACCAGCGCCACCCGGGCTCGAGGAGTGCGCGTCCGATTGCCAACTGGCCGATCTGGGCGAGCTGCCCGGAGCCGTGCGGGAACCTGCGAACCTCGTCGGGCGCGAGAGCGTCGAGGTTCTTCCTCTGGATTGCAGACATGGCAGGGCTAGCTTAGGGCTCGCGCCTGACGCCCCCAGAGCTAACGCCGTCTGCGCCTCATCCCCGAAGACCGCGCGCGCGGACGGCGCTATTCTCGGTTTCGACCAGAACCCTCAGCGGAGCTGCCGGATGATCACGATTGACGACCAGGCCGCGCTGTCCGGCGTCGACGAGGATTTCACGACGCTCTACCGCGACGGAACGGTCGGGCGCAAGGGGGTCTTCGCACGCGACTGGGTCGAGCGCCTTCACGATGACATGCTGACCGCCTTCTGGGCCGCGATCCAGCGGCCCCGCGGCACGGTTGCCCGCGGTCGGCGGCGCTGGTACGTCGAGGTCCATCCCGAGCAGATCTCCGGCTTCGTCGACCTCATCTCGCAGCCTTGGATCGGGACGCTCTCTGAGCAGGTGCTGGGACCGGAATATCGCTTCGTCGAGATCGGCTTCGACGTGCCCTTTCAGGGTGCGACCGACCAGCCCTGGCATCGGGATTTCGCCTCCCCGCCCGAGACCTACAGGGATCATCGCCTGACGTCCCTAGCCTTCAACGTCACTGGCGTGGATGTCGCGCCCGATATGGGCCCGTTCGAGATCGCGCCTGGTACGCAGTGGGAGGAGGGGAGGGACTGGGACCACGGCATGTTCCCGCCGAAGGCTGAGTGGCCGCGCTTCGCGGAGCTCGGGGTGCGCAAGTACCCGCAGATGGGCGACGTGTCGGCGCGAACAGCTCTGACAGTCCACCGGGGCACACTGCACGCCTCGCCGATCGCACGGCCGGTGCTGATCCTGGGCGTGGTTGCGGGCGCCTACGTGAACCCCGACGAGCACGACCTGCGGCTCACGCCCGCCTTTGCCGACTCCCTCCGCCCCGAGATCCGGGACCGGCTGCTCTACAGGACCGAAGACGAGCTCGTGCCGATCGTGCAACGCCACGACATCGAAGGCCTCGTCATGGGAGCCGATTAGCAGCTCACGGAGAGCGGCCGCCCATCCGAGTCGACCAACAGCTGTTCGAACGGGACCGGCTCGTTGAACGGGTCGACGGGCGCATGCGGCTCGCGAGCAGGCATTAAGTCGGCGAGCTCACGGGCGGCACGTTCGATCCGCTCGGCCAGATCCCATCGAGCGGGTCCGGGTCGGGCCCCAGTCGGCCTAGGTAACGCCCGAGGGCACGTCGGTGGCGCCCGCGGTTGTCCTGGCCCCCGCCCGCTCGGCGGACTCGCCCGCGTCACGTGCCCGCCTCAGGCTCGCGTGCGTCGGTGCGTCGGGCACGTGCGCTGGACGCAGCGCCTCGAACTCCCGGCGGAGCACCGGCACGACCAGCTCGCCGAGCATGTCCATCTGTTCCAGCACGCTCTTGTGCGGCAGGCCCGCATGGTCGACCAGGAAGAGCTGGCGCTGGTAGTCGCCGACGACGTCGCGGAAGGCGAGCGTTCGGTCGATCACCTGTTGCGGAGAGCCGACCGTCAGCGGCGTCTGCGCCATGTACTCCTCGAGCGATGGCCCGCCGCCGTAGACCGGCGCGTGATCGAAGTAGGGGCGGAACTCGCCGATGGCGTCCTGGCTGTTCGCGCGCGTGAACACCTGCCCGCCGAGGCCCACGATCGCCTGGTCGGCCTGCCCGTGGCCGTAGTGCTCGAAGCGACGCCGATACAGGCCGACCATCTGCTGTACGTGCTCCTTGGGCCAGAAGATGTTGTTGTGGAAGAAGCCGTCGCCGTAGTAGGCCGCCTGCTCGGCGATCTCGGGGCTGCGGATCGAGCCATGCCAGACGAAGGGCGGGATGCCGTCGAGCGGTTTTGGCGTCGAAGTGAACCCGGTGAGGGGAGTCCGAAAGCGACCTTGCCAGTCGACCACATCTTCGCGCCAGAGTCGACGCAGCAGCGCGTAGTTCTCGATCGCCAGGGCGATCCCATTGCGAATGTCCTGCCCGAACCAGGGGTATACGGGCCCCTGGTTGCCGCGGCCCATCATCAGGTCTACCCGGCCGTCCGCGAGGTGCTGGAGCATCGCGTAGTCCTCGGCGATCTTGACCGGGTCGTTGGTCGTGATCAGCGTTGTGGCGGTCGAAAGGATCAGGCGTTCGGTCCGTGCTGCCACGAAGCCGAGCATCGTCGTGGGAGAGGAGGGGACGAATGGCGGGTTGTGGTGCTCGCCAGTCGCGAACACGTCCAGGCCGATCTCCTCGGCCTTCAGCGCGATCTCGATCATGCCCTTGATTCGCTCTTGCTCGGTCGGCGAGCGACCCGTGGTGGGATCCGCCGTCACGTCGCCCACCGAGAAGACCCCGAACTGCATCTGAGCTCCTCTTGCGCGGAAATCGAAGCCTATCTCGCCACGGCAATCCATCCGGGCGGCGGCTCCGGAAGCCGTCGAGGTGATCAGCTACTCGGTTCCTGCCTTCAAGTACCGCGGCCGCCCGCTCGTCTCCTTCGTGGCCGCCGCGAACCACCTGTCCTTCTTCGTCCAGAGCCCGGCCGTGATGGAGGCGCATAAGGCCGAACTCGAGGGCTACGACACCTCCAAGGGCACCGTTCGCTTCGCTGTCGAGAAGCCGCTTCCCGAAGCGCTGGTCGCGAAGCTCGTCCGCGCGCGCATGGCGGAGACTGACGCGCGCCCCGGCAGGTAAGGGCGATCCGCTGGCTCAGGCTGGGATCTGTAGTCCTTCGGCGGTCGCCGTCAACCGGTCGGCTCGAAGATGTGATCGTGTGCCCTCGACACATCCCGCCGATGCCCGGCGCGCCGATCCTCCTCGAGTCCGCCGACAATGTATGGACAGAGGGTTACCACGCGCCGACCTCGAAAGCACTTCATCCAGGCGGCCTCAAACGGCAGGACTTCGGCGACCTCATCATTTGCGGGGCCGACCGGGAACCGCGCGAACCACATCGCATCAAAGCCCGACTGGAGCTTGGTCTCCAGCAGCGAGGACCACGGCTTAACCCAGTCGTCTGGGGAGACGCTGAGGTCGAGTTCGACGATCGCGAGTCTGCCGGCAGCCTCGAGATCGGCAATGTCCATCCCCGCCTCGTTGAGCCGCATCCGGTCCGCATCGGCTTCCCCGGGCAGGGATCCGTGCGCGAGCCAACCATTCCGCGATGCACCGAGGGTGTAGAAGGAGGCGAGGACCGGCGGCAGTGCCTCGGCCGACCGCAGCAGGACCGCTGTGTGCTCACAGTCCCCGCGCTCGAGCGCGGGCTCTATAACTTCCTCGAGCGTCGTGGCTGTCACCGCGCGACTGTCCCCTTCAGGGGCACGCGGAGGTCGACTGATGTGCCGATGCCTGGCGCGCCGGTGATCGACAGCTCACCCCCAACGCTGCCGGCGCGCTCGCGCATGATCGCGAGTCCGAAGTGCCCATCGCCGAAGGCCGGGAGAAGGCTCGGATCGAGACCGACGCCCTCGTCGGTGACGGACAGCCGTAGCGTACCGTCCTCGACAGACACGGCGATCGACACATTCCCGCCACCGGAGTGCCGCTCGACGTTTGCAAGCGCCTCATTGAGGACCCGGAGCAGCACAGCCACGACGGCAGCATCTGCAGGGGTCGTCGGGACGGGCTGCTCGAGGCGCACGTTCAAACCGCGCCGGCGGAAGCGCTCGCTGATCTCATGGATAGCAGCGTTCACACCCGGCTCGGGCACGTTTGCGGCGAGATCTTCGAGGCCTGCCCGAACGACGCGGTGTGCTGCCCTCACGGCGTCGCCGAGGCGCTGCGTGCTGGCGCGGGCTGCCTGTGGCGGAGGGCTGCTGCCGAGGAACGCGATCTCGCGGACGGCGAGCGCCAGGTCCTGAGCAAGGCCTTCGTGCAACTCGGCCACCAGGGCCATACGCTCGCGCTGGAACTCCGTGCGCTGCACTTCCATCCGGAGGCTCGCGGTCGCGACGCCCGCGCTGAGGACGTCGGCGATCGACCCGAGTGTTGCGCGGGCCAGCGGTCCAAGAGAGATAGGCTCGGCCGAGCAGCCGAAGACAGCGCCCACAATCCTTCCCTGCACCAGAAGCGGCAATGCCACCCACGAGTCGGCCGGTGGGCGGAATGGATTCTCGAGGAGGGTAAGAGCGTCCGGTTCCCGCATCACCAATGGCCCGGCGCTCGTCGCCAGGAAGCGCCACGCCTCAGGCGCGAGAGGGAGCGCCTCTGCCAAGCGGACGCCCCTGCCTTGTTGAGGCCAGACCTGGAAGAGGCGCAACACAGGTGACCCGTCGGGATCCGGCATGTACATGGCGACGACGTCGAGACCGAGCGCCTCCGAGATCTCGCCGAGAGCATCGCCGCCGAGCTCATGCAGCCCGCCGACTCCGACGAGGGCGCGCGCAACTCTCGCCACGGCGGTGACCGCGCGCGAATGCTCGTCCACGGGTGTCGGCCGATCGGCGGCCAGGGCGGTGCGTCCGTTCAGTGCAAAGCCTTTCGGTGGCCCAGCCTACACTCTTTATCCGAAAATCAAAGGGAGCGTATGGTCCAACGCAGGGGACCGGTCCGCGTGCTTGTGGCCGATGACCACCGCCTGATGCGCGAGGGGACGGCCGCTTTGCTCGCGCCCGAGATGGGGATCGAAGTGGTGGCGCTGGCAGCGAACGGCCGCGAGGCCATCGAACGAGCCATCGCAACGCGGCCCGACGTCGTGCTGCTCGATCTGAATATGCCCGAGATCCATGGCATCGAGGCGTGCGCGGTCCTCCGCAACCGAATACCCGACACTCATGTGCTCGTGCTCACCGTGTCTGAGCAGGAAGAGGACCTGTATGCGGCCCTGCGCGTCGGCGCGGCCGGCTATCTGCTGAAGGACATGCCACCGGCGGAGTTGATCAAGGCAGTGCTTGACATCGGGAGGGGCGAGCCGACGATCGCGCGACGAATGGCGGCGCGCATGCTCACTGACCTCCGACAGCCGGACGATCGCCCCACCAAGGGAGCACGTCCCACTAAATTGAGCCGACGTGAGAGCGAGGTGCTGGCCCTGCTTGCGCTCGGAGCGACGAACCTTGAGATCGCTGCCCAGCTGCGTATCGGCCACCCGACGGTCAAGACCCATGTGCGGCACGTGCTCGACAAGCTCCATGTGCGGAATCGCGCCGAAGCAGCCGCTTTCGCTGCGCGCAACTCGACGACTGGCGGCCAAATGTAATGCCGCCGCAACCCCTCTCTCATCCCTCTGGTCGATGTCGTAACGGACGGACTTCCGTAGTGTGCGGGGGTGACGAAGCCGAGCGGAAATGGGGCGATGAACGCCACGCAGGCAACCGACCCTGCTTGCGCGGTCAGTCGGTCGGGCAGCGACGACGCGATCGACCTGCAACGGATCATCACCGGCGACAGCGGAGGATTGACCGACCTTTACGACCGGCATTCGGCGGGCATCTTCGGACTCGCACTCCGCATCACCAACGATCGGAGCATGGCCGAAGATGTCGTGCAGGAAGCCTTTGTCAGCGTGTGGAAGAACGCGGCCCGGTTTGACCCCGCCCGCGGTTCAGGGCGCACCTGGATCCTGGTGATGTCGCTCGACGGTGAAGACGGCCTGCCCGTGTGGGCCCCGGCCGGTCCCGACGTTTGGCCGGAGGTGTCCCAGCGGCTGGATCGCGCTGCCGTTCAACTCGCTCTGGCCGCGCTTCCCGAGGTTCAGCGGCGATCCATCGAGCTGGCCTACTTCGGTGGCCTAACACAGGAGGAGATCGCGGTCGCGACCGGAGCCCCGCTCGGCACAGTCAAGAGCCGAGTCCGCCTGGGTCTTTTGCGACTCCGGAAGTCGCTGCGGCAATCCGACCTTGAGCAGGGATCGATCGTCACCGCCATCTGAAGGACGCCATCCGGATGGGTTCGGCGGCCCCATCCACCGCTTTCGAGGACTGTGTCTGGCAGGTAGGCCAGCGGAGTGGGCGGGGCTCGGCTCGCTGCGCAAACCAAGGGAACGGATCGCCCGCCCGGGGCGTCTCAATGGCGCAGACTGTAGCTCTGAGGGGGCAACGTGCGCCGACTGGTGATCGTGGCGATCTGTTCCATCGCGCTCCTCGCCAGCGCGTGCAGCCACGGCGTCCCGCCGGCGGGTGGCTCGACATCTGTGGGAGGCTCGGAATCGGCGGACGCCTCGGAGGCACCGGGCGGCTCACAGGCACCGAGCAGAGCCGCTGAGCCGAGTGCCACCGTGTCAGAGGAACCCAGTCGCATCGCCGGAAATCCCGCCATTCCCCTCTGCGAGAACGTCCCGGAAGTCAGCGCACCCGCCGAGCTCTACCGGGACTCCCCGATCTATGTCGCCAACGAGATGCCGGTCGACGAGATCCGGAAGTGGGCCGCCGCCAAGCCCGGCTTCCAGGAGATCTGGATCGACCGCGATCACGCGGGCTGGGTCACGGTCGCGTTCAGCAAGGACGCCGAGGCTCGCCAGGCTGAGCTGGAGAAGGAGTTCCCGGAGGCGGGCGCCGTCGTCGTCGGTGTCGATTGGACGATGGCGGAGCTGGACGAGCTCCAGCGCCGGGTGAGCGAGGAGCTCACCCCCTTGTTCCCGGTTGGCACATGGGGCGCCGTCACCCAGGGCGTGGTGGGCATCGGCATCGGCGTGCTGAGCGAGGATCGCATCGCCGCCGTGGACGAGCGCTTCGCGGGTGAGCGGGTCTGCATCGAGGGTGCGGACCCGGCCGACGTGATTCCAGAAGGCCCACAGCCGCAGCGCGGTGACGGATGGCGTCTGCTGGCCGATGAGATGGGCGTCGGCCAGCCCTACCGCACTGGCATCGCCAGCGACCAGGCCTCCTACGCCAAGCTCTGGACCGAGATCGGCCTCGCGGGCGAGCTACCACATGTCGACTTCGGGTCGGAGGTGGTCATCTGGTTCGGTGCCGTCTACGGGTCAGGCTGCGAGAACATCCGGCTGGAGGACGTGGTCGTCGACAGGGAGCGAGCCCTGGTCCACGCGCAGATCGTTCTGCCCGGTGTTCCACAGGCATGCAATGACGACGCGAACCCGCACGCCTACATCGTCGCGGTCGACCGAGCCAGACTACCGTCCGGGCCGTTCGCCATCCAGCTCGGCGCGGAGGATCCTCCCGGCGGCGTCCCGGAGGAGCGAACCCTGGTCGACGTCGATCTCACGCGACCTGGGGCTGTGGCCAAGCCTCGTGAGGTGCACCCGGATCCGGCGCTGCCGAAGCCGTTCGTGCTCGAGTCAGGCACCTTCATCGAGCCAGGCTTCGAGTACCCGTACGGGCTGTTCGTCCACTGCGGCATCGAATGGCTCGGCGAGTTCAACGACGTCGCCTGGCGCACCGACGTGCCAGACGGGTCTCTCGACTTCATCCCGCCCAAGTGGCGCGCGGAGGTCGATCAGGACCAGACGGTCAAGCTGTCGATCGTCCTGCGCACCGACCCCGAACCCACGATCGAGGCCCGCGCCAACGGCCACTTGGTCATCTACCGGCCGACCATGCAGGAACCACCTGGCTGCGACTGAGGGCTACCAGACGTCGCCGGGTCGCCACTCGCAGCTGATCGGAGCGGCGAGACCGAAGTCCGGGGAGGACGGGGTCGCCAGGACCAGAATGTAGCCGTCCTCGTCGGGCGTCGGAACGGTGCCCGAATCGGTTCGGACAGACGATGGACCGCGCCAGGTCCGCCAGCCCAGCCGTTCGTAGAAGTGGTGGCTGCCTGTCCCGAGCGCACCGAGCTCGAAGCGGTCCTGAATATAGGCCTCCACGTCCCGCATGACGATCGAGCCAAGGCCCTTCCCCTGGTGCTCGGGCGTCGTGGCGACGGCCTCCAGGTAGCCCGTCCGGAGCGGTCGACCGTCCACGTGGAGCTCGCGCTCCACCAC
This sequence comes from Chloroflexota bacterium, assembly GCA_013815585.1. Classification (GTDB taxonomy): domain Bacteria; phylum Chloroflexota; class Limnocylindria; order Limnocylindrales; family CSP1-4; genus JACDFU01. The sequence goes on from JACDFU010000079.1 coordinate 11,185, forward strand.
TGAGGCATGCGCGACGATCTCACCGTCGAGGTCCAGCACGAAATGCATGCCCCCGATAGCGTGCTGCCAGTCGTCCTCGGCGAAGCGCTCCTCCTCGTCCGCTCCGAAGGCGGCAAACAGCAACGATCGGATCGCCTCAACTTCGGCCGCAGACAGGTCGTCCGTGGCCAGTCGTCGCAGTCGAACCGGGTTTGCGTCGCGCTTCATCTAGCTACGGAGCCTCGTTCTTGCCACCCGCTGTCTGATGGGCGGGGCAATACTGTGGCAGGTGTCGGAATCGATCGACCTGGAGGTAACCGACGTTGACAGCCGATGCGCCGCTGATGCGCCACACCGAAGCGAACCCCGCGCGCCCGTTGCCTGCCGCGATCCACGACGCCCGGGCCGACCTGGGTCCGATCGTCGCCGACATGCTCGCGATTCCCGAGGCGGCGCTCGAACGTGACTGGTCGTGGACCGGAGGAGGCGAGGCGGACGTCCGGTATGGCTTGTACCGACCGTATGAGCTCTTCGAGCGGGCGCAGACCGAGGCATCCCGGAGCATGGGAGCGTCGCTCCGCGACGACACCTTGGCAGCCGCGCTCATCGCGCCGAGCGGCGCCGCTCGCTGGGACCTGCACGGCCTGCTGGCCCCACTCTCGGAGGCGGAGATCGACGCCGACGCCGGGGGAGGGGAGTGGTCGATCCGCCAGACGCTCGGCCATATCGTCAACAGCCAGCGCGGCTACGGCTGGGGCACCGCCTGGTGGCAGGACCAGGGGTTCGCACTTGACGACCCGGACCTTCCGCAGAACCAGGGGGACGCCTTCTGGGCCGATCTGCCTGACGAGGAGACGACGGAGCAACAGGGATCGCTCGAGGAGATCCGGGCGCGGCTCGACGCCATCGTCGACCTATCGGCGGAGCGGCTGGCGGGCATGCCGGAGGAACGTGCGAACCGCGGCGCCCGCTGGTCGGGGTTCGCGGTCCCCATCGCCTTTCGGCTCGGCCGCTGGTCAAGCCATCTCCGCGAGCACACGATCCAGATCGAAAAGGCGCTGGTGACTCTCGGTCGCACGCCAACCGAGCCCGAGCGGCTCATTCGCCTCACGCTGGCGGCCTATGGTCGGGCGGAGGCCGTCGTCCTGGGCCAGGCCGATGCCGACGCCGCGGCGGGCATCATCCGAGCCGCCGTGAGCGAAGCCCGCGTCGCGATCGCCGATGCTCGGGGCGTAGCCGAGGCGTGACGTTCCCGATGCAGCACCACACGCCAGCGGAGTAGACT
>JACDFU010000175.1 GCA_013815585.1 Chloroflexota bacterium
ACCCAGCGGCGCCGCTGCCACGACGAGCGCGGCCACCAGACGGAGCGCGACCCGGAACACTGACCGTCGCCCGCGTGGATCGGACGGCTGCTCGGCCTCCGGATCGAAGTCGAAGCGCGGCGCTCGCGACCAGGCACGGGCGGCTCGGTCGGTTCCGGGCAGCGGGCTGGGCTGGGTGGTCGGGTCGGCGGTCATGGAGGCGGGGGCCGCGGTTCCGTCCGGGCTGGTCGGGCGCAGACGCGCTGGGACGCGTCGCTGTCCGACCGATGCGTCCTGCAAATCGGTCTCCTGGGCGTGGAACGACGGCCGCCGCGGTATCGCCTGGATGCTGCGCTGGTGCGTCGATCGGGCGCCAGCGGACGGTCGTCCGGATGTCGCGGCGTCGGCCTGGGGACCGTGCTACCGCGAGCGGCCCTGGCTCTCTCCTCCTGGGCCGCGACTACCGCGGGACCCTAGCACGGGCAGGAGTCGTCCGCAATCCGCACGATTCGCAGGCCACTGCGCTGCGGCGTCACCTTGAAGCCCTCGGCCGTCAGGCGTCGAGGCTCTTCGTCAGCGTGGCGAGGAACTGGGCGTTGTTGTCCGTCTTGGCGAGGCGGTTGAGCAGCAGCTCGATGCCCTCGTTGGTCCCGACCGCCGACAGCATCCGGCGCATGGTCCAGACCATCTTGAGCGTGCCCTCCTCGAGAAGGAGCTCCTCCCGACGGGTGCCGGAGCGCTGGACGTCGATGGCCGGAAAGATGCGCTTCTCGGCCAGCTTGCGTTCGAGGATGAGCTCCGAGTTGCCGGTCCCCTTGAACTCCTCGTAGATCACGTCGTCCATTCGGGAGCCGGTGTCCACGAGGCAGGTGCCGATGATCGTCAGCGAGCCGCCCTCCTCGATGTTCCGGGCGGCGCCGAAGAACCGCTTCGGCGGGTACAGCGCGATCGGGTCGAGACCGCCGGACAATGTCCGGCCGGATGGCGGCAGCGCGAGGTTGTAAGCGCGCGCGAGGCGGGTGATCGAGTCGAGCAGGATGACCACGTCGCGGCCGGTCTCGACCTGGCGCTTGGCGATCTCGAGGGCCATCTCGGCGACGTGGGTGTGGTTCTCGGTCGGCTCGTCGAAGGTCGAGCTGATGACCTCGCCCTTGACGCTCCGGCGCATGTCCGTGACCTCCTCCGGCCGCTCGCCGATGAGGGCGACCATGAGCAGGATGTCCGGGTAGTTCGAGCTGACGCCATTGGCGATGTGCTTGAGCAGCATCGTCTTGCCGGCCTTGGGCGGGCTGACGATCAGCGCGCGCTGGCCCTTGCCGATCGGGTTGACGAGGTTGATCAGGCGCTGGCTGAGGTTCTTGGGATCCGCCTCGAGGTTGATCAGCTCGTCCGGGTGAACGGGGGTGAGGTCCCCGAAGACGGGACGCCGACGGGCCGTGTCGATGTCGACGCCGTTGACCGCGTCGACCCGGAGCATGCCCCAGTACTTCTCGGCCTCGCGCGGGGCGCGCACGGCGCCGCTCACCCGATCGCCGATGCGGAGCCCGAAGCGCCGGACCTGGCTGGAGCTGACGTACACGTCGTCCGGGCTCGGCAGGAGACCGTGGCGGCGCATGAATCCGAACCCCTCGTCCACGATGTCGAGGATGCCGCTCGCGTACGCGTGTCCTGCGCGCTCCGTCTGCTGGCGAAGGATCTGATCGACAAGGTCGTCCTTGCGATCGGCGCCGGTGTCGAGCTGGAGCTCGCGGCCGACCTGCCGGAGCTCCGTGACGCTCATCTCCCGCAGGTCGCTGATGTCCAGGTCGTTGCGCTCGCGCGCAGCCTCCAGCTCCTGCATCTCGTCGTATTCGGTCACTGGAGCGCGATTGCCGCCGCCGCCCATCGGGACGCGGCGGCGGGGGCGGCGATTGCGAGACCGGGGGTCCTGTCCGTTTCCGGGCATCTGGGTAGGGTCACCTGTGGGGTAGGGGCCGGGCGGAACGATCGGACGGCCGGGGCCAGGCCGGGCTGTCGCGCGGAATCATCCGCTGCGGTGGGCCGGTGGGATGCTGGGAGGATACGCGCGGCGGTGAGCGGCGTCAACGGAGATCCGCGTGACCATTCGCGGATCGTCGATTCGCCGGCACGCCGCCCGTGCTTTCTCAGCGACGGTGAGAGGTTCCTCAGCGACGGTGAGGAATTCCCGCACTAACGTGCGTGGCGCCGCGCGGCGATCGCGGTTTGCCAGGTCGGCCACGCTCGGCTGTGCGCCTTCCCGTACTGACAGTGAGGAGGCGGGCCGGGACGGCCCGCCTCCTGCCAGGCAAGCGCGAGTCGCCCGGCAGGTGGAGACCTACGACCCGGGCTGGGTCGGCGCCGCCGCGACCTCCTGCTTCTTCTGCTGGGACTGCTCCGCCAGTGCCTCGCGCGTCTTGTCCCAGTCGGCCCGGAACTGCTTGATCCCCTTGTCGGTCAGCGGGTGGTGAACCATCTGCTGGAGCACCTTGAACGGCAGCGTCGCGACGTGGGCGCCGGCGAGGGCCGCCTGGGTCATGTGCACCGGGGTCCGGATCGAGGCGGCCAGCACCTCCGTCTCCAGCTCGTGGATGGCCACGATCTCGACCAGCTCACGGATGACGATCATCCCGTCCTGGTTGATGTCGTCCAGCCGCCCGACGAACGGCGACAGCAGCGACGCGCCCGCCTTTGCGGCAAGGAGGCCCTGGTTGGCCGTGAAGATCAGCGTGCAGTTGGTCTTGATGCCCTCTTCGGCGAAGGTGGACATCGCCTCGAGGCCCTCCTCGCTCATGGGCACCTTGACCACGATGTTCGGGGCGAGCTTCGCGAAGGCGCGACCCTCGTTGAGCATGCCCTCGACGTCCTCGGCGACGACCTCAGCGGAGACGGGGCCGCTGGTGATCTTCGTGATCTCCTGGAGGACCTCCTCGTAGGACGATCCGCTCGTCTTGGCGAAGAGGCTGGGATTGGTCGTGACCCCGTCGAGGACGCCCCACCGGGCGACGGTCCGGATCTCTTCGATGTCGGCGGTGTCGAGGAAGATCTTCATGAGGGTGGCTCCGGGTGCGGATCGGCAGGTGCCGATTCTACGCCCGCCGGTGCGTCCACCCTGTTTGCGGGGCGTCGGGCGCGTGACAGGGACGTCGCACCCGGCGCCGGAGCGACCTCCCCGCTCACGGCATCATGGCCGAGGCGGTCGGAAGCTGAGCGTGCGCGGCAGCTGAATGTGCTCGGCGCCGATCAGCGGGAGAGGGGCGCGTCCTCCCGGTCAGCGGCTGGGCGCATCACCGGCGATCCAGCTGTCAGCGCCTCGGTCGGCGGCGGGCTGGGTCGCGCCCCGAGCTCGACCTCGCGCCCATCGCGGATCGCCAGCGCCGTCGCAACGAACCCGTCGAACAGGGGATGTGGCCGTTCGGGGCGCGACTTGAACTCCGGGTGGAACTGGCTGGCCACGAACCAGGGATGGTCCTTCAGCTCGACGATCTCGACCAGTCGCCCGTCCGGCGACTGCCCGGAGAGGAGCATGCCGGCCCCCTCGAGCGTCTGGCGGTACCGGTTGTTGACCTCGAACCGGTGTCGGTGGCGCTCGTAGATGACCTCCTGGCCGTAGACCTGCGCAGCCTTGGAGCCGGGCGTCAGGCGAGCCGGGTAGAGGCCCAGCCGCATCGTGCCGCCCTTGTCCTCGAGCTCGCGCTGGTCCGGCATGAAGTCGATCACCGGGTGCTGGGTGAACATGTCGAATTCGGTCGAGTTCGCGTCCGCGGACCCGGTGACCTCGCGGGCGAACTCGATGACCGCACACTGGAGGCCAAGGCACAGGCCCAGGTACGGCACGCGACGGTCGCGGGCGAAGTGGGCGGCGAGGACCTTGCCCTCGATGCCGCGGTGCCCGAAGCCACCCGGCACGAGGACCCCGGCGGCGCCGTCCAACCGCGAGGCGACGTTGTCCGCGGTCAGGGTCTCGGAGTCGACCCAGCGCACCTTGGCGTCCACGCCGTGGGCCCACGCCGCGTGGCGGAGCGCCTCGGTCACGCTGAGATACGCGTCCGGCAGCTCGATGTACTTGCCGACGAGCGCGATCTCGAGGCTCGGCTTGGGCGCCTTGAT
>JACDFU010000080.1 GCA_013815585.1 Chloroflexota bacterium
GCGCATGGCGCGCCCCGTCGATCCGCAGCGCGGCGTCGTCGAAGGGCGGGGCAACGTCGGGCTCGCCCACGCCGGGGACCCGCGCCTGCGCCAGCTTCGCAGCCGGCGTGGCAACGCGAACGGCGGGGGAGGGCACGGCAAGGGGCTGATCTTTCTGCTGGCCCTTGGTTTCGTCGTTCTCTTCGCCGGCTTCATGGTGATCGGACCGGCCGCCGCCGGCTTTGCCTACGGGCTGGCCGAATCGAACCCGCAGACACTTCGCTGGCCCTTCGTCGCCGATATCGTGCGCTCGCGCATCGCCGACGACCTGGACACCGCCGCCGGGACCGACCCGGCCGAGGTGCGCTTTCGGGTCGAGTCCGGGGCCACCGCCGGCGAGGTCGCCGATGCCCTGGTGGACCAGGGGCTGATCAAGAACCGGCTGGCGCTGGAGTACCTGCTCATCACCGAGGATGCGGCCAAGCACCTCGAAGCCGGTACGCACACCCTGCGCCAGACGATGACGCCGCAGGAGATCCTGGCGCGGCTGCAGGACGCCCCGGAGCGGACCGTCGCGATCGCGCTTCGAGAGGGCCTGCGGCTGGAGCAGATCGCGGCCTATCTCACGACCCTCGAGGGCAACGGCCTGGAGATGAACGTCCGCGAGTTCTACACGCTCGCGTCCAAGCCTTCGGACGAGCTGCGCTCGGAATACGAGTTCCTCTCGCACCTGCCGAAGGGCAGATCCCTGGAGGGTTTTCTCGGGCCTGGGACCTTCGAGGTCTACACCGATATCACGCCCGAGGAGCTGGTGAGGCTTCTGCTCGAGCAGTGGGAGACCGACATCGGCAGCAAGGCGCTGCCGTTGATCCAGGCCGCCGACAAGGATGTCTACGAGACGCTGGCGCTGGCGAGCATCGTGGAGAAGGAGGCGACGCTCAACGAAGAGCGACCGCGGATTGCCGGGGTGTACCAGAACCGCGTCGACGCAGGGATGCTGCTCAACGCCGATCCGACGGTGTTCTACGCCTGGGACACGGTGCAGCTCCGCGAGCGGCAGTTCGCCGCTTGGCGCGACTATGCCTTCTGGACGCCGATCGGCCGACCGCTGGCCGAGGTCGAGGTCCCACAGCAGCTGCGCGGCTTCCAGACATATGTCCGCACGGGCATGATCCCGGCGCCCATCTGCACGCCCACCCTGGGCTCGATTCGGGCGGCCATCGAACCTGACACCGACGATGGCTACCTCTACTTCGTGGCCATCCACGATGGCTCAAACCGGCACGCATTCGCCAAGACGCTCGAGGAGCACAACGCCAACCGTGCCAAGTATGGCTACACCTAGCGCGTGACCCCGGCGGACGACCGAGCTCGCTGGCGTGAAGGGGACCGGGCAGCGCGTCCGCGACGTCTCGACAGGCTCCGCCAGCGGCTTGCGCAGGAAGGTCTGGACGCGTACTTCGGCGTTCGCCCGGAGAACGCTCGCTACCTGACCGGCTTCGCACTCGATGACGGGGAGGAGAAGGTCGCGGGTCAGTCCGGGTACTTCCTGGTCGGGGGCGATGAGGTGGTCGTGCTGGCCGACTCCCGCTATGCCGAGCAGGCCGGTGAACAGTGTGAAGGTGCGCGGATCGAGCCGGTCTACCGGGACTTCGAGCAGCGCTGGCCCGCGCTGCTGGCGGGTCTGCGTTCGATCCGCGAGCGGGCAGGGTCCGCGCCGGCCGTTCGGCGCCTGGCGGTGGAAGCGGCGGCCGTGAGCCATGCGACCTGGACATCGCTGAGTGCCGCGGAGCCTGCCGTGGAGCTCGTGCCGGTCGACGGCTGGATCGAGCAACTGCGGGCGGTAAAGGAGCCGCTGGAGGTCGAGCGCATCCGGGCGGCCTGCGCCGTGGCCGACGCGGCCCTCGCGCGACTGCTCCCTCGAATCCAGCCCGGCGTGCCCGAGCGGGAGCTGGCACTGGCCCTCGAGTGGGAGATGCGCACGAACGGCGCCGATGACATTGCCTTCGGCGTTGCCTGCCTGGGGGGGCCTAGAGCCGCGCTTCCGCACGGCTCTCCCAGCGATCGCCCCATCCGGGCGGGCGAGGCGCTTCTGTTCGACTTCGGTGCCCAGATCGATGGCTATCGCAGCGACATGACGCGGACCCTGTTCGTGGATGAGCCGAGCCCGCGCGATCGTCAGCTCTACGAGCTCGTGATCCTGGCTCAGGAGTGCGCGCTCGACGTACTTCAGGCCTCGGTGCGCTCAGGGGTCGTGCCCACCAACCGGGACATCGATGCAGCGGCTCGCGACGTCATCGTCGAGGACGGGCACGGTGAGCACTTCGGGCACGGCCTGGGCCACGGGATCGGCCTGGCTACGCACGAGTTGCCGTCGCTGGGCAGCCGCAGCCCGGAGGCAGCATTGCCAACGCCGAGCGTCTTCTCGGTGGAGCCCGGCGTCTACCTGCCGGCCGACACCGGCGTGCGGATCGAAGACCTCGTGCTGTTCGACCTCGATCGGCCAGCGCTCGAACGCCTTACTACCTTTCCCCGCGAGCTCACCGTGGTGGGCGCCTGAGCGAGTGACGCAGAGGGCGCGGCTACAATCGAAGCTTCGGAGCGCGACGCCCCTGGAGGAACGAGCCCAACATGGTCACCACCGGCGACCTGCGCAAGGGAATCGCCATCGAGCTCGACGGAGAGTTGTGGCAGATCCTGGACTACCACCACATCAAGATGGGTCGTGGCTCAGCGCAGATTCGGATCAAGCTGCGCAACGTCAAGCGGGGCCAGACCGTTGAGCGCAGCTTCCAGGCCGGCGAAAAGTGGCCGCGGGCCTTTCTCGACAAGCGCCAGGTGCAGTTCCTCTATCGCGACGGTCGTGACTTCCACTTCATGGACACCGAGTCGTACGACCAGTTCACTCTGAGGGAGGATCAGCTCGACGAAGCCGTCAGCTACCTCAAGGACGGCATGCTCCTCGACCGCACCACCTACGAGGGCGAGACGATCGGCGTCGAGCTACCGATCACCGTCGACCTTCTCGTCACGCAGACGGAGCCTGGCTTTGCCGGGGATACGCAGAGCGGCGCGCGCAAACCCGCCACGACGGAGAGCGGGCTGGTCGTCCAGGTGCCGATCTTCGTCGAGGAGGGCGACACGATCCGCATCGACACCCGGACGGGCGACTACCAGACCAGGGTCTGACGCTGTCCTGAACCGGGACCGCCAGCAGGAGCTTCTGCCCGGTTGGGACGAGCCGCCGCCTACCCCGGGCGAGCCACCGCCTGGCGCGGATGAGCCACCGCATCCCGCCGAACAATTCAGTGGGTCGCGGTCGCAGCCCGCTGCGCTGACGGGCGCGGCACCCGCCCTGTCCGGTCTCGCACCTGCATTACCAGGCGGGGCACCCAGCCAGCCAGGGGCCTCGGCACCTGGTGGGTCATCCATTGCGCCGGCCGGTTCACGCCTTCTGCGGGTGGGCGAGCTCACGCGTCTCGTCCGCGAGACCGTCCGGGCGGAGGCGGGTCTTCGCAACCTCTGGGTCGAGGGCGAGGTCGGTCAGGTCAGCATCAGCGCCGCCGGCCATTGCTATTTCACGCTAAAGGATGAACGCGCGCAGCTGCGCTGCGTGACGTTCCGCGACGACCGGCGGGTGATGGCCTTCGAGCCGCGAACCGGGCTCCGGATCGTGGTCCACGGCCGACTCGACGTCTTCGAGCAGCAGGGTGCGTATCAGCTCTACGTCGACATGCTCCAACCGGCGGGCTTCGGGGACCTGGCGCTGCGGCTCGAGGCGCTGAAGGCCCGCCTGGCGGCCGAAGGACTCTTCGACCCCGCAGCCCGAAAACAGCTCCCGGCGCGTCCCCGGGTGGTCGGCGTGGCGACCAGCCGCTCTGGAGCCGTCCTTCATGACATCTTCCAGGTGCTCCGCCGCCGATGGCCGCTCGTGCGGGTGGTCTTCAGCCCGTGCCTCGTCCAGGGAGACGGCGCCCCCGCCAGCATCATCGCGGCGCTCCGGCGTCTGGAGCGCTGGCAGGATCCACAGAGTGGCGCAACGGTTGATGTGGTGCTCCTGGCGCGCGGCGGCGGATCGCTCGAGGACCTCTGGCCCTTCAACGAGGAGTCAGTGGTGAGGGCAGTTGCGAGCCACAACCGGCCCATCGTTGTGGGCGTCGGTCACGAGACCGACCTCACCCTCGCCGAGTTCGCTGCCGATGTCCGTGCCGCAACGCCGTCGGTTGCGGCGGAGCTGGTGGTTCCATCCCGGAGCGACGAGCTGGCCGCCCTGCGGCGTCTGCGCGATCGCCTCGACGCCGGTGCGTCGCGGGGGGTCGCCGGGGCTCGGGTAGGCCTCAAGGCAGAGGAACGGGCGCTCGAGCGCGTTCGACCTTCGGCGGTGCTGGCTGCGGAACGAGAGCGCGTGGGGCTGCTCCTCGAGCGGGCGACGCGGGCCGTCGGCGGCCGCTTCTCGTCGGACCGAGCCCGCCTGCAGCGAGCCGAGGATCGCCTGCCGGCGCTCATCCGCGGTCGTCTGGCACGGGCGCGTGTCGGGTTCGACGCCGGCCGGGCCGCCCTCACGGCGCTCAGCCCGTACGCGACCCTGGAGCGCGGCTATGCCATCGTTCGCACGCCTGAGGGCGGGGTTGTTCGCGAGGCGATGGTCCATGGCCCGGGCTCCGAGCTGAGTGTGCGGGTCGCGCGAGGCGAATTGGACGTCCGCGTCGAGCGCGTGCGAGACTCGCCCGGTGGCTGAGGAACAGGCAGGCGCCGCGGACCCGACCATAACGCAGCTCACATTTGACGCTGCCCTGGCCGAGCTGCAGGAGGTCGTCGGCCGCCTGGAGTCCGGCAACCTGCCGCTCGAGGAATCGATCACCCTGTACGAGCGTGGCGTGGCGCTGCATGACCGGTGCGCCAGGCTCCTGACCGACGCGGAGATGCGTGTTCAGCGGCTCGTCGAGCAGGCGGGCGGCCAGCTCCGGGCGATCGACCTCACGCCGGACGAGCTCGGCTGAGCACCCGGTCCGGGCGCCGGTCCGGCGTAGAATCAGCCTGCTGCATCCGCGCTGCAGGCGTTCGCGAATCACGAGGCAGTACGCGGCTCGTCTCTCAGGCGCGCGATCCGCTGGCGTCAGCGCCGCCAGCCCAACCTGGAGCTCCTCATCCTGTGACCATCCTTCCCGGCCTCGCAGGGCCGGCCGACCTGAGGCGCCTCGACGAGCAACAGCTCCACCAACTGGCGGCCGAGCTGCGCACCGCGATCATCGAGACGGTCGCCAAGACCGGAGGCCACCTGGGCAGCTCTCTCGGGGTCGTGGAGCTGACCATCGCGCTCCACCGGATCCTCGAGAGCCCCACCGACAGGTTGGTTTGGGACACGGGCCACCAGGCGTATCCGCACAAGCTCCTGACCGGCCGCTTCGAGCGCTTTGGGACGCTGCGCCAGCTCGGTGGGGTGGGAGGCTTTCCCCGCCGCACAGAGAGTCCGCACGACGTCTTCGACGGCGGTCACGCCGGTACGGGGCTTTCGATCGGCGAAGGGCTGGCGTTGGCCCGGGATCAGCGCGGCAGGAACGAGCGCATCGCCGTCGTCGTTGGTGACGCCGCCTTGATCAGCGGCCTCGCGCTGGAGGCACTCAACGACATCGGCCATCGCAAGACCCGCCTGCTGATCGTGCTCAACGACAACGAGATGAGCATCTCGCCCACGGTGGGCGCGCTGAGCACCTACCTCAGCCGAATCAAGCTCTCGGGGACCTGGCGCGGCTCGAAGCGGGTGTACGACCAGCTCGTTGGGGGCCTTCCCCTCGTGGGCGGCACCGCGCTCGAGCTGTCGCAGCGCCTGCGCAGCTCGGTGGTCAACTTTGCCCAGCCAGGCCGGCTCTTCGAGGATCTCGGGGTCACGTACATCGGCCCGGTCCCCGGTCACAACCTGCGTGCGCTCGATGCCACGCTGCGGCGTGCCCTGGAGCTCGAAGGTCCGGTTCTCGTTCACGTCCGTACTCGAAAGGGCAGGGGTTACCGCCCTGCGGAGGCCGACCAGATTGGCTTCCATGGCGCCGCTCTGCCGCCCATGCTGCTGCCCGAGCCAATTGATGGCCGCACGCCGACCGAGCGTCCGGGCAGCCCGCTGAACGGCGACGGCGACGCGACACCCTCGGCCGCACAGGCGGCGGCCGCCCACCGAAAGCCGCCCAACTACACGTCCGTGGCGATCGGCGAGCTCATCGAGATCGCCCGGGACGACCCCCGCGTGGTGGCCATCACGGCCGGCATGCCGACCGGGACCGGCCTCCACCGGTTCCAGGCCGCCTACCCGGACCGCATGTACGACGTTGGGATCGCCGAGCAGCACGCCGTGACGCTCGCTACCGGCCTCGCGATGGGTGGCCAGCGCCCGTTCGTAGCGCTCTACTCGACCTTCCTGCAGCGAGCCTTCGACCAGACCGTGCACGACGTCTGCCAGAACGATCAGCCGGTCGTGCTCGGGGTGGATCGGGCCGGGCTCGTCGGCGAGGACGGGACCAGCCACCAGGGGATGTTCACCATCCCCGCCCAGCGCCAGCTCCCGAACCTGGTCGTGGCCGCGCCAAAGGACGAGCAGGAGCTGCGCAGGCTGCTCCGAACCGCGTTCGGCCAGGACCATCCGTTCGCCCTCCACTACCCTCGCGATTCCGGCTTCGACCTGCCACAGATCGAGCCGACGCCGATCCCCGTGGGCGAGGCCGAGGTCCTCCGACAGGGCTCCGACGTCCTGCTCGTCGGCTTCGGGCCGATCGTCATGCGCGGCCTGGAGGCGGCTGATGGGCTGGAGGCCGACGGCTGGTCCGTGGCGGTGGTCAATGCCCGCTTCGCCAAGCCGCTCGATCGGGAACTGCTCGCGCGCGAGGCCCGTGGCAAGCGACTGGTGGTGACGCTGGAGGAGAGCGTCGTGGCGGGTGGTTTCGGGAGTGCCATTCTCGAGGCGCTCGCCGACGCGAGCTTCCTGGAGCCGGATCTCAGGCAGGTGCCGGTGCGGCTGCTGGGCCTCCCCGCCGACCGCTTCGTCGACCACGGATCGGTGAGCGACCTGCGGGTTGCGCTCCGGCTGGACGCGGCGGGGATCGAGGCGCAGGTCCGTGAGGCACTCGAGCAGGTCGCCCCGGCCGGTGCTCGGGGATCAGCGCCGCGCCTCGAGGTCCGCTCGGCCTGACACGCGTCCGGCTCGACCAGCTGATCGTCGATCGTGGCCTCTGCGAAAGCCGTTCGCGTGCGCGGGCCATGCTCCTGGCAGGGCGGGTGCGCGTCGGTTCAGGGGACGGCGCGCGATTCGACCGGAAGCCGGGGGACCTGGTCCCACCGGATATGCCCCTCGAGCTCGCCGCCGTAACACCATACGTCTCGCGTGGCGGAGAGAAGCTCGCCGGCGCCCTGGATGCCTTCGGGGTGGATCCGGGCGGCCGGATCTGCCTCGACGTCGGCGCCTCCGCCGGCGGCTTCACCGACGTGCTGTTGCGGCGCGGCGCGGCCCGCGTCTATGCTCTCGACGTGGGCAGAGGCCAGCTGGCCGAAACGCTTCGATCGGACCCGCGAGTCGTTTCCATGGAGCGGACCAACGCCCGCCGCCTCGACCCAGCGAGCGACGACGCTGTCGTGCTGCCCGAGCTGGTCTCGCTGGCAGTTGCGGATGTCTCGTTCATCTCGCTGACGCGGGTCCTCCCCGGCATGGCGGCCCAGCTCGAGCCATCGGGCGAGGCGGTGCCGCTGGTCAAGCCCCAGTTTGAATCGCAGCCCCGGGACGTGCCGAAGGGCGTCGTCCGGGATCCTGCCGTGCGTCAGGCGGCCGTCCGCAAAGTCCGCGAGGCGGCCGAGTCGATGGGGTTCGTGGTCCGAGGCGAAGTGGAGTCGTCGCTTGTCGGGCCGCAGGGCAATCACGAATTCTTTCTCCACCTCGCCCTGTCCGATGGGCCAGCTGAAACCAGTCGCATGGCCCGCGTTCCTGTCTCGGGCGTCACCCGCCCGTGAAGCGCTTGGGCTTTGCCTTCAATCCAACGAGCGAGACGACCCTGGAGCTGCGCGAGCGGGCAATGGGCTGGTGCCAGGTCCGGGACATCGAAGCCTGGGCCTCGGCCGCGGGCGACTACGACGAGCTGATCCGTCAGCTTCCCGGAACCGATGCCCTCGTGGTGCTGGGCGGAGACGGCACGTTTCTGCGGGCTGCGCGTGCCGTGGCCGTGGTGGACGTGCCGATCCTGGGGGTCAACGCCGGCAAGGTCGGCTTCCTGTCCAAGGCGGAAGCGGAGCAGCTCGGATCGGTCCTGGAACTCCTGAAAGAAGGTCGCTACACGTTCGAGCCACGGATGACGCTGGAGGCGGTGGTCATCGCCGGGGCTCACCCTGGGCGCTCGGAGGTCCGGCACATTGCGCTCAACGAGGCAGCAGTCGTGCGCGGGGCGCACGCGCGGGTGGTCCGCCTGGAGGTCCTCATCGACGGCACCCACCTCGCCAGCTACGTCGCGGACGGTCTCGTCATCGCCAGTCCGACCGGGTCGACGGGCTACTCCTTCAGCGCAGGCGGCCCGATCCTCGACCCGACGAGTCGGAACCTGGTCGTCACACCGGTCGCCGCCTACCTGTCGGCCATCCGCTCAATCGTCGTGAGCCCCCGTCATGCCGTGGCCGTGCGGGTGGTCGACGCCCACGATGCGCTGGTGAGCATCGACGGCCGCGAGGACTTTCCCATCCTGGTCGGCGACGCGGTCGAGGTGCGGCCGCGCGAGCAGGCCATCCGCTTCATCGAGCCGGAAGGTGCAATCGGCTTCTGGGACCTCGTGCGACACAAGGCTGAGCTGCTGCCCTCGTGAGCCGCGGCGGCGAGACGCTCGGGCGAGCGATCGAGACGTATCTCGTCTACCTGCGGGTCGAGCGCGGCCTGTCGCCAAGAACGATCGCGGCCTACGGCGGTGATCTGCGCGCGTTCGCGGCCGTGGCCGGGAATGACGCCTGGGACCGTCAAGCCGAGCCAGCGCAGCGATATCTGGCCGGATTGGCGACCTCGAGCCGCCCGCTCAAATCGTCGAGCCGGCGTCGGAAAGCAGCCAGCATCCGGGCGTTCTATCGCTTTGCCTACACCGAGGAGCTGATTGAGAAGGATGTGGCTGGCCAGCTCGACCTGCCACGCCAGGCGCGCCGCCTGCCGGATACGCTGGGACCAACTGAGGTTGAGGCACTCCTGGCAGCCCCGTCCGGCGAAGAGGCAGGTCCCGTCCGCGATCGAGCCCTGCTCGAGCTGCTCTACGCGGCCGGGCTGCGGGTAAGCGAGGCGCTGAACCTGGATCTCGATGCGCTTTCGCTCGAAGGCGGCTTCGTACGCGTAATCGGAAAGGGCGATCGGGAACGCCTGGTGCCGCTCGGCGAGCCCGCGGTCGATGCCTTGCGTCGCTACCTTGTGGAGGTCAGGCCCGGGCTCGCCCGGAATGGGGACGAGCAGGTCCTTGCTCGTAGGCCGGCCAGGCCAGGTTCCCCGGCTGCCTCGGCCGGAGCGGTCTTCCTGTCCGCGCGCGGCCAGCGCCTCGGGCGAATGGCGGCCTGGCGCGCGATTCGGGCAGCTGCCGTGACGGCCGGAATCCGCGGCGCCGTCACGCCTCACACCCTGCGTCACAGCTTCGCGACGCACCTACTCGAGGGCGGGGCGGACCTGCGGGTCGTCCAGGAGCTGCTCGGTCATGCGAGCATTACCACCACCCAGCTCTACACCCACGTCACCGGGGAGCGGATCCGCCAGGTCTACGCGCGCGCGCATCCTCGCGCCTGAGGGAGGTCGTTCATGCGATACGCCGACTCGCTGCTCACCACGGGCGAAACGGTGGTGGTCCGCTCCCGCCAGCACTGGCTGGCGCTGCTCCTCGACTCAAAGAATGCCCTGGCGCTGTGGATCCTCGCCGTCGTCGCCTTCGCCGGATACCTCCTGCTGGGACCGCAGAATCAGGGGCTAGAGACCATCCTCGGATACGTGGCGCTCATTGCGCTCGTGCTCGGCCTCGTGCTCTTCCTATTCCAGGTCTGGCAATGGGTGAACCAGGACTACCTCGTCACGAACAGGCGCATCCTCAAGGTGGAGGGGATCATCAACAAGCACTCCGCCGACAGCTCGCTCGAGAAGATCAACGACGCGATGCTCAGCCAGGACCTGTGGGGCCGCATGTTCAACTACGGCGACCTCGACATCCTGACCGCCGCAGACACCGCCATCGACCGCTATCGGATGCTGAACGCGGCGCCCGCCTTCAAACGGGAGATGCTCAACCAGAAGCACGCGCTGGAGATGGAGTTCTCCTACCGTGCCCCGCCCAGCCCACCGCTGCGAACCGCCGCATCGGAGATGCCTCCCGAGCCGGCGGCCAGCGCGCCCCAGCCGGCGGCCTCCTCGTCCCAGCCGGTCTCGGGCCCTCCGCTCGCGACCGCCGAGGCACCCAGGGCTGCCCCGCAGGCCGGCGGTTCGACCGCGGAGGAGGTGACCCAGACGCTGTCGCGGCTTGCTGACCTTCGCGACCGGGGCGCGATCACGCCCGAGGAATACCAGGCCAAGAAAGCCGAACTGCTCGGGCGGCTCTAGGATTAGCGCGTCCCCACTCGCTCGGACCTCGACCACCCATGGACCAACCGCTCGTCCAGGCGCTCGTAGCCGTGGGCGTCATCCTCCTCGTCGCCTTTCCAGTCCACGAGTTCAGCCACGCCCTGGCCGCGTTCCGGCTGGGCGATTCGACCGCTCGCTACATGGGCCGCCTGACGCTCGACCCGCGGGTGCACTTCGACCCGATCGGCGGCGGGATGCTGGCGCTGAGCGCTCTGCTCAGCCAGGGCGGCTTCTTCTTCGGCTACGCCAAGCCCACGCCGGTCAACCCGGTCAACCTCGAGGGCGGCCGCCGGGGCGAGGCCCTCGTGGCGCTGGCGGGGCCGCTCTCCAACCTCGTCATGGCCGCCCTCGTCGCGGTTCCCCTGCGGCTCATAGCCAGCTCGGACGAGCTGCTGTTCTCTGTCATCGGCTCGGACGTTGGCAGCTTCTTCTTCGGGATCGGTCGCTATTTCGTACTGATCAACGTGTTCCTGTTCATCTTCAACCTGCTGCCCATTCCGCCGCTCGACGGCTGGAAGGTGCTGACGGGCCTGGTCGACGCGCGCACCGCCTACAGCCTCAGGCAGGTCGAGCAGTACGCCTTCTTCCTGATCATTGCGGTCTTCTTCTTCGGGGGCCGCATCATCGGACCGATCGGCATCGCGATCTACGGCCTGCTGCTCGGCGACCGCTTCGTCTGACCATGCCTGGCCCTGGCACCCGATGAGCTGGTGGGCAGGCAAGCTCCGTCGGGTGGCGCGCTACCTCCATCCAGCGCTCACTGCGACGGAGCGCGGGAGCCTGGTGAATGGCCTGACCCCGACCCAGCTGGCCCTCTTCGACGCGATGCATCCGGCTGATCAGCGCCACGGCGTGGACGTCCAGGCGGCGCTCCGGGCGGCCGGTCACGATGATCCGGAGCTGCTGCTCGCAGCGCTCTTCCACGATGCCGGCAAGGGACCCTCGGTCGGTCTGGTGCCGCGGGTCTGTTGGTCACTGGGCGAGCGATACGGCGGCTGGGTCTGGACGTTCGCGCGCCGGTTGCCGGGCCTCGTCTCCTCCCTGGACCGCATCCGCCATCACGCCGACGTTTCCGCCCGGATGGCGGTGGCGGCCGGCTGCTCGTTCCGGACCGGCGAGCTGATCCGCAACCAGGCGGAGCCGACCGACGGCGAACCGGGTCGCGCCCTGCTGCTTGCCGACCAGCAGAATTGATCGACACCCCGCTGTCAGAGGCGGCCTCCCCGGCCCCCGCGACGGAGGTGCGCTTTGCCCCAGGTGCCCACCCCGAGACGGACACGCTCGTGCGGCTCGAATCCTTCGACGGTCCGCTGGCGCTACTGCTAGCCCTCATCGAGCAGCGTCGCCTGGACGTCGTCACGGTTCGGCTGGGCGAGCTTGCCGAGGCCTACCTGGAGGCGCTGGCAAACCTCCGCGACGACCGGCTCGGCCACATCAGCACCTTCGTGAGCGTCTGTTCGCAGCTCATCCTGATCAAGTCCCGCGCGATCCTGCCGTCGCCACCCCCCGCCGAACTGCCATTGGAGGAGACCAGCGTCGATCCGGAGGAGGAGCTCCGGCGGCGGCTGATCGCGTACCGCGCCTATCGGGACGCGGGGCGGGACCTCGCCGCGCGACTCGAGAGCGGTGTCAGCCTCTTTCACCGTGAGCCCGGGAGAGCCGCGGCTTCGGCGTTGGCGGGCGCCAGACCGGGGACGGAGCCCACATTGGACCCAGTGATCCTGGCTGCTGCTCTGACGTCCGCCCTGCAC
>JACDFU010000081.1 GCA_013815585.1 Chloroflexota bacterium
GTACGTTACAGGTTTGCTATACGGCGCCCGCCTTCTCCAGCACGACCTTGAAGAAATCGCGAGTCAGGTCGGTGCGCGGGTAGCGCCCTAGGACCGCCTCGAACCGCTGGTAGAACGCCTCGTCGATCGGGCGCTCGCTGAACCTGAGCATCCGAATCTGGAAGCCGATGCGGCGCATCTGCTGCTCGTAGTCGGCCCAGCTCAGCCGGTTGACCCAGGCGGAGGTGACATTCCGGCCCCGGCGCTTGTAGAACTCTCGAACGACGTCGTCCGAGAAGAGCAGGTGCGGCCAGGGAAACGTGATCTCGCGCGAGCGATGCGAGGCAATCGCGGAGCGGTGGAGGTTGGCGCTGATATACGCGAGCCCGCCCGGCTTGAGGATCCGAAACGTCTGCTCGAGAGCCGCATAGGGCTGGGTGATGTGCTCCCACACCGAGAAGGAGATGATCCGGTCGAACTGGTTGGCGTCGAAGGGATGGCCGGCGGCGATATCGGCGCAGGCGAAATGCACCGAGGGTCCGGAGAGATGCTCCCAGGCCGCGCGAGCTGCGATGTCCAGGCCGTACGCGTCGGAGTTCAACTGGTGGGCTATGTACCAGACCTCGTAGCCCGCACCACAGCCGATCTCCAGAACACGGCGCTCTGAGAGGTCGATCAGCCGGTGGGCCTCGACCAGGCGTTTCCTGGCACGTTCGGCTCGGGAGCCCGCATCCTGGGCGGGCGGTTGGTGGAACGGGTGCGCGGCGTACTCGGCGTTGAGTGACTCGAGCAGGTCGATGTCTAACGGCCTTGCCGGCCCAGCGTCCGGCGCGACCGACCCGGTGGTGGCGTCCGGCAGCTCGATCTGCGGCGGCTCCGGCCACGTGTCCGCGATTGGCGGAGGCGGAACGGACAAGGCAAACCTCCTGGGCGGGTCCAGCGGTGCGGAGGAGACCCGGGCACGGGCGGTGGTCGCCTGCCCGCGGGGTGGCCGACGTAGAAGCGCGCGGATGACCTTGCGGGCGGGCCGAGGCAGGCTCCCCACCACCGCGGCCCGAAGCCGGCCCCCGGCCGCCAGCGCGGGTCGCCTGAGCGGTCCACCGATCTTCACCCGCGGAGCGTAAGCGCTGGAGCGCGGCGACGTTTCCACACGTCTGCATGACGGCGCTTGCCAGACTCTCCTACAGTTCCGGCAAGGGGGAGGAACGGAGGGGCGTGGACGTTGCGCTGCTCGCAGTGCGGGACGGAAAACGAATCGGATCGACGCTTCTGCGGCGAGTGCGGCAGCCGGCTGAACGTGACGTGCGGCCAATGCGGCGCCGCCAACCCCGGCAACGTCAAGTTCTGCGGCCACTGCGGCACCTCACTGTCTGCGGCCGAGGGCACGCCCGGAAGCACGGCTGAGGTCCCCGAACCGGCCGAGTCCCGCCCCGCAGCGGTGACCGAGCACCGACTCGTCTCCGTTCTCTTCGTGGATCTTGTCGGATTCACGACGCTGGCCGAACGGCGCGATGCCGAAGAGGTGCGCGAGGCGCAGTCGGGCTACTTCGCCACCGCGCGCACGGTGGTCGAGCGCTATGCCGGGGTGGTGGAAAAGTACATGGGCGACGCGGTGGTGGCGGTTTGGGGAACTCCGCTGGCCCGAGAGGACGACGCCGAGCGGGCCGTCCGGGCGGGGCTGGACATGATCGACGCCGTAGCTCAACTCACGCTCGGCGATGAGAGGCTCCGGGCGCGTGCCGGGGTCGTCACCGGCCAGGCGGCAGTCGGCATCGGCCACGCCGGCGAGGCGATGGTGACGGGCGACATCGTCAATACCGCGGCGCGCCTTCAGTCGGTGGCCGATCCTGGGACGCTCCTCGCTGCCGAGGCAACCTACCGAGCGGCGCTGCGCAGCATCGATTTCGAGCCCGCCGGCGAGCAAACGCTGAAGGGCAAGGCCCAGCCCGTGCCTGCCTGGCGCGCAACCCAGGTCATCGCTAAACGAGGGGGAGCCGGCCGCAGCGAGGTACTGGAGGCGCCCTTCGTCGGCCGCGATGCGGAGCTGCGGCAGCTCAAGGAGCTTTTCCACGCCACGTCACCAGGCGGCCCGGCGCGCCTCGTGGTGATCAACGGCCAGGCCGGCATCGGCAAGAGCCGGCTCAGCTGGGAGTTCGAGAAGTACCTGGACGGGCTGGCCGAGAACATCCTCTGGCACACCGGTCGCTCGCCTGCGTACGGGGAAGGCATCAGCTTCTGGGCCCTGGGCGAGATGGTCCGCCAGCGGGCCGGGATCGCCGAGACCGACGATCCGGCCGCCGCCGCCTCGCGTCTCCAGGGGACCATGGCTGAGTTCGTGACCGACCCGGATGAGCGGAAGTGGATAGAGCCTCGCGTGGCTGGCCTGCTCGGCTTGCAGGAGATGCCCGCCACCGAACGGGAGGAGCTGTTTGCGGCCTGGCGCACGTTCTTCGGCCGCCTCACCGACCGGGCGCCCGTCGTCATGGTCTTCAGCGACCTCCAGTGGGCGGACGCGGGCCTGCTGGACTTCATCGAGGGCCTCGTCGACTGGCTGCGCGATCGTCCCATCCTGGTGCTGGCGCTGACCCGGCCCGAGCTCCACGAGCGCCGCCCGGGTTGGGGGACTCGCGTCCCCAGCTTCGCGGGCATCAACCTTGCGTCGCTGTCGCCGGACGCCATGCGCCAACTACTCCGCGGGCTCGTCCCCGGGCTGGGCGGCCGGGCGCTCAAGGCCATCGTGGAGCGCAGCGAAGGCATCCCGCTCTACGGCGTCGAAACGGTCAGGATGATGCTCGATCGCGGCCAGCTGGAGCGCGACGGCGACCGCTACCGCCTGGCCGCAGGAGCACATGAGGCGCAGCTCGGTGTCCCCGAGACGCTGCATGCGCTGATCGCCGCCCGGATCGATGCGACCGAGCCTGCCGCGCGCGCGCTCCTACTCGACGCCTCGATCCTGGGTCAGAGCTTCTCACTGGATGCACTGGGGGCGCTGACGGGGGACGCGCGCGACCCGCTCACGGCCCGCATTTCGGGTCTCGTCGCCAGCCAGCTCCTCGCGTACAATGCCGACCCCCGTTCGCCGGAGCGCGGCCAGTACCACTTCGTCCAGGCCCTGGTGCGCGAAGTGGCCCACGGGTCGCTCTCCACACGTGAGCGGAAGGCGAAGCATCTCTCCGCGGCTCGCTACTACGAATCGCTCGGCGACGGTGAGCTGGCCGGCATTTTGGCCAGCCACTACCTCGAGGCCTACCGCGCCGCGCCGGCAGGCCCCGAAGGCGCCGCCCTGGCGACACAAGCGAGGATCGCGCTGCGCGCCGCGGCCGACCGGGCCATGAGCCTGCACTCTTACGAGCAGGCAGTGGCCTACATCGAACAGGCCCTCGAGATCAGCACGGAACCGGAGGAGCAAGCGAGCCTGCACCTGCGCGCGGCGGAGGCCGGCGGACCGACCGGCGACGAGAGCGCGCTGGTGCATGCTGAGCAGGCGCGGCGCCAGTCCATCGAGCTCGGCGACGAGCGACAGGCCTTGCGCGCGGCGACCCTGATGGGCTTTCTCTACGACCGGCGCGACAAGGACGCGGTGGCGGTGATGGAGGAGGCGATCGGCCGAGCGGCCGGCCTGGAGGGAAGCCTAGAGCTCGCGGAGGCGCACGCGCAGCTCGCCCGGGCCTACATGATCGCGGACCGGAATGAGCCGGCCCTGGCCTGGGTGGACCGGGCCCTCGCCGCCGCCCGGGCGGACGCTGACTGGGTCCGCGTCGTGCTCGACGCTTCCATCACGAAGGGTGCATCCCTCTTTGCGGTCGGCCGATGGCATGAGGCACAGGTGGTCCTGCGTGGCGCGATCGAGATGGCCGAAGGGTACGACCTGGCCCACGAACAGCTTCGTGCCCGCAACAACCTGTACGGCCCCGTCTGGCTGGACCGGCCGGACGAGGCGCTGCAGATGGTGGAGGAGGGCTTTGCTCTCGCACGGCGCTACGGCGAAACCATCTGGATGTACCAGTTCGCCGGGGTGGCCACCGCCGACGCCCTCTACCGAGGCGACTGGGACCGCTGGCTGGCGATCGATGCCGAGCTCATGGCGCGGTCCGACGTGCCGGCTTTCTACGCGTCATGGTTTGTCGGATCATCATCCCAGGTGGCCGCGTTCCAGGGTCGCTCGCAGGAGTCGGAAGCGGGGCTGCGCGAGAGCCGCCGGCTTGCGGAGCAGGTGCCGAGTGCGCTGCTACTGGCAGGTCAGCGTCACAGTCGAGCAATCCACGCACTGGCATCCGGTCGGTGGACCGAGGCCGTTGCCGAGGGACTGCAGGCGGCAGCGAACAGCAATCTCGCGCTCGTGGGGCGGGCGGCCGCCGGTCGTGCCGCGGTCGCCGGGGGGCTCCTGGAACAGGCCGAGGAGATCGCGTCCGCGTGGCGTTCTGACGCCTCGACTGCTCACGGCGCGTACGCCGAGGCGCTCCAGGGCTGGTTGAGGGCAGGGATCCTGGGGCTCCGGGCGGACGTCGCTGCCGCCCGCGTCGAGTACCTGGCGGCGAAGAAGCGGCTCTCTGACCTTGGCCAGCGGTTCGACCTGGCGCAACTGGACCTTGAGTTCGGCGCGCTACTGGGTGATGCAGTGCCCGAGGCCCGCCAGGCAGCCGAGGAGGCAGATGGCCTGCTGGCAGAGCTCGGGTGCAGCCATTACGCGCAGATCTACCGGACCCGGTCTGTGGGTCCGGTAGCTGGCAACCGCCCGGCAAGGGCCAGCCGGACCGTGCAGGAGGCCGCGGCGGGCAAGGCCATGGCGGACACCGACACCTGACCTTCCCCACCGGCAGCCACCGCCCGTTCCCCCCAGGTCAAGGCCCCGCGTCGGGCCGCAGCCAGACGCTCAGCCCGGCGCCGCCCTCCTGGTGATCCGCGGTTCCATCGGACCGACTGACGTCCCGGTGCTGTGGGAAGCCGTTCGGGCGCTGCTTCACGAGCGCGACGCGGAGGTGGTGGTCTGCGACGTGAGGGAGCTGGCCAGCGCCGACATCAGCACGCTGGATGCCCTCCTGCGCCTGGCGCTCGCGGCTCAGCGGCTGGGTCGGCAGGTCCGCCTACGCCACGCCTCGGCCGAGTTATGCGATCTGTTCGCCCGGGCCGGCGTGGCCGGCGTCGTTTCCTGCGTGGCTGCTTCAGCCGGGGAGTCGCGAAGGTAGGCCGAACGCCGGAAAGAAGCGGGCTGTATCGAGGAAGAAGGTGATCCCGCTGATGCGATCACCCTCGATCTCGAGGACCTGCAGCGACCAGGGTTCCAAACCGCCGCCGGGTGCCGGCTTGTACTGCGCGAAGGCGGGCGACCCATTCGCGACCGTCGGGATCAGGCGCGAGCCGCGGCAGCTGATCCCCGGACCGAGACACCAGCGCCGAATATCGTCGTGGGTCTGGAGCCATAGGTCGTACGGCGGCATCGACCACGTCGCGTCCTCGTGCAGCAGCGAGGTGAAGGCGTCCATGTCGTACCGCTCGAAGGCGCTGACGTAGCGCTCGAGCAGCGCTCGCTGTTCCTCGTCGAGGGCATCCGAGCGGTCCGCAGCACCGGCGTCCGTCCTGGCCAGGGTCGTGCGCGCCCGTTGCAGGGCACTATTCACGGAGGCTACCGTCGTGTCGAGGAGCTCGGCCACCTCGTCCGCCTTCCAGCGCAGCACCTCCCGCAGGATCAGCACGGCCCGCTGCCGAGGGGGCAGGCGCTGCAGCGCGGAGACAAAGGCGAGGCGGATGGACTCGCGCGCGAGGGCCACCTCGGCAGGGTCACCTGCCGGAACGGCGCGATCGTCGGAGATCGGCTCGATCCAGGTGTTCTCGGGCAGGGGCGGCCCCAGGGCGGCATCGGCGGGTGCCCACGTGGGTGAGATCCATGGGTCGGGCGCGACGCTGGCTCGCGCTGCGCATATCGAGGCAGACGTTCGTGGTGATCCGGTAGAGCCACGACCTGAGCGCGGCGCGGCCCTCGAAGCGCTCGAAGCCCCGCCAGGCCCTGAGGAACGTCTCCTGGACCGCGTCCTCCGCCTCGAAAGCCGATCCGAGCATCCGGTAGCAGTAGCCCGTCAGTTCGACCCGGTGTGCCTCCAGTTGCGGCGCGACCTCACGCGCAGCATCGACTGTGGCGTCCGGGGCAGCTGGCTCCACGTTGGCACCGACCATTGCCGACCAGGGTAGCGGCCACAGGCCAGCCGGCCATTCGAAGCGGGGGAGCGATGAGTTTCCGGCTGAACTCCGTCTACATCACAAGACCGGCCAATCCCGGTCGCCTGCTGAGATCAGCCGGGTGATCGAATCCCCGGCGGTCACCCATCTCCGCTATCGGCTCAGCACGCAAAGAGGTTCATCATGAGACAGGTCGTCGCATCCATCTTCGTGTCCCTTGATGGCGTCATGGAAGCGCCGGAACAGTGGACTCCCGACTTCTGGAGCGACGAGCTCGAAACGTATGCCCGCGAGCTGCTGTTCGCCTCCGGCGCACTCCTGCTCGGCCGGAGGACCTACGAGGTGTTCGCGAAGGCCTGGCCGAAGAGGACCGACGAGCAGGGCTTCGCCGACCGCATCAACCAGATGCCCAAGTTCATCGCCTCAACCACCCTCGACAGCGGGGAGTGGAATGCAGAGATCCTCAAGGGCGAAGTAGCGACCGAGGTGGCGAAGGTGAAGGACCAGGCGGGCGGGAGCCTGCTGATCTACGGGAGCGCCGATCTCGTCAACTACCTGCTGCAGCGCAACCTCATTGACGAGCACCGGCTGTGGCTCTTCCCGGTGGTCGTCGGAGCCGGCAAGCACCTCTTCAAGGATGGGCTCGAGAAGAAAACCCTGAAGCACACGGGCACCACGCCCTTCTCGTCGGGCACGCTCGTGCTGACCTACGAGCCGGCGTAGCAGGAGGACTCCGGATCTGCCCGATGGGCACGCGGGTCTTCTCAGCACGCCGTCCATTCGTTGCCGTTGCCGCGCTTGCGTATGCCGCACTGAACAACGTGGTTGCGAGCACGATGTTCGTCGCCCTCTACAGGTTCGTCCGTCGCCTCCTCCCGCGACAGCGAGAACTCGCTCATCAGCCGCTCCACGACCGGCGGGGCGGCGTGCTCCAGGAAGTGGTCGAAGACGAACTTGCGGACGCGCGAGGGAAGGTCTTCCGGGACGGGCATGCTCCCCACACGAAAAGGAGAGCTTGGAGCGGGAGACGGGATTCGAACCCGCGACATCTTGCTTGGGAAGCAAGCACTCTGCCAGCTGAGTTACTCCCGCTCAGCGCCCGGAAATCTTACCAGCGGCTGTGCCCGCGATCTCCAGCGGCAGCTGGTCGAACCAGGCCATGACGGCACGCTCGTACGCGATCCCGAGCTCTAGCGGTGCGAGGGAGATCGGGTCGATCCTTCCGCGCGAGCCGACCAGTTCCGCGTGCGCCGCTTCGTAGCCGGCCAGCCGGTCGGCGTGCAGGGCCCGGTGGTGAGCGACCATCTCGGCCAGCCGTCCGCGCGGTAGGGAGCGGCCGAAGAGCAACGTCAGGAGGAGCGGGAACCGGATGGACTCGGGCCCGGGCTCGCGCTCGAGCCAGGCTCGGAAGGCTTTCTGGCCGGCGCTCGTGATCGCATATGGCCGGCGATCCCGGGGCCCGAGCTCGCCAGCCCTGATCAGCCCGGCGGCGGCCATGGCGGTGAGCTCCCGGTAGACCTGGCTTCGGGTCAGGGACCAGAAGTCGCCGATCCGTTCCTCCGCCGTCCTGACCAGGTCCCAGCCGGTCAGCGGCCCGTCCATCAGGAAGCCCAGCAGGGAAGCCGCCGTCGCGTTCAATGAGTAACCAGCCATCCTTGACAGTCTACTGTGGCATGTCGCAGACTGTCAGGCGTCGACCGCGCACAGTGGACGGTCGGAGCGCAGCGAGGGCCCGCGGCACGATGGACATCCTTTCACCCGAAGCCCGCTCGACAGCCGGCGTCCTGCTCCTTTCGATCCTGGCGGTGGAGTTCGGAGGCCTCTTCGTCCTCCGCCTCGTCCGACGACAGCAACCCGCGACCTCCTTCCAGCTCGCCTTCGCCCGCGCGGGTCACGCGCATGCTGGGGTGCTGGTCACGCTCGGGCTCGTTGCCCAGATCCTGGCCGACGCCACGACGCTCACCGGCCTCCCCGCGGCGCTCGCCCGAAGCGGCATCCCGCTCGCGGCGATCCTCATGTCGGCGGGCTTCTTCCTGTCCTCGGCCGGGCAGGGCGTCACGCAACCCAACCGCCTCATCACCGTCCTCTACGCGGGCGTCGTGGCACTCGGCCTCGGAGCGGGCTTCCTGGGCGTCGGCTTGCTGACGGCCTGACCGCCGCCGCTGCGCTTACCGTCGCCCGCGGCTGCTAGGCTCCTCTTCCGCGACGACCCGGAGGAGGAACACGCGATGGGCCTGAGACGCACCAAGTTCGTGCTCGATGAGGACCGCATTCCGCGAGCCTGGTACAACATCGCGGCCGACCTGCCCTTCCCGCCGCCGGCCGTGCTTCATCCGGGCACGGGCCAGCCGATCGGACCGCAGGACCTCGCGCCGCTCTTTCCCATGGCCCTCATCGGGCAGGAGGTGAGCACAGAGCGGGAGATCGAGATCCCGGACCCCGTCCGGCAGGCCTACGCCCTCTACCGGCCATCACCGCTGTACCGGGCGCACCGGCTCGAAGCAGCGCTGCAGACGCCGGCCCACATCTACTACAAGTACGAGGGCGTCAGCCCGGCCGGCAGTCATAAGCCGAATACCGCGCTTGCCCAGGCCTTCTTCAACCGCGAGGAGGGTGTCCGGCGCCTGGCGACCGAGACCGGGGCGGGGCAGTGGGGCTCGGCGCTGGCCTTCGCTGCGTCGGTCTTCGACCTCGAGGTCAAGGTCTATATGGTCCGCGCCAGCTACGACCAGAAGCCGTACCGGCGCAACCTCATGGAGGTCTACGGCGCCGAGGTCGTGGCCAGCCCCAGCGAGACGACGGGTTACGGGCGGCGGGTACTCGAGGAAACGCCGGACAATCCCGGCTCGCTGGGGATCGCGATCAGCGAGGCGGTCGAGGACGCCGGCGGACGTGAAGACACGAAGTACTCCCTCGGTTCGGTCCTCAATCACGTGCTGCTGCATCAGACCGTGATCGGACAGGAGGCCATCGAGCAGATGGCCATGGCGGGCGAGGAGCCCGAGATCATCATCGGCTGCACCGGCGGTGGCTCGAACTTCGCCGGCCTGACCTTTCCCTTCCTCGGGCGCAAGCTGCGCGGGGAGGCCGACTACCGGGTCATCGCAGTGGAGCCTGAGGCCGCTCCATCACTGACGCGCGGCGTCTACCGCTACGACTTCGGCGACACCGCACAGATGACACCCCTCGTCAAGATGCACACGCTGGGACACGACTTCATTCCGGAGCCAATCCACGCAGGCGGGCTGCGCTATCACGGCATGGCTCCCCTGGTGAGCCTGCTGCGGGAGCAGGGCGTGATCGAGGCCCAGGCGGTCCACCAGCGGGCGACCTTCGAAGCCGGCGTGCAGTTCGCCCGTGCGGAAGGAATCCTCCCTGCGCCGGAACCCACGCACGCGATCAAGGTCGCCGTCGACGAGGCGATGCGGGCCAAGCAGGAGGGGCGGCCCACCGTCATCCTCTTCAACCTGTGCGGACACGGGCACTTCGATCTGGCCGCGTACGAGCAGTACATGGCCGGCCAGCTCGAGGACCTCGCGTATCCGGCCGAGCGCGTGGCCGACGCGTTGCGCGCGCTGGAGCCGCTCCCCGTCGGCTAGCAGGCGGGATCCGAGACGTCGATTCGGAGGGCCTCCGTTCGTTGCGCCTGTGACGACCCACGAGGAGCGGGAGGTGATCCATGGCAACCCCGACGAAAGCACCCGATGCCCATGCTGCCGCCTTTGAAGGGTTCCGCCCGGAGGCGATGCAGTTCCTGGCGGACCTCGCGGCGAACAATGAGCGCGCCTGGTTCCAAGCCCACAAACGCGAGTACGAGCGCCTGCTGAAGGAGCCCCTCGAAGCCCTCTGCGTGGCGCTGGACGAGCGCTTTGCCGCGCGGCGCCTGCCGTTCGGCGCGGACCCCGCGAAATCGCCGTTCCGGATTTACCGGGACGTCCGCTTCTCCAGGGACAAGTCACCCTACAAGACGAACATCGGGGCAAGCTTCCCGTACCAGGAGCGAACCGACACCGGCGCCGCGGATGGCGCCGCCAGGCAGGCCGCCGCGGACCGTCGTGGTGCCGGTGGGTACTTCCACCTCGAGCCAGGAACGGTCTTTATCGGAGGTGGGATCTGGCACCCTGAGCCAGCTCGCCTCGCGGTCTGGCGAGCTGCCCTGGACCGCGATCCGGCGGCCGTGCATGCCGTCATCGGTGAGCCGGCCTTCATGGCCGAATTCGGGGCGTTCGGGGGATTGGGGCTCGGGGATCGCCTCAAGCGCGTGCCGGCCGGGTTCCGACCGGACCATCCCGAGGCTGAGCTGCTGAAGCTCAAGGACCTGACCTTCGGTCGGCGCCTCTCGGACGAGGAGGCGTTCTCGTCAGGGCTCCCTGATCTGCTGGTCGACGCGTTCGCGGCCTCAGCCGGCGTGCTCCGATTCATTGCGCGCGTGGACGCCGGAGCGACCGGGGGAAACCCGGACAAGCACGCGGCCTGCATCGACTGATCGCGCCACCTCGGCCTGGTCAGGCTCGCCGGTCGCTTCTGCGGGGATGCCCGCCAGGAGCCGGAACCACGGGTGATCCCGAAAGAGCTGCTCGTGGAGCGAAATGGATGCCTCGCGGTCCGTGATCGGCGTCGCCCAGGCCGCTCGTCGTCGACCGAGCAGCCGCAGCTCCACCGGGCCGCCCCCGGCGACGTTCCGCCACCAGCGGTCGCCGGTCGTCAGGTACAGGTCGCCCGCGCCCCGAACGTACGAGACCGGCGTCGTGTACCTCGCGCCGGTCTTCCGCCCGGTCCAGCTCAGCAGGAGGAAGTAGCGGCTCCAGGGCCAGTGCAGGCGGGAAGCAAGCAGGCGTTTCATGATCGGGTTCCACAGCCGCAGCACCGTCCCCAGTCGAGTGCCCCGCAGCGTCGGCGAATTCGCTCGGCTCATGACCACAGATTAATAGCCCATCCGCCAGGAGGCGGGTGGAGAGAGGACTGCTATCGTCGCTCCCGTGATGCTGGACGGTCGGTGGCTTGGTCGAGTCCCGTATCGGGAGGCGTGGCGCCTGCAACACGATCTCGTGGTGCGGCGGGCGGCGGGCGAGATCCCCGACCAGCTTCTCCTCCTCGAGCATGAGGCCGTGCTGACGCTCGGGAAGCAGGCAGACCCGGCGTTCGTTCGGGCGACGCAGGACGAGCTCGCCCAATGGGGGATCGAGCTCATTCGAGTAGAACGCGGCGGGGAGGTCACCTACCACGGGCCCGGCCAGCTGGTGGCTTATCCCATCGTCAAGCTGAGCGATCGGGGCGTCATGCTGCGTCCCTTCGTCCGCGCCCTGGAAGCCGCGATGAGCCAGACGGCCGAGCATTTCGGCGTCGCCGCGGGTCGGCGGGAGGGATACCCGGGCTGCTGGTGCGATCCCGGCGGAGCGCGTCCCCGAAAGCTCGGCGCCCTCGGCCTGCGGGTGGAGCGTGGCGTGACCTATCACGGCATCGCCCTAAACGTGACCACGCAGCTGTCGGACTTCGAGTTGATCGAGGCCTGCGGCATACCCGGCGTCACGATCACCTCCATCGGTCGTGAAGCCGGTTGGAACGGCAAGCGAGCCCAACCCTCCACCCAGAGCGTGGCCGAAAGCGCGGTCGTCTTCGCGACAACCTTTGAACAGGCGCTCCAGGACATCGCGGAGCGGGCGCTCGATCGGCCGACCGAGCGAGATCTCGTGGGCACCGGGGCCACCTGACCGATGCCCGGCGGAATGTTCGAGCTTCGAAAGGACCCCACGACGGGCTGGTGGGTGGCCGTCGTCGTGGATCGCGAGTTCGAGCGCAGCCGCTTTTCCCGTCCCGCGGAGAAGCTCCCAGACGGAAGCCCCGGCTCAGCTTGCGCCAATTGCGCCGCGCCTGGCGGTGAGGGCGTCCGCGTGCGGATGCTCAAGCCCCAGGCCTTCTCTGTTGCGGGGACCGAGCGGGATGCTCGAGAGGCCGGTCTGGACGATCGCCCGCCCGCCCTGGGGCTCGTCGGCGACGTCGGCTCGTGGCAGACGATCGTCGCCCCGCACGGTCACCACGGCCCGCTCGCGGATGAGTCCTCGTCAGTCGTCGTCGAGATGCTGGGCCTCGCCCGCGACGCGATCAACAGGGTCAAGC
>JACDFU010000176.1 GCA_013815585.1 Chloroflexota bacterium
CTCCGTACGGCGCCACGTGGCACAGCCGACCGTCCCGCGCACGGCCGGTCATCCGGCCGGTGCCGGCGTCCTTGCGCCCCTCACCCGCCGAGATGAGCAGCTCGACCCGCCGACCGACGAGTGCGCGGTTCTCGGCCCAACTGATCTGCTCCTGGCAGCTGACCAGCCGCTCGTAGCGCTCCTGGACCACCGCCTTGGGAACCTGGTCCGGCAGGGTGGCGGCCGGCGTACCGGGACGCTGGGAGTACTGGAACGTGTAGGCGCTGGCGAAACGCGCAGCACGCATGACGTCCACTGTGGACTGAAAGTCCTCCTCGGTCTCACCCGGGAAGCCGACGATGACGTCGGTGGTGAGGGCGGCGTCCGGCATCGCGGCGCGGACGTTCTCGACGATGCCAAGGAACCGCTCGCTCCGGTAGGACCGGCGCATCCGCTTCAACACCGCGTCGGATCCTGACTGCAGCGGCATGTGCAGCTGGTGGCAGACGTTCGACGTCTCTGCCATCGCCGCGATGACGTCGTCGGTGAAGTCGCGCGGATGCGGCGAGGTGAAACGGACCCGTTCCAGGCCGTCGATCGCACCGCAGGCGCGGAGCAGCTTGCCGAAAGCCTGCCGATCCCCGAACTCGACGCCGTAGGAGTTGACGTTCTGCCCGAGCAGGGTCACTTCGAGCACGCCCTCGTCGACGAGCGCCCGGATCTCGCCGAGGACGTCTGCGGGCCGCCGGTCCTGCTCGGTGCCCCGCAGCGACGGGACGATGCAGAACGTGCAGGTGTTGTTGCAGCCGACCGAGATCGAGACCCAGGCCGAGTACGCCGAATCGCGCCGGGTCGGCAGCGACGAGGGAAACACCTCCAGCGCTTCCTTTATCTCGACCTGCGCCTCGCCGTTGTGCCGCGCTCGCTCCAGCAGCACAGGCAGCGAGCCAATGTTGTGGGTGCCGAACACGACGTCCACCCACGGCGCGCGTCGGGCGATCTCGCCGCGGTCCTTTTGCGCCAGGCACCCGCCGACGGCGATCTGCATCCCCGGATTGGCGGTCTTGACCGGCCGCATCTGCCCGAGGTTGCCGTAGAGCCGGTTGTCGGCGTTCTCCCGCACCGCGCAGGTGTTGAAGACGACGACATCCGGCGTACTGCCGTCGGCAGCCCGCTCGTAACCGGCGGTCTCCAGCAGCCCGGCCAGCCGCTCGGAGTCGTGCACGTTCATCTGGCAGCCGTACGTCCGGATGCCGTACGTCTTGCCAGCCATAGTGCTCTGAGGGTACGGCGTGCAGCGCCGCGTTACCGTCCCGTGACCTCTCGCCTGCCGGACCGGCGGCGGACCGGCACTAGGGTGCAGGGCATGAGTTCGGATCAGGCCACCAGGACCAAGCAGCCCCTGGTCGCTCTGGCCGGGGTCAACAAGTGGTTCGGTGACCTGCAGGTGCTCAAGGACATCAACCTGGATATCGCCAACGGCGAGGTCATCGTCGTGATCGGGCCGTCCGGCTCCGGCAAGTCGACACTGTGTCGCTGCATCAACCGGCTCGAAGGCGTGCAGCAGGGCGAGATCCGGCTCGACGGCGTACTGCTACCGGAGGAGGGCAAGGCGCTGGCGAGGTTGCGCAGCGAAGTGGGCATGGTCTTCCAGAGCTTCAACCTGTTCGCCCACAAGACAATTCTGGAGAACGTCACGCTCGGCCCGATCAAGGTCCGCAAGGTGCGCAAAGCCGAGGCGGAGCAACGCGGTCGGCTCCTGCTCGAGCGGGTCGGCATCGCCGAACAGGCGGACAAGTTTCCGGCCCAGCTGTCCGGGGGACAACAGCAGCGCGCTGCCATTGCACGCGCGTTGGCCATGGAGCCCAAGGTGTTGCTCTTCGACGAGCCCACCTCCGCCCTGGACCCAGAGATGATCAACGAGGTGCTCGACGTGATGACCTCGCTCGCCCGCGAAGGGATGACGATGGTCGTCGTCACCCACGAGATGGGTTTCGCCCGCAAGGCCGCCGATCGGGTGGTTTTCATGGACCACGGCAAGATCGTCGAAGAGGCGACCCCGGAGACCTTCTTCACCAATCCCCGTAGCGACCGCGCGAAGGACTTCCTGTCCAAGATCCTGACCCACTGACTGACCGCACTAGGAGGAGATCGATGCGAGTACGACGGCTGACCGCAGCATGTGCCGCCCTGGGGCTGGTGGCCCTGGCTGGCTGCTCCAGCGAGGCGGGTAACGACGCCACCGCCCCCGACGCCACCGTCCCTGTCGAAGAGGAGGTCCAGTTCGACGAAGGCACGACGATGGCTGAGCTCGCCGAAGCGGGCGCGATCACCGTCGGCACGAAGTTCGACCAGCCAGGCTTCGGGCTGGTCTCACCCGATGGCGTACCCGAGGGCTTCGACGTGGAGATCGCCAAGATCATCGCGGCCAAGCTGGGCATCGCCCCCGAGGACATCGAGTGGGTCGAGACGATCTCGGCCAACCGCGAGCCGTTCCTCCAGCAAGGCCAGGTCGACATGGTGGCAGCCACCTACACGATCAACGACGACCGCAAGGAGCTCATCGACTTCGCCGGGCCTTACTACGTCGCGGGCCAGGACATCATGGTCGCGGCCGGCAACCCGCTCGGCGTCGAGGGCGAGGAGAGCCTCGCCGACATCCGGGTGTGCTCCGTCAACGGGTCCACCCCGGCCGGCTACGTCCAGGAGAACTACCCGGACGCGGACCTGACTCTGTTCGACGAGTACTCGCTGTGCGCCGAGGCGCTGAAGAACGACCAGGTCGACGCCGTTACGACGGACAACGTCATCCTGACCAGCTTCGTCGCGCAGGATCCGGAGGCCTTTGAACTGGTCGACAACCCGTTCACCGAGGAGCCCTACGGCATCGGGATCCCCAAGGGCGACGACGACTTCCGGACATTCATCAACGACGTGCTCGAGGAGTCCTTCGAGGACGGGTCCTGGGCGGCGGCGTGGGATGCCACCGCCGGGGCCATCACCGGCGCCCCGGCGCCCGAGCCGCCCGCGGTTGACCGCTACTGATACCTCAACCACTGAGCACCTGAAGCCGGGAGGCCGGTCCGGTCCCCCGGCTTCGTGCCCAGGCCAGGAAGGGCTGTCCGGAACATGCAGGCTCTGCTCGACAACCTGGATCGCCTGTGGGCGGGCTTCCTCACGACGCTGGCGATGAGCGTGGCCGCGGCAGTGGCTGCCACGATCCTGGGTACCATCCTGGCCGCTTTCCGCGTTTCCCCTCTCCCCCCGCTGCGAGCTCTGGGCGCCACCTACGTCCAGCTCGTCCGCAACACACCGCTCACCGCGGTCTTCTTCATCGTGATCTTCGGGCTACCAGCGGTAGACGTCACCTTCCAGAATTTCTTCATCGCGGCCATCGTCGCGCTGTCGGTGTACACTGCGGCCTTTGTCTGCGAGGTGGTGCGCTCCGGTATCAACTCGGTCAGCACCGGTCAGGCCGAAGCCGCGCGTGCCATCGGGCTGACCTTCGGTCAATCCCTGCGCGACGTGGTGCTCCCCCAGGCGTTTCGCAGTGTCGTGCCGCCGCTGGGCAACCTCTGGATTGCGCTGGTGAAGAACAGCGCCATCGCCGGCGGGGGGTTCGCTGTCGCCGACATCGCCCAGCTGGCCCCGTCCCTCGCCCGCGACAACCCCGCTCAGGTGCTCGCCATCTTCGGTGGCATCGCACTGGCCTACATGGTGATCACGGTGCCCTCGGGGATCGCGGTCGGTGTCATCGAGCGCAGAACGGCGATTCTGCGATGAGCGCAAGCGTGCTCTTCGACGATCTCGGTCCCCGGGGACGGCGAAATGTCCGCATCGGCAGCGGTGTCGGCGGACTGTTCGTTCTCGGCCTGATCGTGCTCGGCCTCCAGCGGATGGCGGCCAACGGGCAACTCGAAGCCGACCGATGGGCAATAGTCTTCGACCCCCGAACCGGCGTCCCGCAGTCGCTCGGCCGGGCCCTGATAGTCACGCTGCAGGCGGCCGGGGCGGCCATGCTTTTCGCAACGTTGTTGGGAGCCATCCTCGCTTTCGGACGGCTGTCCGATCATGCGGCG
>JACDFU010000082.1 GCA_013815585.1 Chloroflexota bacterium
GTCCACGAGGCCGTCGGCCGCGGCTGCGCGTCAAGAAGCGGCCGGCCCACGGACCTAATACGCACGTGGTGCGTAAGCGGCCCCAATTCAGACCCGGCGGCGGTTAGTACGCACGTGGTGCGGAAGCGGCACGCTGCACGCGGATCGAGCCACTGGCAGCGGCCCGGTGATGCCCCTATTGGCATCACCGACCGGACAGTAGCTCTGCGCGAAGTCGCCCCCGGTAGGCCTCATAGCCCGGCCAAACGCCCGGGTCGGCCGGATCCGCCCGATAAGGCGGCGACCCTTCGTGGACGCCCGGTCGATCGACCTCGATCAGGATCGCCTGGTCCCCCGCCGCCCGGGCCAGCGCCCTATCCGCCGTCGCTAGTCGGGCGTTCTCCGCCGTCGCCAGCGCCAGGTAGTGAGCGTCATATGCGGTCAGTCGGTGTCGCTGAGCCAGCTCGACCGTCAGGAGCAGGAGAGCCCGGTTCGAGTCGACCGTGGTAAGTCCAAACCGCTCCAGGTAGTACAGGGCCTCCGCGGCTTGTTTGTGGGTCGTGGTGATTCGACGGAGGGTGTTTGCCACCTCGAGCCAGAACAGTGCCGGTACGACGAGCAACGCCCCGGTCGCCTGCAACCGCACAACCACTCGCCGAGCCGCGTTCGTCAGGATCTCGTGGCCCAGCAGCAGGATGGCGACCGAGGCGTCGATGACCACCGTGGCAGGTCCGCCCCGCTCCGAGTCCTCAGTCACCCGAAGTCGACTTCTCGGGAGAGGCGCGCTTGGGCGGACGGATCAGCTCCTCGTCGAAGCCCGGCTCGTCTCGAGAACGATCGAGCCGAAGGAGCTCGACGGCATCCGGTCGGTCGAGCGTCTCAGGATGCTCGCGGGCCATTCGCTCCCGGAAGCGGTCGAGTGCCTCGAGCGCATCCAGGGCCTCGAGCGTGCGCCGCGCGCGTTCTTTGGGCGACTCCCGGAGCGACTCCTCGAGCCGGGCGCCCTCCTCGTACGGGACCAGGACCGCAAGGGGCCTGTGATCGCGCTCGATCAGGATCCGCTCGCCGGCCGCGGCCTCGTCGAGGACCTGCCCGAGCTTCTTGCGAAGGTGGAGCGCCGTGATGGCTCGCATATCTGACTATCATAGTTGACTATTAGAACTCGAGGGACAGGCGATCCCCGGGCGGGGACCGGTCAGTCCTCGATGATGACTTCGGGCGGGACGAGGCTGTCCACCACTGGCTGGGCGACCTCGGTCAGGGCGACGAGCTCCTCCTCGCTTCCGGCGTACAGGTTGACGCTGAGCATGTGGAGAGCCGAGGCAGTCCCGATGTCGGCGAAGTACAGCCTGACGTATTGCCCCTGCGCCAGGCCCAGCGCGTGCTCGTGGTGCTTCGATTGAATGAAGTCGACGCATGCGCGGGTGGGACACTCCGGGTCGTCAGTCTCCGCGTCCGGGGCGACGCTTACGGCCACGGTGGTCGCCTCGATCCCATCGCCGATCGTCGTCTGCTCCGGATCTGAGACCGTCAGATCGGGATGACGCGCGATCCAGGCGGCGAGCCCGGCAGCGGTGCCGTCCGTGTCGGTCGCGAGCTTGCGGTGTCCGGGCACAGCGACGGGGTCCTTCGCGAGGAAGACGCCGTAGTCGTCGAAGCCCGGCGGCTGAAGTGCCAGCTCGCCCAGGGCGTGGAAGGTACTTGTCCAGCCGTCGGCCGGGATGGCGAACTTCAGGCCCCTCATGAATGGCCACTGCCCGCCGGTCACGTAGGTCCCGGGCCTGAGCGCGCACGGTGCGACGCCTCCGCAGCCGGACGCCAGCAGCGTGGCCGTGTCGCTTGACGGCGCTTCCGTCGCCTCTGCTGCCTTGACCGGCGACGTTCCCGGCGGTAGAACGACGCTCCGCAGGATCGGCTCCGCGAAGGACTCCAGGTTTCGGAGACCTTGAGCATTGCCTGCATCCACGCCCACGACGAGGGTGTGGGGTACTGCTCCGGTCACGACGTCCGCGACGTAGAGCCGGAGGTAGAGCGGTTTGTCCTGGCGGCCGATGGCGTAGCCGATGCCACCAGGCCGCCAATGGGCCGTATCGGTGAATAGCCCGACGCATGCCCCGTACTCCGCCGGGCAGTCCGGATCCCCGTTCTTCGCCGCCTCCGAGACGCCGACCACCAGCGTCGTGGCGGGGATGTCCTCCCCGAGGGTCCCGTGACGGGGAGCCGACGTTACGACGCTCGGGTTGCTCCGAAGCCAGTCGACGAGCCCAGAGGCGCTCGCGTCGACATCCGGTAGCAGCTTGCCATCGAACGTGACCGGGGTAAGGTCCTTCCAGAAGAACACGGCGCCCGTCTCATCTGCCGGCGCGACGCGGAACTCACCCGCATCCTGCTCTCGGCTCGTCCAGGGGAACGGCACGGTGATCTTCAGCCCGGGCATGAAGGCGTGCTTGCCGGTGAGCACGTACGTGCCCGCTTGAAGGTTGCACGGTCGATCCTCGGAGCAGCCGTAGGGCAAGGGTATGGCGCCGGCCGACTCGAGCGGCGAGGGCGACGACGTGCCGGCCGATGACTGCGATTGGCTGCCCGTCTCGACGACTGCCTTCTGCGCGGGCGTGAGGGCCGGCCGCGGCGGGGTCGGGGCGGGCGGCGCAGCCGTCGCCTGGCAAGCGACGAGGAGCAGAACTGACAGGACCGCCGCGACGGTCGAACGGGCAATCCTTCCGGGATCAGTAGGCACGAGGAACTCCTTCGTCCACGGCAGTCGAAGGTGTTCGACTACGCGTGCTGGTTCGTCGCTCGGCACGGGCGAAACCATTCGATGCTCGGCGCTGCCGCCCCCATTTGACTTACGGCTGCGCCTGGCCCCATCCGACGCCGTCCAGGCAGGAGGCCGAAGCTCGACCCAGGCAGTCCGGCTCGAAACGCAGCAGCATCTTCGGCTCGCCGCCGTCGGGCAGTACCGCCACCAGGCCCCAGTTCGCCGAGTCCGGTCCTGGATGCCACTCCGCAAGGATGTACCGGCCGTCGGCAGACCAGCCGTTGTTCAGGGCGCGCTCAAGAACCCGTCGGACGCTGGTGCCGTCGGCGGCCATCACGTAGAGGTCCGTCCCGTCGGTGAACGCCACCCGGGTCCCATCTGGCGAGAGCGCGGGAGCATAGGCGTGGAGACCGTCTGGGGTCAGCTGTTCGCTGCGCCCGGCGGCGACGTCGGCCCGATAGACATGACCCACGCTGCCGCCCTGGGCGTCGAAGTAGATCCATCGACCGTCCGAGGACCAGGAATTCGGGCCCGATACGTTGAGCCCGTCGAGATCGCCGCTGACCTCACGCTCGCCGCTCCCGTCGGGCCGGATGATCGCGAGGCTGCGAGGCGCACCGACGCGCACGTGGGCGAAGGCGAGCCATTGCCCGTCCGGTGACCAGAGGGGACACTCGGCGAGCCCTTCCGCCGGAGCCACGCTCGTGGCGGCCCCGGTCTCGACGTTGACGACGAGGAGGAGCGGAACGCGGTCCTGGGTGACTTCGGCGGCCAACCGGCGGGAATCCGGCGCCCAGACATCGATGCAGCCGCGCCGAACAAGGTTCATGTCCGGCGCGAGCTGTCGGCGGCCGCTGCCGTCGACGTTCGCAACCTCGAGTCGCTCGCCGGTGCGGCCGCCCGTCCAGAAGGTTACGAGCCGGCCGTCCGGGGAGCGGCTCAACCCGATGAGCGGGGAATCACCCTCGATGATGGTCCGGACCTCCGACGTCTCGGCGTCGATCGTCTGAAGTGCCCCGCCGTCCGAGACGGTCAGCAGCCCATTCTCGCCGAAGTCGGCCTGCCGAAGGGCTCCGACGACTGCGATGCCGGCCAGAAGAGCAAGGATCAGCATGAGCAAGAGGGCGAGCGCCATGGTGCCGCGCAATCCCTGCAGAAGCTGTGCCTGTGCCGGTGCTCTCCTCAGCGCCAGGCTGGCGAGCAACCGACCAAGCGCCTGCCGATCGCGCTGGCGCGCCTGCCGAGCGCGGGGCAAGAGAACCGCATAGGAACGCTCCACGAAGGCCGGGTCGGGGCGGAAGGCCGGGTCGGGGCGCGATGCCACGCCCAGGCTGCGGATGAGGGCGTCCACTCGCTCGTCAGTCATGGAGCAGCTCCCCGCGGTAGGCCCTTCGGAAGCTTTCGCGGGCCCGATGCAGAAGCGACTGCGCCGCCCCGGTGCTCTTCCCCAGGAGACGGCCAGCCTCCGCGACACTGAGCCCGTCCTGGGCGACGAACGCCAGCATTGCCCGCTGAGCGGCCGGCAGCGACCGGAAGGCCTCTTCGATCACGGCCTGGTCCGCGAGTCCGGGCTGCGTCCGGGCTTCCCTCTCCAGCTCGATCTGGCGTACCTCCATCCGCATCTGCCGGCGCTCGGCGCGTTCCAGCGCCCGGTAGTGGTCAGCCAACTTGTGCCGCGCGATGCCGCAGAGCCAGGTGACGCTGTCCGATCGGGCGTCGAACCGCCAGCGCTGCTCGACGGCGGCGATGAACGTGAGCTGGGTGAGCTCCTCCGCCACGTCGCGGTCGCTGCCGCAGCGGCTCATCACGTACGAGTACACGCGGGGGAGCGTGCGTCGGTACCAGGCTTCGAAGGCGGCGTCATCCGCCAGCGCTGCCTGCAGCTCGTTCGGCTCTGCGAGGGCCGAGGCCCGGATCGTCATCTGCGGTGGCTCGCCGGGAGTCTGGCTTGATCGCGCGGCTGGGTCTACGTCCCTCATTCGGACATTGGTCGCTCGAACGGGCCGGAATCATTCGGCGATGGCGACGTCCTCATCGTCGTCGACTCTGCCGCCGTGGCGCACCGCCCGGCCGTACAGCAGGACCGTCGGCAGGAGGAAGCCGGCCGCCGCAACAAGCGCGGCGCGGATCCCGAAGGTCGAGCCGATTCCGCCGAGCATTGGCCCGCCGGTGAACTGGCCGAACGCGTCCGCTTGGCCCGCCATCGAGAGGACGGTGGCGCGCGTCGATGGCTCGAGTCCCCGGTTGAGCCAGGCGTCGTAGAGCGGATGCTGTACGCCGCGAAGTGCCCCGCTCGCGAAGAACGCGGCCATCGCCAGCGCCAGGCCAACCGCGAGGCCAAACGCGGCGACCGACACGATCAGACCTGCCTGGACGAGCAGGAGCACACGGGCGATGGCCTGTGGGTTGCCCATGTCGACCCTTCGGCGAACAACCTCCAGCACGATCAGCTCGATGGGCATGGCGAGCACGCTGAAGACAGCGAACCAGGCGATCGGCGGTAGATCGCCGAGCAAGGGCAGGCTAAGCGGCGGTAAACCGATGTCGGTCAGGACGTGGGCCTCCCAGAGCCGGTCGAACGCTTCGGTGAAGGCACCGAAGAGAGCCCCGGCCAGCAAAATGGAAAGCATCAGCGGCCGTCCGCGAATCGCCCGCGC
Organism: Chloroflexota bacterium; assembly: GCA_013815585.1. Taxonomy (GTDB): domain Bacteria; phylum Chloroflexota; class Limnocylindria; order Limnocylindrales; family CSP1-4; genus JACDFU01. The sequence continues at coordinate 5,395 of JACDFU010000082.1, forward strand.
TCCTGAGCGCGTCGTGGCGGCCATCTGTCGCCAGCGCGAGATGCCGTCCGCGCGTGGCGCCGGGCGGAAGCCGTGCTCCGGCATGACGATAAGGAGGACAAGGGCGAGACCCAGCTGGGCCAGGCCGGCGACAACGATCGTCGGTCCGAGGCCGATGGTCGCGGCTAGCGCTACGCCGCCGACCGCTCCGAACAGACCCAGGATCCGGCCGACCTGCGAGGCGCGGACGTAGAGGGCGCCGACGCGCTCCTCGCCGATCTCGTCGGCGAGCCACGCCTGGAGTGCTCCCTCCTCGAAGGCATACGCAAGCCCCGAGACGACGTTTGCCAGGACCATCACGCCGAAGATCGGGAACGAGCCCAGCACGACGAAATAGGCGGCGGCGAGGAAGTGGCCGATGATCACGGAGCCTCGCCGGCTCCAGGTGTCGGCGAAGACGCCCGTCGGGACCTCGAACAGGAAGTAGCTGGCCTCCAGCGTCGTCCCAAGGAGCACGAGCTGAAGCGGGTCGAGGCGCGCGACGGTGACGTAGTAGACGGCGGCGATCGTGAAGACGATCCCGTTGAGCAGCGAGCTGCCGCCGCTGATGAGCAGAAAGACGCGCGCGGCGTCGCGCGGCTCGGGCCTTTGGCGGGCGCGGCGAACGCGACGGACGCGTCCGGCGCGAAAGGAAGCAAGCACGAAAGACACCCCGTGGCTGAAGGGGAACCTGGCCGGAAGGCACCGTCGCCGAGTCGGCGTCGGGCATGGCCGGGCTGAACGCCCGGAGAGCGGTCAGCTCAGGGTTCGCGGCCCACTGGGGGAAGCCGCCGAGCTGTGGCGGTGTCTAGCGGGTTGTCATTCTTCGGGGCGCATCTTACGCGGTTGACGCCATCGGCAAGGCGATGTATGTGTACATCATGCGTCGAACCCAGATCTACTTGACCCTGGAGGAGTCCGCCACTCTGGACCGAGCTGCACAGGCAACCGGGAAGACCCGCTCGAGCCTCATTCGCGACGCCGTCGAAGCCCGCTACATGGCGGCACCCGAACGGGACGAGACGCTTCGCGTGCTCCGCGAAACGTCCGGCGCGTGGAGGCGCGAACCTGGCGATGAAGCGTTCGACTCAGTCGAGTTCGTGCGTGGGCTCAGGGGACGCGGTCTGGGGCGGAAGCTTCGGCCGGGACCAACGCCGCTGCCAGGTCCAAAGCTCGAGCCCGGTCGAAAGCTCGGGCCCGGTCGAAAGCGCCCGCCCGGTCGCTAGGCGCCGTGCCACGATTCCTCATCGACACCAACATCCTCATCGATCATCTGCGCGGCCGCCCGGAGGCACATGCCCTTCTCGCGAAGGCCGTCGAGGATGGGCAGGAGCTATGGGGCATCACCGTGACGCGGACGGAGGTCCTGGCTGGGATGCGTGCCTCCGAGGAGCCGCCAACCCTGGAGCTCCTCGCGCAACTGCGGTGGCTCGATGTGACCAGCGGCCTCGCCGATGAGGCGGGAATGCTCGCTCGACTGCACCACCGGTCGCACCCCGGGATCGAGACTGTCGACTACCTCATTGCTGCGGCCACCCAAGCTCTCGAAGCCGACCTGCAGACGCTGAACGTGAAGCACTTCCCCATGTTCGAGGGCCTGATAGCGCCCTATCGATAACGCGGTGGCGGCAGGCGGCAGGCGGATCTGTCCGCGGCTGCCGGCTGACCAGTGTGGTGATCCGCGAGTAAGCGAGATGCGGGATCCTGCCCTATGGACCTCGTGCGGGTCGGTCGGATCTGTCGCGCGCTTCGACGCAGCCGTGGCTGGCGGCAGGCCGATTTATCCGCGGCTGCCGGGATGAGCCAGGACGTCGTCTCGCGCATCGAACGAGGCGACCTGGCCGGGATGGCGCTCGAGAGGGTCGCGCCAGTGTTCGAGGCACTCGGCGCCCGGGTGCAATTGGACGTTTCCTGGCGCGGCGGCACGCTGGACCGACTGCTCGATGAGCGGCACGCGGCGTTGGTCGGACAAATGGTCCTGAGGCTGCGGACGGTGGGCTGGCAAGCCGAGTTGGAGGTCTCCTACTCGGTCTACGGGGAGCGCGGCTCGATCGACATACTCGCCTGGCACGGGCAAACCGGCACGCTGCTGGTGATCGAGATCAAGACCGAGCTTACGTCGGTCGAGGAGATGCTGCGAAGACTCGATGCCAAGATGCGGCTTGCAGCGCGCATCGTGGGCGAACGATTCGGCTGGCGGCCCAACGCCGTGGGGCGTCTGCTGGTGCTGCCGAAGGAGACCACGGCCCGCCGTCGGGTCGAGCGGCATTCGGCGACATTGCTTGCGGCGCTGCCCGATCGAGGCGCAACCGTTCGGGAGTGGCTGCAGCGGCCGTTGGTCGCGGGTGTCGGTAGCGCGGAAGGTCGCGCGACCCTTGCCGGCCTGCTGTTTGTGCCACTTACGCGTGGGGTGCGTAGTACGTCCGCGGGTGCCACTCCCCACCGGGTACGACGGCGATCCGCAGCCTCAAAGAGGTCGGCGCTGAGCGTGGAGAAGCGGTCCACGAGGCCACCGGCCACGGCCATTCACCGTGAAAGGGTGGCGCCACGGACTTAATACGCACACAGTGCGTAAGCGGTCCCGTTTCGGCGCCGCCGATCCGTTAGTACGCACCGGATGCGTAAGCGGCCCCGTTTCCGAGAGTCGGCCCGGCGCAACCGCATGGTGCGCTGTCAGTCGGGAGCTGTCCGGTTTTCGAGGGATGTGTCTCTACTCGCCCGCTCCGAACTCGCCCGCGGCCCTGATTCGCCGGCTCCGAACTCGAGAGGCCGCGCTCTCGTGGCCACCGCACCGGACCCCACCAGCCCGGGACTTTCGTACTACGTCGCAGTAGGACCGGCTTTCCGACACCGGTGCAGCGGCACAACGGCCTACGTGGGCGCGTGCAGCGATGGTACGAAGGTAGTCGTTGCGCTGGGACCATTGTTCGCCCTAACGTTCGCAACGAGATCACGGCTCCGCGCTCCATCCCGCGGGGACAGGACTCATCGTTTCCGGTCTCGGCAGAGGTGCTCCTGCCGAGACATTCTCGTCCGGCACCACGCGCACGAATAGAGTGGACCCTCCTCCCGCTCGCTCGTGCGCGAGGTGTCCGGCACTTCCCCTGGTCGAAAGCCTCCCTCGACTCAGGGCGCCCCGAATCGCTCCCCAAAACCCCGAACCGCTTCCCCGGCATGTATATGTAGGGGCGTGCAAGCACGTACGGGCGTGGATCCGCGCATAGGTTCCAGCGGCCGGGTGGTGGTCATCGGGTCGGTCAACGTGGATCTGATCACACGCCTGCTCCGACTGCCGCGACCCGGGGAGACGGTGATCGGCGGCGAGTTCCGGGAGTTCCCCGGCGGAAAGGGCGCGAACCAGGCCATCGCCGCTGCTCGATTGGGCGCGGAAACCTGGCTGATCGGCCTCACCGGCTCGGACGAGCGTGGCGAACGAGCCCGCCGCGTTCTGGAAGAGGCCGGCGTTCGACTTGACGCCCTCGGCCGTCACCCCTCGGAGCCCACCGGCGTCGCGCAGATCCTGGTCGATGCCTCCGGCGCGAACCTGATCGCCGTCGCCTCCGGTGCCAATGCCGCCCTCGCCGCCGCGGACGTCGAGCGGCTGCTGCCGCCGCTCCTCGGGATCGAGGTGCCGCTCCTCGAGACCGAGTTGCCGCTCCTCGAGCAGTCGTCGTCGGCGGCGCCTCGGCTGCAGACGGTCGTGCTGGCCGGCTTCGAGGTGCCCGACGGCGCCGTCCTGGCTGCCGCGCGACTCTGCCGGGCAGCGGACGCCGTCTTCATCCTCAACCCGGCCCCGGCCCGGCCGATCAGCCCTGAGCTGTTGCGCCTCTGCTCGGTCGTCACGCCTAACGAGGGTGAGCTCGCGATCCTGGGCTCCGGCACTCATGCGGATGAGACCGTCGACCACCTCCTGACGGGCGGCGCGCAGGCGGTGATCGTCACCCGGGGCGGTGATGGCGCCGACCTCCACCGACGGGGTCTCCCCACCCACCAACAGCCGGCGTTCGACGTTCAGCCGGTCGACTCGACGGGCGCCGGCGACGCCTTCAACGGCGCCCTGGCCTGGGCGCTGTCTGCCCCAGCGATTCCGTCAGCGCAGTCAGACGCTCGGTCGACCGAGAAGCTCGGGGCGCTCGAACAGGCCATGGAGCTCGCCGCGGCGGCTGGGGCTTATTCGACCCAATCAGTCGGAGCGCAGACCAGCCCCCCGGATCGGGCCACCCTGGAGCGGTTCATGCGCGAGGCGAAGACGCGCTGAAGGCGCGCTGAGGCCGCTCAGACCAGGGTGCCGCCGGCTAGAGCCACTCAGGCCAACGGGCAGCCGGACTGAGGCCGATCAGGCCAATGGGGCGGCCGGACTGAGGACGTCGGGCCGACCCGCGGACCTTGGCAGCTCCTCCTCGAGCAGCCGCACGACCTCCGGCGCAAGGAAGACCCGCCCGCGCTTGCGGCCGGTCGTCTCGGTCAGAATTCCGGCGGCGATCAGCTTGTCGACGTTCATCTGCGCTGCTCGCCGAGTGACGCCCAGCGAATGGGCGGCCTCGTTGATCGATGTGGCCGGGTGGACGAAGAGGTCGTCGACCAGCTTGAGCGCCAGCGACGACGCCCGAGCCTGCTGCAACCGGCGCACGTAGTCGTCCCTGAGCCCGATCAGTCGACTGGACCGGTCGACGGCGTCCATCGCCTGCTCCGAGACGCCGGTCAGGAAGAAGCGCAGCCAGCGCTCCCAGGCGCCATCGCGACTGACCGCGAGCAGCAACTCGTAGTACTCGCGACGCCGCCGCTCGAAGAAGGCGCTGAGGTAGAGCAGCGGCTGCGGGAGCAGGCCCCACTCCTGGAGCAGCAGGCTCACCAGGACGCGCCCGATCCGGCCGTTGCCGTCGAAGAAGGGGTGGATCGCCTCGAACTGGTAATGGATCTGGGCGAGCCGCAGGAGCGGCGGCAGCTCTCCGGCGTCGCGGATGTAGCGCTCGAGCGCGCGAAGAGAGCGGAGCATGTGCATCGGTGGCGGCGGCACGTACATTGCGTCCTCCAGGGCGATGCCGGCCGGCCCCAGCCAGTTCTGGGCGGTTCGAAACGAGCCGGGCGTCCACTCCCCTCCCCGCACGCCTGTCATGAGGGTTCGATGCAGCTCGCGCATCAGGTCCATGCCGACGGGCATCGCTCGCTCCGGCGAGACGCCGAACTCGAGCGCCTTGACGTAATTGACGACTTCTCGGACGTCGTCGACTTCGGCGCTGGAGCGGGGGGAGCCGGCGGCTCCGGCGGCTGGGGCGGCTGCGGCGGGCGAGGCCTCGAAGACGATGACCTCCGACAGGCTGGCCTGGGTGCCCTCGATTCGACTGGAGAGGACTGCCTCCCGGCGGAGGAAGGGCGTGATCAGCAGGTACGGGTTGGGCAGCCGCATCCCGACGCCTGCCAGGAGGCCCAGCGCGCGATCCGCCGCGGAGAGGTCGCTGATGAGACCGGGCGTGAGCACCAGCTCCGAGGACAGTGGCGGCGGCACGAAGGCCCAGTAGCCATCGGGTCCCTCTAAGCCATCTGGCTCCTGGGTCGCGTGGACGAGATAACGGCGACGCTCGGGCGCGAAGTCGTCAGGCCGCATGGGGGCTGCCCGAGTCACACGCCTTGATGGCGGGTAACGCTACTTTGCTTCCGCTCCCATGAGCGTTACGCTACTTCTTCGGTCGTTGGTATCGCAAGCGCCCCTTGGGCGATCAAGTCCGTGGTGTATCCCGCTCGTGCTCCGGGAGCTCGTCGAGGCGGTCGCGCTCCTGCGGGTCGAGGCTCTCGTCCCATGGCTTGCTGGCGTCCACGTCCGACTCGATACCGCCCTCGTCGCCCCCTCCGGCCGTGGTCGCGTTGGCCGCCATACCGGGAAGCATGCTGCCACCAGGCGCTGGCGTCACGATCGGGCCACCCGCCTCTTCGATCGGCTCGTCCGAAGCGTCTGTTGTGTCGTCGGTCTGCCTGGAGTCCTTGTCGAACATCGTGCCTCCGTGGGTCGTTTCGCCGTGGCGCTTGCTGCATTGTGAGGCGCCGCCGAGATCGCCAGGCGACTCCTCGATCATCATCTGCCAAGCGGCAGCCACCATCCTGCACCCGGAAGGCGCGCCCTGTCTCAATTCGTGACGTCCAGGGCGCTGCCGCACCGAAGTTTGGAACGACCGTGAGCAGCTCCGACATCCAGCGGATCGGGCGCGTGGTGCGGGCCCTGCGACGACGACGGCCTGGCGGCAGGTGGACCTGGCACGGACAGCGGGCGTCAGCAGGGACTGATTTCGCTGGTGGAGCGTGGCCACGGCCGCACTGCATCTGTGCGCGCGCTCGAGCGGATCCTCGCAGCCGTGGATGCGTCCCTCACGGTGGATGCGCGTTGGCGAGGTGGCGCCCTCGATCGGCTGCTCGACGAGCGGCATGCCGAGTTCTCCGATCTGGTCGCGGCGACCCTCCGCGCTGCCGCCTGGGTGATCCAGGCGGAGGTGTCCTACTCCCACTTCGGCGAGCGTGGCTCGATCGACCTGGTCGGGTGGCTCGTGTGTCGGCTGCTTGTCCTCCCGAACGACAGCACGCCACGCCGGCGGGTCGAGCGCCACTCGGCGGTGTTGATGGCAGCAATGCCCTTGCGGGGCGTGGCTCTCCGGCGTTGGCTTCGAGATCCCCGGCCGCTTGGTGGTCACCCGATCGTTGGCGGGCTCTGGTTTGTGTCAGGTACGAATCGGAGTAGTGGGCGGCCTCAACCCCTCATCGCAACAGGTCGGCGAGTACCTCGCATGGTTTCATCCAGTCGAGCGTCTGTCGAGGACGGCCGTTGAGTTCGGCAGCCACAGCGTCCAGGTGGGCCTGGTC
>JACDFU010000083.1:0-484 GCA_013815585.1 Chloroflexota bacterium
GCGGACCAACGGGCGGCGCGGGCGCGGCGTCGGTGCCGCCTCGGCACTGTCGCGGACCGCGTCCGGCATTGGAAGCAAGTTGTCGACCTCGACCCCTGCGGCCGGGCCGGCCTCCGGACCAGCTGCCTGGGCGATGACCCGCGGGAGCCGGGCCTGGCCCTCGGGGCCACTCAGCGACGCCGCCATGTCGATCCGCCCGTACTTGAGCAGGAGTGCCTTGAAGTCACGCGCGTAGAACAGCTTGATGCGAACCTCCGGATACAGCTCCCTGAGGCGCCGAAGCTTGCGGTTCTTGCGTCTGACGAGGCCCTGCTTGAGCGTCGTCAGCTCGACATACAGCTCCAGCTCCGGCAGGTAGAAGTCGGGCGAGAAGCTCTCGATGACCTTGCCATCAAGGTTCCACAGGATCGGAAAGGTCCTGGGCTCATACTCCCAGCGAACCTGGTAGTAATCGAGGATCCGGGCCAGCTCGGCCTCGCTGGCG
>JACDFU010000083.1:494-12232 GCA_013815585.1 Chloroflexota bacterium
CGTTCACCCCGCCTCGCCGAAGAGGCGGCGGAAGTCGCCGTCGAAGCCGCCCAGGAACTCGTGCACGGCGAGAACGTCGTCGGCGGTCACTGGGGTATCGCTGTTGCCTGCGACTTCAAGGGGCACTCGCGCGGAGCCCAACTCGCCGGCATCGATAGCCGCATGATCGCCGTCATCGACCTCGATGGTGACGATGGCGTCGGTCTGCTCGCCGCACCTGGCGCACGAGAGGCGCACGAACCACAGTTCCTCCTTGTGCGCAAGGACGCGGATCTGGCTCCGCCGGTAGGTGTTGCCGCAAGAGGAGCACCCGAATGCCGTGAGCTGGGTTCGGAGCCAATCGGCGCCTTCCATCGCGCGCAGTTTAGCCCTCGGGTCTCCCGCGCGCAGGACTGTGTGCGTGCCCTATACTCCCCCTCAGTATGCGGTTACGAGATTGCCAGTGACGGCAGAGACGCCAAGAACGGGCGGCAGGGCCGATCGGACGCGACGTGGCCGTTTGGAGAATACGGCTGACTTCCGCCACAGCTACTCACGGGATCGCCAGCAGCTGGTGCGCCGCCTGTCGCGGCTCGAGGGCCAGGTTCGCGGCGTGGCCCGCATGATCGAGCGCGATGAGTACTGCATCGACATCCTGCAGCAGACCTCCGCCCTCCGCGCCGCGGTTGATTCGGTCGCGCTCCTGGTGATGGAGGATCACGTCGCGGGCTGCCTGAAGACCGCCGTGACGACCGGCGACGCCGAGGCCTACACCGAGGAAGTCATGGATGTTGTGCGCCGCTCGCTGGGACGCCCGGTTCGGACCCGCGCCAGCTCGGACTGACCGGGCCGGCGTCCTGGTCTGAGGCCCTCCCGGCTGAGCCCCGCCGCCTGAGGTGCCTCCCCGAGGGTGGCTGGGGACAACTCGCGCCTGCCACGAACATGTCCACATTGAGAGGTGTCGCCGGTCAGGTGGTGGATAAGCCGATTGACGGGCAGCTTTCCTCGCGTCGAAACTGCCTGCCTGCACCTGCGCGCCGGCCGGCGCGCTCGGACCGAGTACGGTAACGCCGCCCGCGCCGCGACCGGGGAGACCTGGCCGGAGAAGCGGTCGGACGGCGGAAAACTGAAAGGCCAGGGGTGCGACGGACGTCCCAGCGTCGGGAGTGGCAGCGCAGCGGACCGCGGAGTGCCGCCCATGCGGGAGGCAGGTCAGGCGAAGATCTGTCGCTCCCAATGCAGTCTCCGCGGACCTCCCGCGGATCGCGCCGCGGGTCAGCCATGGAGCGCGCTCGCGCGACGCTCCCGGACGACCCCGCCACCCTGCCTCCCTTGGGCCCACCGTTTGATTCCATCCTCGACGAGGCCCTGAGGTCTCTAGATCTCTCCCTCGATGAGCGGGCACGCGGCGCAATCGAGGTGCATGCGCGACTCCTCCTCAGCTGGACCGGCGCGATCAACCTGAGCGGCCATCGGACGCCGGAAGCCGTCGCACTTCATCACGTGGCCGACAGCCTCGTGGCTGTCCCGCTGATGCGCGAGCAGGCCGAGCAGCGCGGTCGGCCGCTGAGCATCCTGGACCTCGGTAGCGGCGGCGGCTATCCGGGCATTCCGCTGGCTGTCGCGGTACCGGCCGGCCACGTTGCCCTGGTCGAGTCGGTGGCCAAGAAGGCCGTCTTTCTGGAGGTCGCTGCGGCCGCCGTCGACAGACGGCTTCGGGCCGGGGACGCGGGCGCCGAGCTCACCGAGGGGGTCCGGATCGAGTCCATTCCGGCTCGTGCCGAGGCGCTGGCCCGGGATGGCGGCCAACGCGAGCAATGGGATGCCGTGGTCGTGCGGGCAGTGGGCTCCATCGCGGAGATCGCGGAGCTTGCCGCTCCCCTGACCGCCATTGGCGGGCGCATCGTGGCCTGGAAGCGAGTGCTGCCCAGGCTGGCTCTCGACGAGGAGCTGGCAGCCGCGAATTTGCTCCTCCACGAGCTTGGGCTGGGGGAGACGCCTGGCATCGTGCCGGCCCGGATCCCCGGGCTGGCGGACCACGGATTGGTCGTTCTGGAGAAGCGGCGGCCTACCCCTCCGAGCTTCCCTCGCGAGCCTGCCGAGCGGCGCGTGGCGGGAACAATCTGACCCCTGCGGCCGCCTCCCAAGTCGCGCGGTAACGCACTGCTACCCTGTCGCGGATGCGGATCGCCGTCCTCTCGGACATCCATGGCAACCTGCCCGCCCTCGAGGCCGTTCTCTCCGCATTGGAGCCCTTCGAGGCACTCTGGCAGCTGGGAGACATCGTCGGCTATGGGCCCCAGCCTTCCGAGGTGGTCGCGCGGCTCCGCAAGGAATCTGCGGGCGGCGTCTGTGGCAATCATGACGCGGCGGCGCTCGGACGGATCGAGTCGAGCTGGTTCAACGAGGATGCCCGGTCGGCGGTGCAATGGACGGCCACCCAGCTGGAGGACGGCACGCGCGAGTGGCTCGCGGCACTCCCCGAGCGGGCGACCGACGGCCCCTTCACGCTGGTACATGGGAGTCCCCGGGATCCGATCTGGGAGTACGTCTACTCGGCGCCGGTGGCACGGGCGAGCTTCCTGGCCTTTTCGACCCCTTATTGCCTGGTGGGTCATACCCACGTGCCGCTGGTCTTTCGCGAAGACGACGGCCTGGTGGAAACGCTCTCGCCCTCCGACGGCTCACGCCTCGAGCTCGATGAGCGGCGCGCGATCCTCAACCCCGGCAGCGTCGGCCAGCCGCGAGACGGCGATCCACGAGCCTGCGGCATGCTCCTGGACACGACGACCATGACCGTGGAGTGGCGCCGGGTGGACTACGAGATCGCGACAACCCAGGAACGGATGCGCACGGTGAACCTGCCCCCACGGCTCGTCGAACGGCTCAGTCAGGGCCTGTGATCGGGGGCCGCCGGCAGCTCTCCGGCCGCAAACCTGGCGATCGACGAGTACGCATCGAGCGGCCGCACAGCGAGTACTTCCGGTACGCAGGTCCGGGAGTCCTGGTCGCCAAGGAGAAGGCGCACGTTGAGCGCCGGCCCCTTCCCCACGCCATCGCGCAGCTCAAGCGGGTCCTGATCGGGCGGCCGCTCTCGAGCGAATCCGATCTCGAGGAGCGACTCTCGAAGCGCAAGGCGCTGGCGATCTTCAGCTCGGACGCCATCAGCTCGAGCGCCTACGCCACCGAGGAGATCCTGCACGCCCTTCTCGTCGGCGGCGCGGCCGTGCTGTTCTTCAGCGTGCCGATCAGCATCGCCATCGCCGTCCTGCTGGCGATCGTGGCGTTCAGCTACCGGCAGGTCTGCCTGGCCTATCCCTCAGGTGGCGGCTCGTACTCGGTCTCCAAGCGAAATTTCGGCCGCCTGGCGTCGCTGGTGGCGGCGTCCGCGCTGCTCATCGACTACACCCTGACGGTCGCAGTCTCGACCTCGTCGGCTGTCGAGCAGATCACCTCGGCGGTGCCTGACCTGCTGCCCTTCAAGGTCGGCATGGGAGTGATGGCGATCCTTCTTCTGACCCTGGGAAACCTGCGCGGCGTGCGTGAGGCGGGCAACATCTTCGCCATTCCGACCTACCTGTTCGTGGGCACGGCGCTGACGATGATCGGGATCGGCCTGTACCGCATCGTCGTCCTCGGCGACGTCTCGGCCGCCCCCCAGATCCAGGCGACGGCCGACCTTGCGACGCAGGCAGCGCTGGCGGTTCTGCTCCTGCGTGCCTTTGCCTCGGGCGCCGTGGCGCTGACCGGAACCGAAGCGATCGCGACCGGGGTGCCCGCCTTCAAACCGCCCGAAGCGCGGAATGCGGCCACCACGCTCATGGTCATGGCCGGGCTCCTGGCGGTGCTCTTCATCGGGATCACGGTGCTCGCCACGAACTTCGGTATCGTTCCCACGGAGCACCAGACCGTGGTCTCCCAGGTGGCAGCGCACGTGTTCGGCGACAGCTCTATCGGCTTCTACCTCTTCCAGGCGTTCACGGCGCTACTGCTCTTCCTGGCCGCGAACACGAGCTTTGCCGCCTTCCCCCGACTCGGAGCGATCCTGGCCCAGGACGGCTTCATGCCCCGCCAGTTCTCCTTCCGGGGCGATCGACTTGCCTTCACGCTGGGCATCGTCGTGCTGGGCCTGGCAGCCGCCGCGCTGGTCACCTTCTTCGGCGGTGACACGAGCGCGCTCATTCCGCTCTATGCCGTCGGCGTCTTCATCGACTTCACGATCAGCCAGGCGGGCATGATCCGCCACTGGCTCCGGGAGCGGGCATCGCAATGGCAGTTCCGGCTCGCCGTCAATGCCTTTGGCTGCGTGCTGACGGGGATCGTCGCGGTGGTGGTGACGACCGCCAAGGCCCCGACCTCGCTCGTAGTGATCGCGCTGATCCCCGTACTGGTCGGGATCATGCTCTTCATCCATCGCGAGTACGACTTGGTGGCCACCGAGCTCGCACTTCGACCCGACCAGGTCATCGGGCCGCCGAAGAAGCGCGAACGGGTGATCGTTCCGGTTCCCGGGCTCTCCCGGGCGGTCGTGCAGGCCGTCAACTTCGGTCGATCGATTTCCGAGGACGTGCGGGCCGTCCACGTGACCGAGGACGCCGAGCAGGGCGCCGCCCTGCGGCGCGAGTGGGAGCGGCAGATCCCCGGCGTGCAGCTGGTGATCGTGGAGTCGCCGTATCGCTCGCTCGTGCCGCCGTTCCTCGCCTATCTCGACGTCATGGCCCCACCGGACGGTGAGACGATCACGATCGTCGTGCTGCCTGAGTACGTGCCCCGTCACTGGTGGGAGCGCCTGCTCTACAACCAGGTCGCCAATCGCCTGAAGCAGGGGCTGCTGGGCCGGCCCGACACGGTCGTGGCGAACGTGCCCTACCGCCGGGAGGAGCCTGACCTGGCCATGGCGCAAAAGCCCGGGACAGCACCTCCCGGCTGAGGCATCCATCAACCCGGTGGTACGCTTCCGCGGATGCCTGGCACGCCCCTCGCCGCTCCCTTTCACAGGGCGGTCCTTGGCCTCAACGGCGGAGCAACCGACCCGCTCGTCGTGAAGCTGGGCTGCGAGCTGGCACGCTCGTTCAAGGCCACGGTCGTCGCGCTTCACATCGTCGAGGTTGACTGGACGCACGATCTGGCGGACGACATCGCGAGCGGCAACGAGCTTGCCGCATCCGTCCTGGACATGGCCGAGGGGATCGCGGAGAAGTACGGCGTCACGCTGGAGACCCACCTCATCCAGGCGCGCGACATCGGTCCGGCCCTCGTGGACGAGGCGGCCGAGCTGGAGGCGGACACGATCCTGCTGGGACTACCCTATCGAAAGCGGTTCGGCGGCGACTTCGCCATCGGCCGGACAGTCCCCTACGTCCTGGAAAATGCCTCGGCCGGCGTGATCATCGTGCGCGAACCCATCCCGGCGACCGAGGCCCAGGCGCTGCCTCCCGCCCTGGCCGGGACGACCTCCGGACCCGCGAGCTGAGCACCGGTAGGGGACGCGTGCGCACGGTGATCGTGGGTTGCGGAAGGGTCGGCGCGGGCCTTGCCGAGCGCCTGGCCCAGGCGGGCCACGACGTCACGGTCCTCGACGTCAGCACTGAGGCGTTCAACCGCCTGCCGTCGAACTTCGGCGGCACTGCCATCCGCGGCGATGGCACCGACGAGGATGTCCTGCGCCGCGCCGGCGCCGAGGGCGCTGATTGGTTCTACGCGCTCACGAACGGCGACAACCGGAACATCCTCAGCGCGCAGCTCGCCAATGAGAACCTCGGCATCCCGAAGGTCGTGGCCAAGATCAATGATCCCCTGCGGGCCCAGGCGTACACGACGCTCGGGATTGCCACCATCTGCCGGACCACCCTGCTGGTCGATGCACTGGCGGAGTTCGGCGGTCAGCCGGTCGAGGGAGAGCACGGCGTGGCCGCCGCCACGGGCGACGCCCATCATGGGGACGAGCACGGCGTGTCCCGTCGGATGCAGGTCGCTTCCGAACCGTTTGCCGCGGAAGCGCCAGAACATTCGGCGGGCGGTAACGGCCAGCGCGCGGCCGGGCCGCCGCTGGCCACCGAGCCGGGCCGGTCGGAGAGCTGACGTGTACGTGATCGTGGTGGGTGGGGGCAAGGTCGGCTACTACCTCACCAAGGAGCTGCTCGCCGCCGGCCACGAGATTGCCCTCATGGAGAAGGACCCGACCCGAGCCCGCCAGATCGCCGACGAGATCGGCAGCATCGTGCTCACGCGCGACGGCTGCGAAGGCAAGCACCTCGCCGAGGCCGGCCCCAATCGCGCCGACATCGTCGCCGCGGTGACTGGCGACGACGAGGACAACCTGGTGGTCTGCCAGATGGCCAAGCATCACTTCGACGTGCCCCGGACGATCGCGCGCGTCAACAATCCGACCAACGAGGTGCTGTTCCGCCATCTCGGCGTCGACGAGATCATCAGCCCGACCCGCATGATCCTCGGGGCGATCGAGCAGGACATCCCGGTTCACGAGATCCTTCATCTGGCCCAGCTGTCGGGCGGCGACCTCGAGGTCATCGAGGCGCAGATCCAGGAGGACTCGCCTGCCGTCGGCAGGGTCCCGCGCGACATCAATCTCCCCGATGGCTGCTCCCTGTTCGTGCTGATCCGTGACGACCTCGCGCAGCAGATCCGCCCGGACACCGTGTTCCGGGCCGGTGACAAGGTGCTCGCGATCTCCCGCACGGACTGCCAGGTGGAAGTGCACCGGGAGCTCATCGGCAGCGGCGCGAAGGGCACTGGCTGAGGCTTCGGTTCCTCCGTCTGCGGGGGGGCTTTCGGCCGCGGCAGTCCTGCGGCGCTCCCTGCTCGTGTGGGGCTGGGGCCAGCTGGCACTTGGCGACGCGCGCGGCTGGCTACTCGCCGTTCTGGAGGTCGGCGCAGTCGCGGCGCTGGCTGGGCTGGGCTGGGCTCTCCTCGAGACGGATCGCTCGGACTTGCTGTTCCTCGGACTCGTGGGTTTCATGGGCGTCTGGGGCACTCAGGCGGTGGCGGCCTACCGGGCCGCGTTGCGACAAAGGCGACGACCAGGTGGCGCGATCCAGATTCTCGCTCTGGCGCCCGTGTTGATCGTCCTGTTTACGGGGTTTTGGGTCGCTGCCGGAACCAATGGCTCGCCGGCCTCGGTTCTGCAGCGGTATGTCAGCGCCTGGCGAGCCGAGCGGCCAGCGATGGCGGCCCCGCTCTACCTGGCGCCGATCAGCGAGCAGCAGGTCAGGGATCGATGGCAGCGCGACGACGCGACCCTGCGCAGCCGCCTGGCAGCACTTCTCCTGGCAGGTCCCGAGCCGGAGGGTGTGGCTGAGGAGATCGATCCGGATCGGCCTTTCGAAAGCCTCCAGTTCGATCTGGAGCCCGTCGGTGACGGGCCCCTCCGTGCCGATCGAGAAACCGCAGATGCGAGCATCGTCGCGGTGCGCCACGACACGGTCGACAGCACCTTCTTCGGCTTGTTCCCGGCTGCCACGGTGGTCACGGTCCCGGTGGAGCAGCTCGGTCGCATTCGCCTTCGGGCGGTGGCCAGGGACCTTCCGATCCTTGGCCCGGTGGCACGTGACTGGCGCGTCGAAGCGGTGGAGATCTCACCCCGCTGAGGGCGCTTCAGCCGGTAATCCGCCCGCCGGGAGGAGTCCCGGCCGGAGGCGCGAGGCCGGCCACGGGCGCGAGGCAGGGCCACGGGCTCGGTTCCTTTCACCTAGCCGTGGCATTGGTGTCAGTGAAGCCCGCAGCAGTTTCCTTCACCCTTGTACGCCCGAAATGGCCCTCCTGCCGTTCACCCACCAACCTGACGGGTGGATGAAGGAAAGGAGGGCGGAATCCTGGCGGCGGAACGAAGAGCACGGCGGTGGGTATTTGAAGGGAAGTTAGGCTTGGCGCCACCGCTGGGCTCGATGGGCAGCGCGGGGGCGGGCATTTTGAAGGGGAAGTCGGGCTTCGGCCGCCCGGGCAGGCTGTCTCGGCCGGGAAGCTGCCCGAAGATCCAACGGCCACTTCGAGTGAGGCGCGGATCGAATGACAGCGGGCTGCCAGGGTGGAACCAGCCTCCCTCCGGGCCCGACGGAATTGATCTGCGGCTCATGACAGAAGACTTGACAACGGTATTGTCATGGTTCTAGCATCCGCGATGCCAAGGTGGCGGCGGAGGATTTGTCCGCGGGAGCCGCCGGCGTACAGGTACTAGGGACACGGCAAAGGAGTGAGACGGCCATGACCATGATCCGTCGAACGTCGCCTTTGGGGGAACTCATGTCACTCCGGCAGGCGATGGATCGACTCTTTGAGGATTCGTTCGTTCGACCCCACACGTGGGCCGGCGGCCAGGGCGGCGAGGTCCAGACCCTTCCCCTCGACGTCCGGATGACGCCCGACGAGCTGGTGGTCACCGCGGCACTGCCCGGTGTCAAGCCCGACGACGTCGACGTGACGGTCAACGGCGACACGCTCACGATCAGCGGGACCACCGCGGATGAGCAGCGCGGCGACGAGGAGGGCTATCTCTACCAGGAAATTCGCCGTGGCAGCTTCACGAGAACCGTGACGCTTCCCGCCGACGTTCGCGCGGACCAGGCCACTGCCCGCTTCGAGAACGGGATGCTCACGCTCTCGATCCCGAAGGCCGAGGAGGCCAAGCCACGCCATATCAGGATCACGCCTACGACCGATGGTTCGACCAGCAAGGCTGTCGGGCCCGGCCAGAGCACGAAGGGTCAGCAGGAACCGGGCGCTGCCTCCGGCTCCGAGCAGGCCCGCGACGAAGCCGGCGTCCGCTGATTCACCACTGCAGGAGGCGAGCGTGCGCGAAGGGGTGATGCGCGACCCGACCAGGCCGGTCTACGTCATCAGCGTGGCGGCCAGCATGGTGCGGGTTCATCCCCGGACGCTGCGCATCTACGAGGTCGAGGGCCTCCTTTGCCCGGCGCGCACGCCCACCAACATCCGCCTCTATTCGGAGAACGACATCCGGCGGGTCCTCTGGATCCGCCACCTGACCCAGAACATGGGCGTCAACCTGGCCGGTGTCCGCATCCTCTTCGAGATCGAAGAACGGATGGGCACACGGATCCTGGAGATGCTCTTCAAACGACACCCCGGTTGGGACGACGAGGTCGATTCGGACACCGAGCCCGACGATCAGCCGGCCACTCGGCAGAGCTACTGACAGACCGCACGCACCTGATGGCACCGACCAAGGAGACTATCGACATGTCCGAACGACCCGAAGCGCCCGAGGAACAGGCGCCGCCGCCCACCGGCGAGGTCGGGCCGCGCGAGCTTCCGCTCGTCGCGCTGCGCGAAACCGTCATCTTTCCCGAGATGATCGTCCCGCTCCAGGTTGGGCGGGACAAGTCTGTTCAGGCCCTCAACAAGGCAGTGGCGGACGACACCCCGATCGCGCTCGTCACCCAGCGGCAGGCCGAAAAGGAGGAGATTTCCAGCCCGAGCGAGCTCTACGAGGTCGGCACGCTGGCCAAGATCGCCCAGGTCGTCCAGCTGCCCGACGGGACCGTCCGGGCGATCGTCCAGGGCCAGCAACGCCTCCGGGTGAGCGGCTTCAGCCAGGTGGATCCGTTCATCGTGGCCCGCGTCGAGGAGATCGCCGATTCCTCGGGGGCCAGCGTGGAGGTGCAGGCGCTGATGCGCAGCGTGACCTCCCAGATCGAGCAGTACGTCCAGTCGGGTGCGCCAGTCCCCCCCGAGGCGGCCGTGGCCGCGCGGAACATCAGCGAGCCAGGACTCCTGGCTGACATGGTCGCCTACAGCCCGGACATGAGCACCGAGCAACGCCAGGAGCTCCTGGAGACGGTGGACGTCGTGGAGCGCCTGAAGCTCGTTTCGGCCTTCCTCGCGCGTCAGATCGAGATCCTCGAGCTGAAGGGTCGAATCCAGTCCGAGGTCAAGTCGGAGATGGACAAGACCCAGCGGGAGTACATCCTGCGGGAGCAGCTGAAGGCCATCCAGCGCGAGCTGGGCGAGGATGATCCTCAGCAGGCTGAGATCAACGAGCTGCGCGAGAAGGTCGAGCAGGCCGGGATGCCCGAGGACATCCAGGCGAGGGCGATCAAGGAGATCGACCGGATGAGCCGGATTCCCTCCGCGTCACCCGAAGTGGGCGTCATCCGCACCTACGTGGACTGGCTCGTTGGATTGCCCTGGAACGTCTCGACCGACGACAACCTCGACATCAAGGAGGCGGCCCGGATCCTCGACGAGGACCACTACGGTCTCGAGAAGATCAAGGAGCGCATCCTCGAGTACCTCGCCGTGCGCACGCTGGCCGATACCATCCGCAGCCCGATCCTGGCTTTCGTCGGACCTCCCGGCGTGGGAAAGACCTCGCTGGGCAAGAGCATCGCCAGGGCCATGGGCCGCAAGTTCGTTCGCATGAGCCTGGGCGGGATCCACGATGAGGCCGAGATCCGTGGTCACCGGCGCACCTACATCGGCGCCTTGCCGGGCCGGGTCATCCAGAACGTGAAGACCGCCGGCTCGAACAACCCGGTCTTCATGCTCGACGAGGTGGACAAGATCGGCATGGACTTCCGTGGCGATCCGAGCTCCGCCCTGCTCGAGGTGCTCGACCCCGAGCAGAACAACACCTTCCAGGACAACTACCTCGAGGTTCCCTTCGACCTTTCGAAGGTGCTCTTCATCGCCACGGGCAACCTGATGGATCCCATCCCACCGCCGCTGCGCGACCGGATGGAGGTCGTCCAGCTTCCGGGGTACACCCAGCATGAAAAGGTCGAGATCGCCCGGCGGTTCCTCATCCCCAAGCAGATGGAGAACCATGGGCTGAAGCCCAAGCACATCGAGCTCACTGACGAGGCGCTCACCGAGCTCGTCCAGGCCTACACCAAGGAAGCCGGGGTTCGGAACATCGAGCGCGAGATCGCAAACATCATGCGCAAGGTGGCGCGCACGGTGGCCGAAGGACGGAAGCGCAAGACCGTTGTCGACGTCAAGAAGCTGCTCGATTACCTCGGCCCACCGCGTTTCGAATACGGCGAGCTGGAGTCAGAGGACCAGACCGGAGCCGCGACGGGCCTCGTTGTCACCGAGACCGGTGGCGACGTCGTTGCCGTCGAGGTCACGCGCATGGAGGGCAAGGAGGACTTCATCCTCACGGGCCAGCTGGGCGAGGTGATGCGCGAGTCGGCGCGAGCAGGTCTGTCCTGGATCCGGGCCCATGCCCGCCAACTCGGCATCGACCCGCAGATGTTCGAAAAGAACACCCTCCACATCCACGTGCCGGCCGGCGCCATCCCCAAGGACGGGCCTTCCGCCGGTGTGACGATGGCAACCGCCATGGTCAGTGCGCTCACCGGTATCCCCGTCCGCAAGGACGTGGCGATGACGGGCGAGATCACCCTGCGCGGGCGCGTGCTGCCGATCGGCGGGCTCAAGAGCAAGATTCTTGCCGCTCACCTTTCCGGGGCGAGGATGGTCATCCTGCCGCTCAAGAACGAGAAGGATTTGCGGGACATCCCCGAGGAGATCCGCAAGCAGATCAAGCTGGTCTTGTGCGACTCGATGGACCAGGTACTGGCCGCGGCGCTTAGGCGAAAGCCGGCGGCGCTCCGGCCACCCGCCCCGGAGATCGTCGAAGGCAGCGACAGTCTTCGGGACAGGCCAGCGGCACCCGACAAGGTGCTGCGCGGGTCCTTCCCACCGGCCGAGCAACCACCGGCGGTCGTCGCTCCTCACGGCGCGACCGGCTGACCGACAGCGAACGGAGACGACGGTGT
>JACDFU010000084.1 GCA_013815585.1 Chloroflexota bacterium
ACGCTGGACCTCGCGCGCGAGGGCGACCTGCAGTCCTTCCTTCGCGCGGCCGCCGACGCGCGGCTCCTGGCGAGTGCCCAGGACGTCGCCGGCGGGGGCCTTGCCGTCGCCCTGGCCGAGTCGGCGATCTGGGGTGGGCGCGGAGCCCACCTTCAGCTGAGCGTGGGGTCGTCGCCATCGGTGGAGTTGTTCGGAGAGAGCCCCAGCCGGGTCGTGATCTCCTTCGCACCGGATCGCGCCCGCGCCGTGAGGGCGCTGGCCGGTGAGCACGGTGTGCCCCTGGGCCTGCTCGGCACGATCGGTGGCGATCGGCTCGTCGTCCGACTGGTCGGGGAGGGGGCCGCCGGCGCTGCCGAGGGCCGGGGCGCCGGCGTGGCCGACGAGATCGATGTGCACCTGCGGGATCTCCGACACGCCTGGGACCAGGCGCTCCCTCGTGCCCTTGGCGCTGCGCTGGCGCCTGGTTCAGCAGCGATGAAGGGACGCGACTGAGCGTGTGCGGCGTCATCGGCATCCACGCACCGGGCCAGCAGGCTGCCGGATTGGCTGCCCTGGGTCTGTTCGCGCTGCAGCACCGCGGTCAGGAGTCGGCCGGCCTGGCGGTCAGCGACGGAGACGGGGTGATGCTCTACCGGGACCTCGGCATGGTCTCCCAGGTCCTCGACGAGCGGCGCCTTCCTTCGCTCCAAGGCCACCTTTCGATCGCCCACTGCCGCTATTCCACGACGGGCTCGACGCTCTGGGAGAACAGCGGGCCCGCCTTTCGGATGGGGCCGCGGCGCAGCGTCGCGGTCAGCCACAACGGTAATCTCGTCAACACCCGGGAGCTTCTCGAGCTCCTGCCGGGTGGTCGGGAGCGGCTCAACGGCTCAACGGACACGGAGCTGCTGACCGCTCTCCTGGCCGAGGAGCCAGCCGAGGATCTCGTGGCAGCGCTGCTCGCGGTGCTCCCCAGGGTGCGCGGCGCCTATGCGCTCGTGGTCATGGACGATCAGCGAGTCATCGGCGTGCGAGACCCGTTCGGGTTCCGGCCACTGGTGCTGGGCCGGCTTCCCGAGGGTGGCTGGTGCCTCAGCTCGGAAACCGCCGGCCTCGACATCCTGGGCGCCGAGGTCGTGCGCGAGATCGAGCCCGGGGAGATGGTCGTCCTCGGCGAGCCGGGCGGCCCACGCTCGATCCGCATGGCCGAAGGCCGCGAGCATCTCTGCGTCTTCGAGCTGATCTATTTCGCCCGCCCGGACTCCTACATGATGGGCCGCAATCTGTACGAGGTGCGTCGCCGGATGGGCGAGGCACTCGCCCGGGAGGCGCCCGTTGCGGCGGACCTGGTCATGCCGGTCCCGGACACGGGAGCACCCGCCGCGGCCGGCTTCGCGGAGCA
Organism: Chloroflexota bacterium; assembly: GCA_013815585.1. GTDB lineage: Bacteria > Chloroflexota > Limnocylindria > Limnocylindrales > CSP1-4 > JACDFU01. The sequence goes on from JACDFU010000084.1 coordinate 1,382, forward strand.
GAGCGGCATTCCCTACCGCGAGGGCATGGTCAAGAACCGCTATGCCGGCCGAACCTTCATCCAGCCGAGCCAGGCACTTCGCCAGCGCGGCGTGACCGTCAAGCTCAGCCCGCTCCGCGAGCAGGTCCGGGGCCGCCGGCTGATCGTGGTGGACGACTCGATTGTGCGGGGTACCACGACCAAGCAGATCGTGGCGCTTCTCCGCCGGGCCGGCGCGCAGGAGGTCCACCTCCGCATCAGCGCGCCTCCGATCTTCCATCCCTGCTTCTATGGGATCGACACCCAGATCGAGACCGAGCTGATCGCGGCCAGCCATTCGGTCGACGAGATCCGCGAGTTCGTGGGCGCCGATTCCCTTGCCTATCTCTCCATCGGCGGCGTCCTCGATGGGCTTCAGCTGCCGCGCGACCGCTTCTGCTTCGCCTGCTTCGATGGCAATTACCCGGTGCCCGTCCCGTACGACGCCACCTCGCACAAGTTCGTCCTGGAGGACCAGCCGGTGAGCCTCCCATCGTGACCGAGGTTCGGGACGCCTACGCGGAGGCGGGCGTGGACGTTGCCGCGGGCGAGCGCGCAGTGGAGCTTCTCCGCGTCCGGCTCGGGGGCACGAGCGGCGAGAACGTCATCAGCGGGATCGGCGGCTTCGCATCGGCCGTGGCCATGCCGACCGGTTACCGCGAGCCCGTGCTCGTCAGCGCCACTGACGGCGTAGGCACCAAGACCGCCATCGCGGCGGCTCTGCACAGGTTCGACACGATCGGTCAGGACCTGGTGGCGATGTGCGTCGACGATGTCGTCTGCCTGGGCGCAAACCCGCTCTTCTTCCTCGATTACATCGCGCTTGGACGCCTCGAGCCGGCAGACGTGGCGGAGCTGGTGGCGGGGGTGGCGGCTGGCTGCGAGCTCGCCCGCTGCGCCCTCGTGGGCGGCGAGACCGCTGAGCATCCGGGACTGATGGAGCCCGACCAGTTCGATCTGGCGGGGTTCTGCGTTGGTGTCGCTGAGCGCGAGGACCTGCTCGATATCAAGCGGGTCCGCGCGGGTCACGTCCTTCTCGGCATGGCCTCGTCGGGGCTGCACGCCAATGGCTACTCGCTGATCCGTGCCCTTGTTTCCCGCAATGAGCTGGAGCTGACTGCGCCCTACCTGGAGGTTCTCGGCAGCGTGCTCGGCCAGTCGGCCGCGGACACGGCCTCAGGGGAGGAGCCGGCCAGCGCCCTGGCGACGCTCGGCGAGGTTCTGCTGACGCCGACGCGCATCTACGCCCAGGACGTGCTGACGCTGCGGACGCACCTGGCGCAGCTGGGCATGCCGCTTGTGGGCCTGGCTCACGTCACGGGTGGTGGGCTGCCGGGCAACGTGCCCCGTGCCCTGCCCATCGGTCTCGGCGCCTCGATTGAAGTCGGTGCCTGGCCCGGGCCTTCGATCTTCGGCCTGCTCCAGGCGTTGGGCGGCCTCGATGGGGCCGAGCTTCGCGCGACCTTCAACGCGGGCATCGGCATGGTTGCCGTGCTGCCGGCGGACGCTCTCCACGAGGCCGTGACGTTCCTCAGCGCGCGTGGCCTGTCGTCGTGGCAGATCGGCGAGGTGTTCGAGACCGCGCCCGACGGGCTCCGGTATACGGAGGTTGACGCGCGGGGCACGATCGCGCGCTCGTGAGCCGGCCCGTCGCCGTTTGTGTCTCGGGACGGGGCAGCAACCTGCGGGCGCTTCATCGTCAGGCGGCCAGCGGCTCGCTCGGCGGAGAGATCTGCCTGGTGCTGGCGGACCGTGACTGCCCGGCCCTCGAGTTCGCGCGCGAGAACGGCACCCGCTGCGCGCTCGTCAGCCCGCGCGATCACGCCGGTCCCGGCGCGTGGGATCGGGCCGTGGCATCCACGCTGGCAGCCGCGCAACCGGACGTGGTCGTGCTGGCCGGCTTCATGCGCCGTCTCGGAGCCCCCGTGCTCGAGGCCTTCCCTGCCAGCATCCTGAACGTGCATCCCAGCCTGCTGCCGGCGTTCCCGGGCGCGCACGCCGTGAGGGATGCACTGGCGGCCGGCGCGCGGGTGACCGGCGTGACGGTCCATCTCGTTGACGAGACCCTCGATGGGGGACCGATCGTGGCCCAGGAGGCCGTCGACATCCTCCCCACCGACGATGAAGCGACGCTGGCGGAGCGCCTGCACACGGTCGAGCACCGGCTTCTGCCGCGCGCCGTTGCCCTCGCCCTCGCGGGCGGGCTGATCGTGGACGGGCGGCAGGTCCGGGTTGACGCCGCGATTGCGGCGTCGCTGCCGATGCGACGGCGAGCGCTGCTCTCGGTCTCGGACAAGACCTGGCTGGTCGAGCTGGCGGCCGAGCTGACCGCGCTCGGCTTCGAGCTCGTGTCGACCGGGGGAACCGCCCGCGCCCTTCGCGATGCCGGTCATGAGGTGACCGATGTCGCCGCGGTCACGGGCTTCCCGGAGATGCTCGACGGCAGGGTCAAGACGCTGCACCCCCGCATCGCGGCCGGCGTGCTGGCGGATCTGAGCCGGCAGGAGCATCGCGAGGCCCTGGTCCTGGCTGCCATCGAGCCGTTCGAGCTGGTGGTGGTCAACCTCTATCCGTTCGAGGCGGCGGCCGCGAAGGCTGATCTCTCGATCGAGGCGCTCATCGAGGAGATCGACATCGGCGGCCCGACGCTCGTGCGGGCGGCCGCCAAGAACCACGCGTCCGTGGCGATCGTTACGGACCCGGCGGACTACGCCGCAGTCGCCGCCGAGCTTCGAGACTCCGGGCGGCTCTCCGACGCGATCAGGAAGCGTCTGGCCGTCAAGGCCTTCGAGCGGACCGCCGAGTACGACCGCCACATCGCCACGACGCTGGCCGACAGGCTGGGCGAAGCGCCCCTTGAACGCTTCCCGGCCCGCTGGCGACTTGACCTCGAGCGCCTCGCCGACCTCCGGTATGGCGAGAACCCTCACCAGGCAGCCGCCGCCTACCGCCTGGTTCCGGGCGCTGACACGCCCCGGCTCAGCGGGTCGTTCGCGCATGGCGTCGACCTGGTCCAGGGCAAGCCGCTCAGCTACAACAATCTGCTCGACGGAGCGGCCGCGGCGGGCATTGCGCGCGACCTCCGCTCGCCCGGCTGCGTCATCGTCAAGCACACCAACCCCTGCGGTGCGGCCGAGGCGGCGGAGCCCATGGCCGCTTGGGAGGCCGCCCTCGCCGGCGATCCCGTCAGCGCATTCGGCGGCGTGGTTGCGCTCAATACCCCGATCACGCCGGAACTTGCCGAGCGACTGACGTCACTCTTCCTCGAGGTGATCCTGGCACCGGGGATCGAGGACGGCGCCGTCGCGATCCTGGCCACCAAACCCAACCTCCGGGTCATCCGGGATCCGGGTCTCGCGGCGCCTGCGCAGCCGGCTCTGGAGCTTCGGACGGTGTCGGGGGCCCTGCTCGTGAGCGATTCTGACACCCAGCCCGACGATCCCGGGACCTGGCGAGTCGCCACCTCACGGGCACCGACGCCGGACGAGCAGCGGGACCTGGAGCTGGCCTGGCGGCTCTGCCGCCACGTGAAGTCGAATGCGATCCTGCTGGTCCGGGAAGGTGTCCTGGTAGGGGTGGGTGCTGGACAGATGAGCCGGGTCGACAGCGCCCGCCTGGCCGTCTCGAAGGCCGGTCCCGAGCGCGTCGTCGGCGCAGCCTGCGCATCGGACGCCTTCTATCCCTTCCCGGATGGGGTCGAGGTCTGCACCCAGGCAGGCGTCACCGCGTTTGTGCAGCCGGGTGGTTCGCAGCGCGATGCGGACGTGATCGCCGCGGCGGAGGCGGCGGGCGCGACCATGCTGCTCACGGGGACGCGGCACTTCCGCCACTGACGGGCCCGCCACGCAGCCCCGCTGTCTCGGGACTGCAAGGCTGAGCGGCGTTGTCTTTTCGCGACCAGTGTCCGGAGTGGCGAAGATTGAGCGTTCCGTCGCCCTGCGGGCGCCGGCTGAGCACCAGAAAGGACGCCCAACCATGCAGGACACACCGCGCGACTCGACCATCAGCTCGGACGACTCGCAGAATCCCACCACGGCAGCGCCGGACATCGACGCCACCCTCGAAGGCGAGGCCATCCCGCTCGCGTCGAGCTATGACAGCCCGGGGGGCAGCGAGAGTGGTTCCGCCTACGGTGGTGCGGAAGACCCTTCGGGCACGGAGAGCATGGCAGCCAGGGGAGGGGAGTCGCTGGGCGGGGAATCGCCCTACACCACGCCCGACTCGTTTGACGCCACTCGACCGGCCGACACCAGCCTGGGCAGCGGCTATGAGGCTGGGACAGGTTCGAGCTACAGCGGCAGCTCGAGCTCCAACTGGGGCTCGGGTGCGCGCACCGACACCGAACCCGGACAGAGCGCCTGGGACCGGGGCGCCTCAGCCGCTGGTCCGATGGTCGGCCAGCTGCAGGAGATGATCGACAAGGTGGCCAACCAGGTACAGACCCAGGGCGGGCCGATCCTGCGGGAGGTCGCCGCGAAGGCTGCTGAGCTGGCCGCCGTGGCGGCCGAGAAGGCGGGCCCGCTGGCGCAGAAGGCGGCCGAGAAGACCCAGGAGGTCGGCCAGAACGTCGCCGCAAGGAGCCGCGAAGTTGCCGCCGACCTCCGGGATAAGGCCGAGTCTGCTGCGTCGGACGTCGGCGACTCCGGCAAGGGAACGACCGGCACGCCGATCTACTCGCCGCCGCCCTCGACGGCGCCTGGAGCGCAGTCGACCAGCGACGAGACGACGTCAGCGGGCGGGTCCACGAACCCTCCCACCACGCCGGGGCTGTAAGCCGCCGATCAATCCGCAGGGCCGAGAGCGAGCCTGACGGCCTCGGCGACCGGCAGCCCCCGGCCCTGCTTCCATTCGTCGTTGAAGGCAGCCTCACCCAGTTGCGTGCGGATGGCGGCCAGGGTCCTGGCGGCCCGATCGTCGGCCCACCAGGCCGCCTTTGCACCGACCTGTTCGGCCAGCGACGCGGAGCTACCCAGAAGCCGTGCCGCGATCGCTGCCCGGCCGTCGAGGGTGAGCACTGACGCCAGGCGGCCCAGGAGATAGGCGAGGTCGAGATCGTTGGCCTCACGGTAATGGATGCGAATGGCCTCTCGCAGCATGGCGGAGGCGTCGTCGAGTCGGTCCTCGTCGCAGGCCAGCATGGCCAGTTGAGCGAGCGCGCTTGCTTCAAGACGTTCGTTGAGGAGTTGACGTGCCAGGCGGAGGTTGTCCTCCTGCAGCGCTCGCGAGCGGTGCAGGTCGCCCAGGTCGGCCGTCACCCAGGCGACATTGAAGTTCGCGATCAGGGCGTAGTGCTCGTCCCCGAGGTCGCGAAATCTCCGCACGCTCTCTTCCAGTAGGGGGCGAGCGCGTGTAGCCTCGCCTCCCTCGGCAAGGGCATTGCCGACCATCATCAGCGAGTAGGCGGTGCCCCACGCTTCGCCGAGGGTGCGGTGAAGGGCCAGCGCCTCCTCGGCCCGGCGCCGGGCGGTGGCCGAATCTCCCAGGTTGATCGCCATGACCGCCGCCGCGTTGAGCGCTTTGGCACGCGCCGCCGTCGGCCGGGACTCGGCACCCAAGGCGCTCTCCAGGCGACGCTGACCCTCCGTCAGGTGGCTCTTCAGATACCAGAACCGGGAGGCGGCTCCCGCCAGGCGGAGGACACGCTCCGTTTCGCCTGCCGCCTCCAGCCGGTCGAGGGCGGCTCGCAGGTTGTCGTGCTCCGGCTCGAGCCGGTCCCGCCATTCGAGCGAGTCGCCGCGTAGCTCGGGCTCCGCCTTCTCGGCGAGCGCCAGGAAATGGTCCGCGTGGCGCCGCCGAAGCTCATGGGCCTCACCGGAGCCGTCGAGTCGCTCGGCGGCGTACTCACGAATCGTCTCGAGCATCGAGAAGCGTTCGTCCCTGTGGCGGACGAGACTCTTGTCGACCAGCGACTGGAGGGTGTCCAGGGTGGCTTCCGCTACCTGCTCGGCCGCCTCGAGCGTGCAACCACCCCGGAACACCGCGAGCCTGGCGAAGAGGCGCTGCTCTTCGGGGGTCAGCAGCTCGTAACTCCAGGCGATCGCTCCGCGCAGCGTACGTTGCCGCTCTGGCAGGTCGCGGGCGCCGCCCGTCAGCAACGGCAACCGCCTGTCGAGTCGGGCGAGGATCTGCTCCGACGAGAGGGCTTTCACCCGTGCGGCGGCGAGCTCGATCGCAAGCGGCAGGTTTTCCAGGCGCCGGCAGATCTCGGACATGGCGTCGTCGACCTCCAGATCGGGCTTCGCGGCCCTTGCCCTCGCCACGAAGAGCTCGATCCCCTCGGCCTGCGCCAGCGGCGGCACCGGGTATTGGTGCTCGCCGGTGATATGGAGCGGTTCGCGGCTGGTGACGAGAAGGTCGAGGTTGGGACAGGCGGCGAGCAGCCCAGCCACATCTGCGGCTGCTTCGACGACCTGCTCGAAGTTGTCGAGGAGCAGCAGCATCGATCGGTCGGCGATGTGGTCGGCCAGGCCATCCCTGGTTCCGACCGCCTGCTCGGCCGTGGCCAGCACCAGCTGAGGATCCCGGAGCGGCGCCAGCGGCACCCACCAGACACCCGCAGCGTACCGATCAGCCAACCCGCCGGCTGCCTGCAGCGCGAGACGCGTCTTGCCTGTCCCGCCCGGTCCGGTGAGCGTGAGCATGCGAACGTCCTCCCGCGAGAGCATCCGGACCACCTCGGCCAGCTCCCGTTCACGTCCCAGGAAGGGCGTGGCAGGGATCGGCAGGTTGGTCTGATGGAGGCTCGTGAGCGGCGGGAACTCATCGGTTCCGAGCTGGTAGATGCGCTCTGGCGCCGAGAGGTCCTTCAGCCTGTGCTCGCCGAGGTCGCGCAGCCCGTCGGGGCCGATGAGGGCGGCTGTGGTGGCCGACACGAGCACCTGCCCGCCGTGGCCGATCGCACAGATGCGGGCCCCCTTGTGCACGTCCGGTCCGACGTATCCCTCCGGCGTCAGGTGCGGCGCGCCGGTATGGATGCCCATACGGACCCGGATCGGGCCTGCGGCTGCCCGGGCGTCGCGCGCCTCCTGTGCCGCGCTCACCGCCCCCGGTGCGGTTGGGAATGCGACGAAGAAGGCGTCGCCCTGGGTATCGACCTCCACACCGGCGTGGCGGGCGAAGGCCGTGCGCAGCGCTCGCCGGTGCTCGGCCAGGGCCCGGCCATAGGCCTCCGGGCCGAGCTCCTGGAGCAGCCTGGTGGAGCCCTCGATATCGGTGAACAGAAAGGTGACGGTGCCCGAGGGCAGGTCGCGTGCCACGGATGCCATGATCCGCCCGGCGCACCGTCTATGTCACGGGTCGAGAGCTCGCCTACTCCGGTGGCTCCGCCAGCCGAGCCACCGACCCCCGGGAGGCCACGAACCCCTGGGAGGCCACAGATCCCCGGGAGGGCGGGTTCCTTCCCAAGGCACCGCGGCGTTTGCATCAGATGCACGTAAGCGACGTGCGGGCGGCGGGCCTGACCGAACGCTTGCGTTCAGCGCAACGAAGTCGACCGACTTCGGCCTTCCCGAGCGCGTTCTTTACATCCGATGCAAAAAACCCGCCAGCTCTCGAGGTTTCGGGTCGCTTGGTTGCACCCGCTGCAAACCGGGCTCGGCGTGGCCGACCACCGGGTGAGCCGGCGGCTAGCGACTTGGCCGGTTGGGCCGAGCCTCCTTGGCCCGCTGGCGCTCGCGCAGGTCGCGGTCGACGTCGGCGCGCTTCATGCGTGCCATCTCGCCGGCCGTGCCGATGTCCATCCGGAACATGTTGTGACCTTCAGTGTCGTCCTCCGGCGGCTGCTGACCGCTCTCGGTGGCGTCGACCTCGGCCGGCTCTTTGGGTTGCTGGTTCGCGCGGTCCATGGCTGTCCTCCAGTCGTTGACGTGTGCAGGGCCGGTACAAGGCCCCGGTTCGGCCTAGCGTCCTTCGCCCGATCGTCCGCGTCAGCGTCCCAGACGACGCCTGCGCTGTAAAGTGGCCGACATTCGGTCTCCGGCTCAGCGCGCCACTTGGGGCGAGGAATGACATACGACGACTTCGCGGTTGCCACCCTGCGCGCCTCGCCGCTGTTCTCTCACTTCCGGGACGACCAGCTTGCGTCCCTGGCCGGTGGGCTGCGACGCAGGCGCTTTCGCCGTAATGAGGTCATCTTCCACCAAGGGGACCCAGGCGACTCGCTCCACGTCGTCTCGTCCGGGGCCGTGAAAATCCTTCTGCCATCGGCGGAGGGTGAAGAGGCGATCATCGCAACCCTGCGACCGGGCGACTTCTTTGGGGAGCTTGCCCTGCTCGACGGCGCTCCGCGGTCCGCGACGGCAACCGCGCTCGAAGCGAGCGAAACCCTCGTGCTGCCCCGAGACGCCTTCCGAGGGGTTCTCGACCAGGAGCCCGGCCTCCGTGATGCGCTCCTCACGGGCTTGGCTGCAGAGCTCCGCCGGTTGACCGGCCACGTGGAGGAGCTGCACTTCCTGGATCTGGCCGGACGGCTCGCCATGCGCCTGGCCCGTCTGGCTCGCGATCGTGAACCTGAGGCACGCGGCGAGGTGCGGCTGGACTGGCCGTACACGCAGTCGGACCTCGCTGCCATGATCGGCGGGACACGTCAGAGCGTGAACAAGCTGCTTAGCGACCTTGTCGAGGACGGCCTGGTTCGCATTGAGCGCGACTCATTGATCATTGCCGACATCGATCGGCTGACCCGCCGGGCTGAGCGCTGATCTTGCGCAGTGTCGGCAAGGCGACAAGCTGGGTGTCTGCTCGAGGGTATTCAGCGCCCGGCGACGGGCGGTACAGTCGCATCACGCCGGGACCATGACCGGCTCCAGCTCAGGAGGTTGATCATGTCGCTTGACAAGCGCCCGATCGGCGAACGCGCCTCGGAAGAGGACGACGTCGAGGGCCACAGCATGAAGAGGCTTAGTGCCACCGGCGATGAGCTCTCGCCCGAAGGAGCGGCCCGCAGCGCGGCCCGCCTCTCGGATGAGGACGACGTCGAGGGCCACAGCATGAAGAGGGTTAGTGCCACCGGCGATGAGCTCTCGCCCGAAGGAGCGGCCCGCAGCGCGGCCCGCGTCTCGGATGAGGACGACGTCGAGGGCCACGGCGCCAAGCGAGTCTGACCGTCGCTCAGCCGGGCGCCGATGCCCGACGCTGAACTGCCCCCCGCCGCGCTGGAGGTCCTCAGGGCCGCCGCGCGGCGGTCTCATGTTGCCCGGCGCCTCCAGGGAGACGTCGAACAGCTCCTCCTCCAGTCGATCGTCGATGCCGCCGTAACGCTCTTCGAGGCGGAGGCGTCATCGATCGCACTCTTCGAATCGGAGCCCGATCGGCTGGAATTTCGCGTTGCGGCGGGCCCCCACGGTGCCGGCGCGGTCGGTCTGTCGGTGGCACCCACGCAGGGCATAGCCGGTTACGTCTTCTCGAGCGGCCAGGCAATCGCCCTCTCTGACGTTGCCAGCGACCCACGGTTCGATCGCGCAACAGCTCAAAGGACTGGGTACGTGCCCCGCTCGATCGCTGCCGTGCCGCTAGTGGACCGGGAGGCGACGGTCGGTGTTCTCCAGGTCCTCGACAAGCGGAGCTCGGCGACGTTCTCGCTGCGCGACATGGAGCTTCTGGGCGTTTTCGCCCGTCAGGCTGCCACGGCGATCAACGCGAGCCGCGTTCAGCGAGACACCGGCCGGCTGCTGGGGGAGGTCTTTCGCCGGCTCGGCGACGTGCAGCTCACGGAGGTGCAGGTCGAAGGACTGGTCGGGGAGGCCACCAGCGGTCTGGATCCGCCCGGCGGCGAGCCCTTCTGGTCGCTGGTCGACGCGCTGGCTCGTGTTCGACTTCTGAGCGACCGCGAGCTGGGCCTCGTGCTCGAGATCCTGGAGGTTGTCGCCCGCCGCGCGGTCGCATCCTCCGCGGGAAGGCTGCGGTCGTCGTCGGAGGAATGACCGAGCAGGAGCGCCCGGCCTGGTCCGAACCCTTTGCCGACCCGGCCAGCGCAGGGCTTCTGCGCTCAATCAGTCTGGATGCGGTGGACCGTGACTGGGCCTGGGGCGGCTCCAGCGGCGCCGGTGTGACGGTGGCGATCATCGACAGCGGCCTCGAGGTCGACCATCCTGCGCTTCTGGGCCGGGTCGTGGAGAGCGTCGCCGTTGATCTCGTGGACGGTGAACCGAACGTGCGAGCGGACGACGCCGGCGACATGTTCGGGCACGGAACGGCATGTGGCGGGATCATCCTCGGCCTGGCGCCGGAGGTTGAGCTGGTGTCGGTGCGCGTCCTGGGCCCGGAATTGAAGGGCAAGGGGATAGCCTTCGCGGCCGGCCTCGATTGGGCTCTTGAGCGGGGCGTCCAGGCGGCCAACCTCAGCCTGTCATCGAAGAGCGATGCGCTCTTCGGGACGTTCCACGAGCTGGCTGACGCTGCCTACTTCCGCAACACCGCGCTCGTGAGCGCCGCCAACAACGTGCCCGGAAAGAGCTATCCCTCGCTCTTCTCTTCGGTGTTTTCCGTGGCCGCGCATTCCGTGCCCGATCCCTGGCGCCTCTACTACAATCCGTCCCCGCCAGTGGAGTTCGGAGCCTGGGGAGTGGACGTCCCGATCGCCTGGAAGGATGGCGGTTCGACGGTCGCGACGGGCAACAGTTTCGCCGCACCCCATGTCGCAGGCCTGCTGGCGCTGATCCTGGCCAAGCATCCCGGTCTGACCTCGTTCGAGCTCAAGGCGGTTCTGGCGGCCGTTGCCGATAATCCCAGGGAGCGCGCCACGAAAAGAACCGCCGGGCCGTGAAGCCCGGCGGTTCGGTCCCTCCTGGAGATGAGGCCTAGCAGAGAAGCCGGCCGCCCGCGACGGCCACGCAC
>JACDFU010000085.1 GCA_013815585.1 Chloroflexota bacterium
GCCGGGCAGCAGCCGGATCGTCTGACCGCGGTTCCAGAACACGACCGCGGCCGAGAGAGCGAACAGCAGCCCGAACGTCACGAAGGTCACAACGGCCAGCTGGTTGAACTTGCCCTCCGTCTGGTCAAGCGCGTCGACCTGCCACAGCGGCACCGTCTCGAACGCCGCGCCGCTGAGGACCTGCGCCAGTGCGAACTCCCCGAAGCTGGTTGCAAAGACGAGGATCCCGCCGGCAACCAGGCCCGGCGTGATGTTCGGCAGCACGACCCGCCGGACGATCTGACCGGGCCGAGCGCCACAGGCCTCGGCGGCCTCGCTCAGCCGCTCGATCCCGGCCGCCGACATGGCGCCGTCGACCGCCCAGTAGAGGAAGGGAAAACAGATGGCGGCATGGCCGAGGATCAGCAGCCACGGCGACCCGAGCAACCAGGCCGTCGCCGTCGTCGAGCCCACCAGCCGCAGGATGCCGAACGCGATGACGACGTAGGGCAGGGCAAAGGGAATGGCCGCCGAGAGCTCCACGATCGTCCGGACCCGCGGGTTGCGAACGCGAGCCCAGTAGGCAGCGGGGACCACCAGCGCAATGTCCAGCAGCACCACGACCGTGGCAACGATGGTCGAGCGCAGGAACGCGCCCACCACGCGCGGCGATGAAAACGCTTCGAGCCAGTGGCTGGCGGTGTAGCCGTCGGGAAGGATGTTGGCCCGCCACACCGTTGCGAGCGAGTAGAGCAGCAGGGAAAGGAGCGGCAGGAGCAGGTAGATGGCCAGCAGCCCGAACAGCAGCCAGGCGCCGATCCGTTGCCCGGGCAGCCTGCCTTCCTCCGCTGCGACCGTCATCAGAACCAGCGCAATGCCCGCCGGAGCAGCGTCCGGTAGGCGAGCAGCGCCGCGCTGGCGATGATCATGAGGATGACCGCGAACACCGACGCGCGGAAGGTGTTGAACAGGTCCGATTGCAGGATCAGCCCGATGCGCAGGGTGATCAGCGGCGTGGAGATGACGGCGCCGCTCCCGGCCAGTGCGAAGGCGATTCCGTAGATCCCGATCGACCAGGTGAAGATGAGCAGCCAGCCCGCCGCGATGAAGGGCGACAGGATCGGCAGGCCGATCCTCCGCCAGAACTGGGATCGCGTGGCGGAAGCCGTCTGGGCGGCTTCCCACCAGTCGTCGCGCAGGGCTCCCATGGCCGGAATGGTGAGCAGAACGAAGAGCGGGATGTTCGTGTACTGATAGCCGAGCACGAGCCCCAGGAAGGATGAAGGTCGCGGCGGCACGAGGTCAGTGCCGAGACCCTGGAGGGCGAGCGTCACCATGCCGACCGTCCCGAGCGTGGCGAGGTAGGCGAAGGCGAGGCCGATTCCGCCGATGTTCGCGGCGACATTGAGGAGGGCCAGCCAGCCGGCACGGCGGACAGGCAGCATGCGGCTGATGAGCCACGCCAGCGGTGTCCCCACCAGCGTGGAGATGGACGCCGAGACCGCGCCGAGAAGGAGGCTGTTGAGGATCGCGGTCTGGTCAAGCGGGCTGCTGAGCACCCGGACCCAGTTGTCCAGGCTGAGGCTGCCCCCGACGATGAAGCTCTGGAGGATCAGCAGGACTGCGGGGGCAAGCAGCATCGCCGCGACGAGGACGAGCAGCGGCAGGGCGGGCAGCCACGCCGCCAGCCAGGCGGACAGGCGGTTCGGCCGGGCGGCCGGTGACGGCGCGAGCACCGTCCTGGCCGCACCCGCCGCCGTCGTGCCGGTCGTCACCGCTTACGCGGAGTCAGGCCGTCAGGCGCTATTGGCCGAGAACCTGGCCGTTCCAGATCTCCGCGATCTGATCGATGCTCACCTTCGTGATATCGACCTGCTCAACGTTCGCATACATGTCGTCGGGGAGCCATTTGGCCTTGGCAGCGTCGGGCAGTTGCAGGTCTCCCAGCACGTACCGAACCGGCCTGGCGCCAAACTCGGCAAAGACCGTCTGGCCTTCGTCGGTCAGAACCCATTCCATGAACATCTTGGCAAAGTCCATCTTGGCGGTGTTGTACTTGTTCACCATCAGCGCCGAAGCGGCATAGAGGGAGCCGTCCGAGGGGATCACCACCTCGGCGTTGACGCCCTTCTCCTTGACCGCCTCTGCAGCCGCAAGCAGGTTGAAGTCGTACTTGATCTGGATCGGGATCTCGCCCTTCTCCAGGTCTTCGGCCGCTCCCTCCTTGACGCCCTCGATGTTGGCCAGAAGCGACTTCGCGAACGTCACTCCCGGGCCGAAGTCCTCGATGCTCCCACCGGCCGCCAGCGTCATGGCGATGAACGAGGTCGTCGCCGTGCCCGACTTGCCCACTTGGCCGATGCCGACCAGGCCCTTGTACTCGGGCTTGGTCAGGTCCGCCCACGTGCGGGGGACCGGGATGCCCTTGTCCTCCATCACGTCCGTATTCACAACGAATCCAGGTACGCCCACGAACGTGCCCACCCAGCCGCCGGTCTTTGACTTGAAGCCCTCTGGTAGGGCCGAGGCGTTCGGCGGGAGATACTCGGGCACCACGCCGATCGTCTCGGCGATGGGGCCGAACTGGATACCGATGTCGGCCATCACGGCGATGGGATTGTTCTTTTCCCCGTCGAAGCGTTGGATCTCCTCGGCCGACGACATGTCCGTGTCGGTGCGCTTTGATAGGCAGTCGAAGGTCCAGTTCTTCTGGCAGAACGCCGTGATCGAGGCGCCGTAGTTGGCCCACGAGTCGGGCATGCCGTAGGTCTGGAACCCTGCCTCGATCTGGGTCTTCGCCGCGTCCTTGTTCGGGGGTGTCTTCCAGTCGGCGCTGGCTGCACCGGGCTGGCAGGCCGCCGCCAGCAGGACGGCACCCAGCAGGAGCACGGCGATACGGGCGTAACTCATGCGCACAGTCCCTCCCTGTCGAACGACGTCGGCCGCTGAATAGGCGGCGAGAATACGCCGCGCACCGCGGGTAGTCCAGACAACTGTCCATGCCGTTTCTTAACAGCGCGTTAGCGCAGGGTTACCGCTGGCGCCCGGTCCACGCCGGGGGTACACTACAACTTGTATGGACAAGTCGGTGCTTCGGCGCGGCTCGGTAGTGCCCTGCGGCTCAGGCCATCACCGGCCGCTCAGCCTCGTCCGGGCCGGCTCCGCGCCGCTCCATCGCCAGATCAGCGACGCGCTCCGACTGGCCATGGAGGCGGGCCGCTGGCAGCCGGGCGACCTGCTGCCCTCGGAGGCCGAGCTGAGGAGCCGCTACGGGGTCTCGCGGGGGACCATCCGCCAGGCGCTCGCCACCCTGCGAGCCGAGGGGGCGATCCATGGTTCGCGCGGCCGGCCGGCGGTGGTCCGGGCGCCGAGCTTGAGCCAGCCATTCAACGAGCTGCTCAGTTTTTCGGCCTGGGCCCGCTCGCTTGGCCGGTCACCATCCGCTCGGGTCGTCGGTCTCGAAGAGCGGCGCGCCGACAGCACAATGGCCGCCGCTCTCGGCCTCGACGAGGGCAGCCCGGTGATCCATCTCGTACGCCTTCGGCTGGCCGACAAGGAGCCGCTCATGCTCGAGCGGACGACGTTTCCGCCCCAGGTTGGGTCCCGTTTGTTCCACATGGACCTCGAGGGCCATTCGATTTACGAGTCGCTCGCCGCGCAGGGAATCGTCGTGGCCTCTGCTCGCCAGCGGATTGACGCGATCGGCGCCCCGACCACCGACGCGCGCCTGCTCGGGGTCGCCTCCCGCAGCCCGCTCCTCCGTGTCCGGCGCATCGCGTTCGGACCGGACGGCGGCGCCCTCGAGTCGGCCGATGACCGCTATCGCTCGGACCGGGTCTCGTTCACGGTGGACAACAGTGCAGGTCGCGCGCCCCTGGTGCGCGGTCTCATCCAGGCGGTCAGTTAGATGCCTCGCGCCGACTCTGCCGAGACCGGCCACAGGTGGGCAACGGAACGGGCGATCGACCTATGGGCGCTCTTTGCCGGAGACCTCTCCGGGGAGGAGTTGCAGCAGCTCGAAGGTGGCCTTATCGCCGTTCGCCGCGACGGGGGCCGATCCGCGCTCATCTCGACCTCGAACAAGGAGACCATTCAGGGCGGAATGACGGATCTCGTGGTCCTGGGCCGGGCGGCCCCCTCGCCCTATGGCCTCTTCGCGGCCCTTGAGGCGGCCGACCTCGCCGACGTGCGCCGTCTCGGAGTGCTGGGAACGGACCCGGTCAGTCTGGAGGCGGGCCATCGAGCCGGCGCGGGCGCCGTCGTGGGGCTGGCACCGCGCGAGCCGGCACGTCGGCGGCCCCTGCTCGCGGCGCAACCAGACGTGATCGTGGAAGTGGGGCAGTTCGCTGGCCTCGATCATGAGCGCTACTCCAGCCACCGCCCGCATCGCGAGCGCGTCCTCCTGAACCCCGGCCCGGCGGTCGTGAGCGACCGCATCCACCGCGCGATCGCGGGCCCGGATCTCTGCCATCGTGAACCGGAGTACACGGTCATCTTCGAACGCCTGCGCGCGAAGCTGCTGCGCGCGAGCGGCGCGGCCGACGACTGGGCGCTGGTCCTTCTGGCCGGCAGCGGCACGGCGGCGATGGAGGCGATGACCGGTGCGGCCGTGCGACCCGGTCGCAAGCTCCTCGTCTGTCGCAACGGCGTCTACGGGGAGCGCATCGAGACCATCGCGCGCCGCCTAGGAATCGAAACCGTCACGGTCGAGGCTCCGCACACGGAGCCCATCGATCCGTCAGCCGTGGCCGCTGCCCTCGATGCGGATGAAGCCATCGATGCCGTCTCGGTCATCCATCACGAGACGACGACGGGGCTGCTCAACCCAGTCCACGAGATTGCCGACGAGGCTCGGCAACGGGGCGTCGTCGTCCAAATCGACGCGATCAGCTCGCTGGGCGCGGAGGAGCTGAGGCTCGATGGGACGGGCATCGACTTTGTCGCCTGTACCTCGAACAAATGCCTCCACGGGCTGCCCGGCGCGTCCTTCGTGCTGGTTTCGCCGCGGGGTCAGGCGCGGGCAGCAGAGGTTCCACCTCGATCGCTCTATTTCGACTTGCCCAACTATCTGCGCGCCCAGGAAAAGGGATCCGTGCCCTTCACGCCCGCGGTTCCCGCCGTGTACGCACTCGAGGCAGCGCTCGACGAGCTCTTCGACGAGGGCCCAGAGCACCGGCGAGCTCGCTACCGCGAGCGCATGGCCGCCCTTGACCTTGGGCTCGCGCGACTGGGTCTCGAGCCGATCGTGGCTGCCCAGCACCGCTCGGCCTCGGTCCGGAGCCTGCCGCTGCCGCCCGGGTTGGACTACCAGTCGCTCCACGACGCCGTCAAGGCAGACGGCTACGTGATCTACGCCGGCCTGGGCCAGGCAGCCGCAGCCAGTTTCCGGGTCTGTGCCCTGGGCGAGGTCGACGCCAGTGCGCTCGAGGGATTCGTCGCCTCATTGGAGCGTGTCCTCGCCGGGACTCGCCGCTCCACCATGCCCATCACCGTCTGAGGAGGTTTCTGCCCCATGGTCGTCGCAACCGCGCCCCGCACCCAGCAGCCCGCTCCCTGGCTGGGGACCGATCTTGCCGCCCGTTTCACCTACCACCGCGAGTACCGCGGACCGCTCCAGGGGGTCATCCTGGACTGGGCCGGAACGACCCAGGACCACGGCGTATATGCCCCTGCCGTCGTCTTCATCGACGTCTTCCGCAAGTGGGGCGTCGAGATCACCATGGCCGAGGCACGGGCACCGATGGGCCTCTTCAAGCTCGACCATATCAGGGCCATCTCCCGCGATCCCGGCGTGTCGGCTCGCTGGCGCGAGGTGCACGGCCGCGACGTCACCGAGGAGGATGTCCAGGGCATGTTCCGCGACTTCCAGCCGATGCAGATCGAGGCCATGTCGCGATATGCGACGCTCATCCCGGGCACGGTCGAAGCGGTCGATGAGATGAAGCGCCGGGGCTACAGGATCGGCTCGACCACCGGCTTCATGCGCGCCGCGGCCGACGTCGCCCTGGCGGAGGCGGAGCGGCAGGGCTACGTTCCCGACGCCACCGTGTGTGCCGACGAGGTCCCCGCCGGCCGGCCGGAACCCTGGATGGTGCTGCGCAACATGGAGCTGCTCCGGGTGTTTCCGCCGGCCGCAGTCGTCAAGGTCGGTGATACGAAGATCGATATCGACGAGGGCATCAATGCGGGCGTCTGGACTGTGGGCATCTCGCGCAGCGGCAACTACGTGGGGCTGAACGAGGCCGAGTACGGGGAGCTGGCAGAGGAGGAGCAGCGAGCCCTGGTCGCCAAGGCTGACGACCTGCTGCGGCGACAGGGAGCGCACTACGTGGTCGAGACGATCTCCGACGTGCTGCCCTGCCTCGATGATATCGAGGCGCGCCTGCGGCGCGGAGAGCGACCCTAGGGCCGCCGCAGGCTGGCCGTGAGCTCATGACGGCTGAGGGCGACACCAACCAGGGTGCCCGGCGGGCGGCCTGGCAGGCCGAGCACCTGGACGCAGACACGAAGGCGCTCCTCGACGAGGACGCGCGCTACTTCCTCCATCAGAGCCTCTCGACGCCCTGCCTCAACGGGCTGCGAGCGGCCGACGGGATCTACCTCGAGGACCTCCAGGGCCGGCGCTACATGGACTTCCACGGCAACAGCGTCCAGCAGGTCGGCTTCCGCAATCCACGGGTGATGAACGCGATCAAGGAGCAGCTCGACCAGCTGCCGTTCTCTCCCCGCCGATATACCAACCGGCCCGCCGTGGCCCTGGCGCGGAAGCTGGCCGAGCTCGCACCGGGCGACCTCAGTCGGGTCCTGTTCACTCCTGGCGGCGCCGAGGCAAACTCGATCGCGCTTCAACTGGCACGCGTGGCGACCGGCCGGCACAAGACCATCTCGATGTGGGACGCCTTCCATGGCGGCACCCTCGACACGATCTCCATCGGCGGCGAGGCGCAGTTCCGTGCCGGCATCGGACCCCTCCTGCCGGGTACCGAACATGTGCCTCCGCCCGATCCCTACCACTGTCCCTTCCGGTGCCTCGAGCGCGCCGGCGCGTGCGACCTCGCATGCGCCGCGATGGTCGAGTACGTACTGGAGAAGGAGGGTGACGTCGCCGCGGTGGTGGCTGAGTCCGTCCGGAACGCCCCCTACATCCCGTCTGCCGAGTACTGGCAGGCGGTTCGGGCGGCCTGCGACCGTCACGGCGCGCTGCTCATCCTCGACGAGATCCCGCATGCCCTGGGCCGTACGGGCAGCTTCTTCACCTGTGAGAACTTCGGAGTGGTGCCGGACATCCTCGTGATCGGCAAGGGTCTGGGCGGCGCCGTCTTCCCCCTTGCCGCGGTCATCGCCCGAGAGGGCCTGAACGTTGCCGCCGATCGGGCGCTGGGTCATTTCACCCACGAGAAGAACCCGGTCGCCTGCGCCGCCGGGCTGGCCACCATCGAGGAGATCGAGGAGCGAGGGCTGGTCGGCCATGCCCGTGAGCTGGGGGCCTACGCCCTCCAGCGACTGCGGGAGCTGGCGGATCGACACCCGCTGGTGGGCGACGTGCGCGGCCTGGGTCTGCTGCTCGGCGTTGAGCTGGTGAGGGATCGAGAGACCCGCGAGCGAGCCGTCGACGAGACGGAGGCGGTGATGTATGCGGCGCTCAGCCGCGGCCTCAACTTCAAGACCACTATGGGCAACGTCATCAACCTCTCCCCACCGCTGATCATCAGCCCGGAGCAGATTGACCAGGCGCTGGGCATCCTCGAGGCTGCCATCGGCGAGGTCGAGGGCGAGTTCGGGTACAGCGAATGACGGTCGACCTGGGCTTCCAGGCGGAGCGGCCCTGCGACTCGTCGTCGCGTCGGTCCTTGGGGCCGTCATCGGCCTGGAGCGCGAGATCCATTCCCACCCCGCCGGGATGCGCACGCAGCTGCTAGTGGCGCTCGGGTCGGCCATGTTCACGGTGCTTTCGGTTCACGGCTTCTCGGGCTTCCTCGGTCCCGGTGGCGCCAGCAACTACGATCCCACTCGCATCGCGGCCCAGATCGTCTCGGGCATCGGCTTTCTGGGAGCTGGCGCGATCCTCCATTACGGCCTGTCGATCAAGGGTCTGACGACCGCGGCAAGCCTCTGGGCGACTGCTGCGGCCGGGATGGCCGTAGGCGCCCGCGAGTACGTCCTGGCCGTGGTCGGCACGGCCATCGTCCTGTTCTCCCTGGGGCCGCTCAGCCGGATCGCGGCGCGCCTGCATCCCGAGGGCCAGCGTCCAACTTCGCTTGCGCCTGGAGCTGGCCAGACTCGAGGCGCTGGGAGAGCTTTCGGAGCGCATCGTGGCCACGGGCACGGCAATGGCCGGCAGCGAGACCCACAAGCTGGGAAAGGGCCGCTACGCGATCGACCTCGACCTGCGCGTGCCAGCGCGCATGTCCGCGCAAGCCGTGCTCACGGCGATCAGCGCGGTGGCGGAGGTCGAGGTCGTCCAATCCTCGGAGGGGCAGGAGTAGCGCGCTCGGTGGCGAGGTTGATTGCCGGCGCACGTGGCAGACTCGGATCCAACGTAACGCCGAGCGGAGGTGGTCAATGAGTGACCGGGTGCCCGCACCGAAGATCATGGTCAGCGACGAGGAGAAACGGGTCCTCGCTGCGGTCCTCAGCGAGCATGAGCCGTCGCTCAGCAGCTACGGTGACGTCACCTGCCTCTGCGGCGAGGAGTTCCGGAGTGGGGACAGCCAGGCCGAGTCCGGTTACAGGGAGTGGTCGGATCACGTGATTGCCACCTACGAGCGCGAGGGCAATCTGGCCTGGGCGCTGCGGGAGGTCGACGCCACCTTCCGCTAGCCCGATGCTCAGCCTGGAGGCGGAGCGGTCGCCAGGCCAGCCTCAAGCTCGGCTTCCTGTATGGCTTCGTCGAGATAGGTCGACGTTCCCGCTGTCTGCAGCTCTCGTGCAGCGGCCATCATCGCCCCATAGGCGGCTCGGGCCAGACCACCGCCAGTGGAGACTCGTCGAACGCCGAGCCCCGCCAGCTCCGGGACCGACGGGCCGTGCCGCAGCGCGAGCACGTTCACGGGCGCCTGGACTTCGTCGACGAGTCGGCTGATCTCCTGGGGATCGACCAGGCCCGGGGCGTACACGACCTCGGCACCGGCATCCCGATACGCGGACAAGCGCCTGATGGTGTCATCGAGATCGGCGATGCCGTACAGGTGGTTCTCCGCGCGAGCCGTGAGCACCACGCCGTGTTTCCCGCCTGCCTCGGCGGCTGCCGCGACGCGCTCGGTGGCGACCTCGAGCCGGTCGATCGAGCCGCGTTCAGGGTCGTAGTCCTCGATCGAGCAGCCGGCCGCGCCGGCCTGCGCGATCAGCTCGACGGTATGGGCGACGCCGGCCGGGTCGTCGGCGAAGCACCGCTCGGCATCCACGTTGAGCGGAAGGTCGACCGCAGCGGCCAGCGCTTCCACGTGGGCAATGAGCTCGGCGCGGGTGACGTTCTGGTCTGGCCGACCCAGGGCCGCCGCATGCCCCGAACTGGTCGTAGCAAGCGCCTTGAAGCCCAGGGAGGCGAGCACTCGCGCCGAACCGACGTCCCACGGGTTCGGCATGACGAAGAGCCCCTCGCGGTGCAACGCTCGAAAGCGTTCCCGGCGATCGATCCAGGCGAGCCTCATGGACTCACGGCGCCAGCCGATGTTCCGACGACAAGGTCCCACTGCTGGTGTCAACGCCACCCGCCGACCGTCCGGCCGGGGCGGCGGCTAGCAGCTCGTGGACGCGCGGCGCGCGAGACCGGCGTTGCTGCCTGCGGCCAGGCCAGAGCTGATGCCATGTGCGGACGTTACTGCCTGAATGGAAGCGCATGCTCGAAGCCTGACACATGGATGACCAAGTCTTGCTGCCCCATCTCGGCCTGTGAAAGGCATCCGCCGCCGGCGGTGCGGGAGTCAGGCCGCGTTCGGTGCGATCAGCGTCTTGAGCTCGGTCGGTGTCTTGGCCCGCCCGAGGATCCCGGCCACCTCGTCGAGGCCCGCGATCCGCGAGATCAGGGGCTTCACGGTTAGCCGGCCCGCCGCGAGCAGGTCGCGCGCCTGCTGGAACGTGTAGTTGATCGCCATCGAGCCGAGGATCTCCCAGTCATGGTGATACACGTCGAAGGGCTTGATCCTGATCTCCGCCTGCGGTGAGGCGACGCCGAAGAACATGATCCGGGCGTTGGACCCCGCGTGCCGGAACATCCCCTCGATCACCGTCGGGACGCCGGTGCAGTCGAGCACGATGTCGAATTTGCGGCCCTGCGTCCGCTCCTCCAGCTGCGCGGTCAGGTCATCTGTGGCCACGAACGTCGCCCGAGCGCCCATCTCGCGTGCCACGCGCAGCTTCTCCCGCATCACGTCGACGACCACAATGTCAGCGGCGCTGCTCAGGTGCAGCATCCGGGTGAGGAGAGCGCCGATCGGGCCTGCGCCGAAGATCAGGACCCGGTCGGACGGCCTGACCCGCAGACGCTCGATC
The DNA here is from genome assembly GCA_013815585.1 of Chloroflexota bacterium. GTDB lineage: Bacteria > Chloroflexota > Limnocylindria > Limnocylindrales > CSP1-4 > JACDFU01. The sequence goes on from JACDFU010000085.1 coordinate 10,471, forward strand.
CCCCACACGACGCAGGCGAGGGGCTCGGTGAAGGCCGCTTCCTCGAGCGTCTCGTGGTCCTCGACGCGGTACAGGTTGCGGGCGGGCGCCAGCACGTATTCGGCCAGCGCGCCGTCGACCGTGTCGCCGATGGCGCCCCAGTAGTCACAGTGGTTCGCCTGCCGGCGGAGGCAGTGGTAGCAGCGGCCGCAGTTGGCCACTTTGTGATGCCACGACGACCGGTTCAGCCAACAACACCTCCGAGACCCCCAGAGCGACCCCCGACCGAGGTACGCCGGCCGAGGAGTCTGACGGCGAACGAGTGGCGAACTCCAGCCCCCAAGACAGACTACCCGGCGATCTCTTCGGCCCTGGCTGGGTGAAGGTCGACGAGTGGCCGGTCGAGCCCGAGGCGGGCGCCGCCACGAGCTGTCCCGAGTCCGATGCGGTCGTCGTGGGAGCCGGACACCGCTGGAACGAGGCGCTGTGGACCAGAGACGAGACGAGACTGAGCTACCGTGTCGCTGAGGTCGGTTCGGAGGCGCGCTCGCTGGTCGACGCCGCCGGCGCCGCGCTGACTGCTTGCCCATCTGTCGAACTGGGCGGAACCGAGGTCAAGGTCAGCCCGCTCTCCCTGGGCATCGAGCACAGCTTCAAACTGTCTGCCCTGCCCATCCGCGACGGAGGGACTGCAAGCCTCGTCCTCAACGTCGATACCGGATCGGAGGCATGGCTGATCGTCCAACAGCACAAGAACGTCGTCTCGGTACTGACCGTCGAGGACGACGGCTCCCTCGACGACGCCGCGGTGGCGGGCCTCGCTGTGACGGCGACGGAGAACCTGGTGGCCGCCGCGCCCTATCCGGGGTCGTCGACTACGGAGCGCCAACAGCCAAACGCCGCCCCAGGAGCGGCAACGTCGGCGCTGCTGACCTTCGACTCCGAGGAGTGCCGAAACGTCGGGACCGTCGAGGCGTTCGGCGTCGTCTGGGAGCTCGTCGACCCGGTGCCCTTGGATTGGCAAGGGACGAGCCCCAGCGAAGGTACCCTGACCATCGTCGACGATGAGAACGCCACGTTCGCTCGGGCTGACGGTACCGAACTACGAGTCACCATCGGCGCTAACGAACAGCCGTGCTTCGGCTGGGACGACGAAGGGGGCTGATGCTCCTCGGGGTTTGACCATCATCTGCGGGCCGTCTTGCACGCGTCCGACGAGTGGGTCAGGTCATACAGGTGTGGCCATGCCGTAGAGACGCACTCGGACGCGTTCGACATCACACGACCACGCAGCCTGCCTCGAGGTCGTTAGCTCGGTTAGGCTCGCATCGATGAGGCACGCCAAGGTGATGGCCGACGGGGATGGATAAGAGCATCGAGCCGACGTTCGCGCAGACACGCCGCCGTGCTCCGGAGCTTGGTCTCGCCTGGACCTCTCCTGATACCTAGTTCGTAACTGACGGCGGCCTTCCTCGGCCTGGGCAGGTGCTCGCGACGGGGACGGGTTGGCCCGGATACGTAGTGCCCACGGGGGATGGCTCGTTCCTTGACAAGTGCCCTCGTCCCCGGAGCGAGCGGACCGGCCGTGGCCTCATAGGAGCGTGGCTTTGACTCAACGCACTGCTGCCCGGCCGGCCCACACCCATCGTACGCGGCCACGAGCCGGAGGTCAG
>JACDFU010000086.1 GCA_013815585.1 Chloroflexota bacterium
CTGGAGGTCTTCACCAAGGAGCTCCCAATGGAGTACGCGATCGAGTTCAACCGACTCGTGAAGCTGGAGATGGATGGCGCGCTCGGTTGACCGACCCGTTCTTCCTTCCGTCGGGCACGGAGGCGACGGCCCGGCAGCGCAGCGCTGACCTCGGCGAGCCGGGCTGGCTCCTCGCGGAGCGGATGGACGCCATCCACCGCTACGAGACGCTCCCGCCGGAGACGAACCAGCTCTTCACCACCTACCTCGATCTTCGGTCCGCACGCTTCGAGGAGATCGAGCCCTACCAGCAGGTCAGCGATGCCGCCGAGGTGGATCAGGCGGTCCCGGAGGGTGCCGCCGGCCTGCTCCACCTGCGCGAGGACCGGATCGTCGCCCGGGGGCTGAGCCCCGAGGCACGTGCGGCGGGGGTCGTGCTGGACGCATTGTCGAACGTCGACAGGGCCCTTCTTCCCTCCGTGCGAGCGCTGACGGAGGGGGGCCGGACGCTTCCCGCGACCGACAAGTTCGCCCAGTTCGCTCGTGCCACGGCGCCGGTGGCGCTGTTCATTCACGTGCCCGGGGGCGTGCAGCTGACCGATCCGCTCGTGCTGCGCTGGAGCGTCGGTGAACCCGGGCGGGGTCTGGTGAGCCGCACCATCGTGTCGCTAGGAGCGGGTGCCAGCGCGCGGCTGCTCGAGGAGCAGGGCAGCTCCGTTGGGGGATCGCCACAGGGCGGGGCGACGGGCCCCGACTCCCGCCAGAGCCTCTGGGCAGGGACGATGGAGGTCGTCCTCGGCGAGGGCGCCACGCTGGAGGTCGCGGCAGAGCAGAACCTCGGCGGCCAGACGGTCAGCCTCGTCAACCGCCATGCCACGATCGGGCAGGACGCGACGCTCCGCTGGGCGCTGGCCAGCGTCGGGTCCCTGCTCGTCAAGAGCCGCATCGACAACGAGCTGGTCGGACGGGGCGCAACCGTCAACCAGGTCGAGATCGGCTTCGGCGGCGGCAGCCAGCTGTTCGACCTGACGAGCTATACCCGCCACAAGGCCCCCGACACCACGGGAGATCTGTTGAGCAAGGGAGTCTTCCAGGATCGTGCGCGGGGCTACCTCAAGGGTCTGATCCAGATCGAGCGCCAGGCCCGGGGCACGGACAGCTACCTCGGTGAGTTCGCGATGCTGCTCGCGAAGAAGGCGCGGTCGGTGGCCATCCCGTCGCTCGAGATCGACCAGCCGGACGTTCGCCGGGCCAGCCACTCATCGTCGGTTGGGCCGATCGACGAGAGCCAGGTCTTCTACCTGATGAGCCGGGGACTGACCAGGGAACTGGCCCGCAAGTTCATCACGCTGGGCTTCCTCGAGCCGGTCGTGGCCCGCATCCCACTGCCGGCCGCCCAGGAGCGGCTGCGTCGCCTCCTCGACGAGAAGTGGATCTCCGAGCCGGTCCTCGCCGCGGAGGCCGCCTGATCCTCTACCCGTGACCAGGCTGGTCGATGTCGCAGGCGTCGCCGAGGTACCGCTCGGGACGATGCTGATGGTCCAGGTCGATGGCGCCGACATCGTGCTCATCAACCACGAAGGCACGATCCGAGCGATGCAGGGAATCTGCCCGCACGAATACTTCGAGCTCGACAAGGGCTTCATCACGGGCGACTCCATCACCTGCGCCCTTCACCTCTCCCGCTTCGATCTCGCGACCGGCGAAGCGCTGGACCCGCCGGCGGAGCTGCCGCTGGCCATGTACCCGGTCACGGTTGTCGAGGGGCGCGTCCTGATCGAGCTTCCGGAGGGGGCTGTCCCGGTCAACGAGTGAGGAGTGCTCGAGGGGGCAGTGGGGAGTGCTCGACGTGCAGTGGGGAGTGCTCGAGGTGACTGCGAGGTGCGCGGTGCTGCTCGAGGGGGCCGGGAGCGTGCTTGCCCCTACCATCAGGCGATGACCGTGAGTTCCTCGCCCAGGATCTTGCTCGTCGACGATTCCCGGACGAGCGTCCTGCTCATGACCCGACTCCTCGCTCTCGACGGCTACGACAACGTCGAAGTCGCCATGGATCGTGAGCAGGCTGTGGCCGCGTTCGAACGCCATCGACCCGACCTGGTGGTGATGGATTTCTACCTGCCCGACGTCGAGGGCTTCGAGCTCCTGGAGTACTTCGCGAGCCCGGCTGACGAGCGGGCCCCCGTCGACGTCATCGTCCTGTCCGCCGAGTCCGACGAGGAGGTTCGAAGAGGGGCCCTCGAGCGCGGAGCCCGGGAATTCCTGCTCAAGCCCGAGGACGCCGGCCGGATCTCGGAGGTGGTTGCCGGCGTGCTCGCCGACCGGGACTAGCGTGGGGGCGCGGCCTGCCGTCGTCGACCTCAGAACAGCTCCCAGGTCGACGCCATGTCGTCGCCCCCGGTGCGCGCCGCTGCCTGCGACACCCTGGGTCCCAGCCGGAATCGAGCCTCGTCCGGGCCGTCCTGAGCCATCTCCTCGGCCCCGTCCAGGCGCGTAACTAGGTACTCGCCGATGCGTGGCCCGTGCTTGAAGGCATGACCTGAGCCACCGCCGGCGATCCAGACGTTGTCGTAGGCGGGATGGCGATCGATCAAGAAGTGGCCGTCCGGTGTCATCTCGTACTGGCAGACGCGGCTCTCGACGACGGGGCGGTCGGCGAGCCCGGGGAAACGCCGTCGCAGGTACCGGCGGGCCAGGCGAACGGAATCGGGATCCACAAGCCGCTCGCCGTTCGAGGGGTCGAAGAGCGGGCCGTACCTGTCGGGTGCGATCTTGAAGCCACGCTCGTCGATGGCCGGGATGCCGTAGTAGGCCGCGTCGTAGTCGGCCCAGGCGGGCAGGGCGGGGGCGCGAAAGCGTCCGTCCCCGGCACCCGCGCCGACGAACAGCACGTCCTGCTTTGTCACCCGGATCAACTTCCCGAGCTCATCCGGGAAGAGCCGCGGCAGCCAGGGGCCGCAGGCGAACACGAAGGTCTCTGCTGACCATCGCGCTCCGGACGGCTCCACGACGTCGAGCAGCCGGCCGCCCTCGCTCTCTCCCGGCCGGACGGCGGCCAGCACGTACCGACCACCCGCTCGCTGGAACGCGGCGGTGACCGCGGCACAGGCGCGGCGCGCCATCAGTACGCCGCTCTCCGGCTCATAGAGGCCGAACTGGAGCGCTTCATCTGCGCCGATCTGCGGCCAGCGGGCGACGAGCTCCGCGGGCGCGAGCCGCTCGTGCGGGACGTTCTCCGTCTGAAGGGCGGCGATGGAGTCACCCTCGAAGCCCGTCTCGCGTGACGCAAACCAGAGGGCACCTGCCTGAACCATGAGCCGGGCCCCCCACTCGCGCTCGAAGCGCAGCCAGTGGTCGCGAGCCTGCCGAGACCAGCGGGTATAGAGCCGGTCCGCGCCGTGGGCGGATCGGATGATCCGTGTCTCATCCCCGCTGGAGGCGCGCGGGTGGCCCGTGCCCCAGGCGTCGAGCATGGTCACCGCTCGTCCGCCCCCCGCTCGCCCGTCGTAGCCGGCTCCGCCCGCCTGCGCCCAGAACGCCGTCCAGGCTCCCATCGCGCCTGCCCCAACGACCACGAGATCCGCGCTTCGGCCAGACTGCTTAGCGCTCAAGCATCCGACCCATCCCTTCCGCTTCGGCTCGCTGGAGCACGGCGTGGGCAAACGCAACGTCGAGCAGGCCGAGTCCCAGGTGCGTCACCACGACATGTTGCTTTCGCGGGTGCGGTGCCGCGGGTGGCGGAGCGAGCGTCCCGTCGAGTTCGAAACCCGCAACAGGTCCGACGAACTGCCCGAGGGAGGCGTCGGGGTCGGGGTAGCCCTCGAAGTCGCCGGCGTCGCGGTAGGCGAGGAACTGGGAAATGTCGTCGACGACGAACCGGGCGGCTGAGCGGGCAAGGTCCGCTGGCACGTACGTCGCGAAGTCGACCGCCACGACGAGAGCGTCGTCCTCGACGCAGCCGGCCGGCAACGCCTGGCTCATGGACCCCAGGGCAGCCACGCTGATGACGAGGTCAGTGCCCCGGACCGCCTCCTCCGCCGAGCCCACCGCGACGGCTGACGCGAAACCCGCAGCTGACAGTGCCTCGCCGGCCAGGCGGCCTGCCCTCTCCTCGTGCCGATCGAAGATCCGGAGCGCCGGCTTGGCCAGCAGGTGGCGAAGCACCTGGAGATGGGTACGAGCCTGCAGCCCCGCGCCGAGGATCGCGACCGTGCTGGAAGATGGTCTAAACGCCTTGATCGCCACGCCGCTGACGGCAGCAGTGCGGGCTCCGGTGATCGCAGCCGCATCCATGACGCAGGTGGGTGCGCCGGTGGCGGGATCGTTGAGGACGATGAGGCCGTGAACCGCGGGCAGCCCGGCTGCGCGGTTGTTCGGAAAGGCGCTCACCCACTTCATGCCGACCACGTCAGAGCTCTTCAGCCAGGCAGGCATGGCATGCAGAAGCGCGCCCGGGCGCGGATGAACCCCGAGCTTGGGGGGTATCTCCGCTTCACCGTGGCTGAGGCCGTGCAGCGTGGAGCCGGCCAGTTCGATCGCAGCCTCCACCGACGGGAGGCACTCCTGCACCTCGCGCGCGGCGAGGTAGCGCAGTGGCGGCAACGTCAGCATCCCGTGATCAGGGTACGGCGCGGCGGTGGGCTACGATCGCGCGATGACCGGGATGCCGACTCGTCGCGCACTTCTGGGAGCGGCCCTGCCCGGACTCTTCACATTCATCGTGTTCTGGCTCTCGCTCGGGGTCGCGCTGCCGGCCGCGTTCGCCCTCGGCGTGCTCTGGGCGGCAGGCAGCCTGCTTGTGACGCGGCTTATCTATGACGATGCGGAGGCCGAGCAGGCCGCCTGGGTCGCTGAGGCACCGGATCTCGCGGAGCTGAAGCGGTGACGGAGGGCGCGCTCGTTGCGGGCCTGGCAGCCGAGGGAACGGTCGCTCCCTCGGATCCGGTGCCGGTATCGACCTGGAGCAATGGGCCGGGTGATCGGTACGCAGCGCACCGCCACGACTACGACAAGGTGCTGCTCGCGACTCGCGGCTCGATCGTCTTCGAGCTGGCCGAAGCGACCCAGGAGGTTGAGCTGCAGGCAGGAGACAGGCTCGATCTGCCGGCTGGAACGCTGCACGGCGCGCATGTCGGGCGTCACGGGGTTAGCTGCGCCGAAGCGCACCTGCCGGCCGGGGTGCTGGGTGAATCACCGAGGCGGCGAACGGGCTGGCTCTCGGGCCGGCAAACCGCTGGGCGGCCCACGTCGTAGCAGCGAATGGCGGCAAGAACGTGAAGCCCGTCGACGCCGAGCTGGTCAGCGCCGTCTCGGCTGGAGACGAGGACGCCATTGCCGAGCTGTACGACCGTCATGCGGACGGCGTCTTCCGCGTCGCTTTCCGCCTGCTTGGCGATCGTCATCTGGCGGAGGACGTACTGCAGGAGACATACCTGGCACTGTGGAACCGATCCGAGCTGTTCAACCCGGTGATGGGCAGTCTCAGGACGTGGCTGTTCACGATCGCCAGGAATCGAGCTGTGGATCGGTTGCGCGCGCAAGGTCGGCATCCCCTGCCCATTCCGTTGAGCGCGATCCTTACGGGCGAGGAGTCTGGCGATGATGCTCGCGCCCGCCAGAGCAGCTCAGGCGGTGTGTATTCCGCGGGTGCCACCAGCAGCCACGGCTCCGATGACCCGGTCGTGGCCGTAGAGGCCGCGTGGTTGCGCCAGGCCGTCCGGTCGGCGCTCGATGCGGTCCCGGAAACCGAGCGTCGGGCGATCGAGCTGGCCTATTACGAGGAGCTGTCCCAGTCGGAGATCGCAGCTCGCCTTGGCTGGCCACTCGGCACGGTCAAGACACGGACGCGTCGTGCCTTGGGCGACTGCGCAGCCTCCTCCAGGAACTCGTGGGCGTGGAGCTTGGGCTGCAGCTCACGCCGTCGGCGCCAGCGCAGGGCGCCGACCCGGAAGGAACCCTGGCGGAGCCCGTCGCGCACGCTCCAGGGGAGCGGGGGATGGGGCTTGCGAGCGAAACAAGTGGTGAGCGTGGACCACGCTGAGGCCGCCGAGCGCCTGGAGCTCGCCTTGCTGACCCCGGGAAAGCTCGTTGGCCTGTTGGGTGGTCCGAGCGATGCCGCGGCGGGTGAGCTCGGGCGCCACGTCGAATCCTGCCCGACCTGCCAGGCAGAGGTCGCCGCTCTCGAGCGGGCCGGCGTGCTCCTGGCCGCGGCCGCCCCCAACGATCTCAGGGCGCCGGCAGGTTCGAGGGAGCGCGTGCTCGGCGCTGTCCGTGCGGCTGGCAGGCCCGGTCACCGCGCGACGGGCGACGCGGTTCGGTCCAGCCGAGAGGCCGCGGGGGCTGCTCGCTTTCGCACCGACTGGCGGCCACTCGTCCGGGGCCTCGGATTCCGAACCGGCCTGGCCGCCGCCGCGGTGGTGCTGCTCGCAGCTCTGGGCCTGGGCCTGGGCCTGGAGATTGCGGCCGAGCGCGGACGAGACGCTGAGGTGGCTCGCCAGCTTGCAACCGTCACCGGGGCTGCCGATCGGCTGCTCCGCGAGCCCGACACGCAGCGCGTGACCCTCACCGACAGCTCGGGCGCCGCCGCCGGGACCGTCCTCTACAACGGTCGCGAAGGGACATTGGTGGTGGTCAGCGACGACCTCGCAGTCGAGGGCAGTGATGTCCACTACTCGTGCTACCTCGAGAGGGACGGCGAGCGGGTGCCGATCGGCTATATGAACAGCGGCGCGGGGCTCTCGTATTGGGCGGGTGCGGTGAGCGGCCCGGCCGGTGCGGGGCGGCCCGGCGATCGCTTCGTCGTGGCCGAGTCGATCGACGCCGAGCCCGTCCTGAGCGGGACGTTCGGAGAAAGCTGAGCCCTCGCTAGCCCGCCTGGCGAGCGTCGGCGCTGGCAGACTTGTGCCTGGTGCGGGGGCGGACCGGTGGCTCCGGGGACGCGTCGATTGCCCTGGAACCGGCGTGATCGGGCTCGCCCGCGGGCTGGGCCCCGACGACCTCAGTCGACGTGATCTGCGTGCGTCCGACGCCCACGTCGGCCTCGGAGGCGTCCTCGGGCGGAAGTTCGAGATAGCGCCGGTGCAGATCGAGCACCTGGCTGACCGTGGAGACGGGGACGTCGGTGCCGGTCGACGTGAGCGCCTGGTTGATCCACTGGGCCTCGGTCGCCCGGCCCTCGTCCGTAAGGTCGTCCTCATCGAGTGGTAGGCGCCCGTACACGAGCCAGATGACCCCGCCGACAACGGCCGCGACCAGGATCAGCAGCCAGATCTGCCACTCGGTGTTCATGACGCCGGCAGTATAGGTGCGCGATCACGCGGGCACGGACAGGCCCGCGGCTATTCTCCACGGGTGATTGCCCTCACCCCGGATCCCGTCGCCATCCAGCTCGGACCGTTGAGCGTGCCCTGGTACGGCCTGGGCTATGCCGCGGCGATCGTGGCGGCGGTCTGGCTGGGAGGTCGCGAAGCTGAGTTGCGGGGCATCCCGCGTCGTCACATCAGCGACGGCCTCGTCTTCGTGGTGCTCCTCGGGGTCATCGGTGCACGCCTCTACCACGTCATCGACCAGTGGGCTCTGTACCAGTCGGATCCGCTTCGCATCATCCTGCCCCCCTACAGCGGCCTCGGCCTGTACGGGGGCATCGCTGGCGGGTTGCTCGGCGTCTACATCTACACCCGCAGGCACTCGCTGCCCTATCTCCGCCTGACCGACGCGCTCGTACCCAGCGTCCTCCTCGGCCAGGCGATCGCCCGCTGGGGCAACTTCTTCAACCAGGAGCTCTACGGGCCTCCGACCGATCTGCCCTGGGGGATCGCGATCGAGTGCCAGTTCCGGGTCCCCGCCTACCCCTGCGACGGCTTCCCCGTCGGGACGACCGGCTTCCACCCGCTCTTCTTCTACGAGTCGATGCTGAACCTGGCCGGCGCGCTCGTCGCGCTCTGGATCGGCCGACGACTCCTTGGCACGGTTCGCGACGGTGATCTGACCGCGTTCTGGTTCATCTGGTACGGCGCCACGCGAACGGCGCTCGAGCCGTTCCGCGAGGGCTACAACTGGACCTTTTTCGGAAGGCCGGTAGCCACCCTCATCGGGATCGCGGCGATCGTGGGCGGGCTGATCTTCATCGCCATGCGTCACCGGCAGGAAAGGGGAGGTCCGGGGACGCAGCCACTCGACCCGCCGGATGATCCTGCGCCGGCGCCCGTCCCTGCGCGACCACGGGTAGGGCCGGGCACGGGGGTCGCGGTCGCGGAGGAATCGGAGCCGGGGAGCGGAGCGCCCGCCTAGCTCCGGTTCCCGCGGACGTTGTTGCGATCGGGGCCTCCGCGGACCGGGCTGGGCTGTTCATTCAGATGCGAATGACCATCGCCCCGAGCACGCTTGGCCGGCTGCCGATTCGGTCGGCTGGGTGGCTGGCTAGGCGTGCTGCCCGCGACCCTCATTCATCCTCGAATGGGCCGTTCGTCGGCCGGCCGGCACGGCGGCCACAGGAGCCAGCTCTCCCGGGCCGGGCTCTCCCCGGCCAAGCTCTCCCGGCCGTCGTTGGACAACCTCTCTGGGAATCACACCCAGCCTGCTCGGCTCAGCGGCGCCGCGCTATCCTCGGCGCAGTGCCATACGCAGAAAGCATTCTCGAGCTGGTCGGTGACACGCCGCTAGTGCGGCTGAATCGGGTCACGGCCGACCTGGGTCCGCGAGACCGCCAGCCCCTCGTGCTGGCCAAGCTGGAGATGCTGAACCCAGGCGGCTCGGTGAAGGACCGCATCGGCCTGCCGATGATCGAGGCAGCCGAGCGCGACGGCCTGCTGCAGCCGGGCGGCACGATCATCGAGCCGACCAGCGGCAACACCGGCCACGGCCTGGCCATCGCGGCCGCGATCAAGGGCTATCGCTGCATCTTCGTCATGGCCGACAAGCAGTCGACCGAGAAGCAGGCTCTCCTGCGCGCCTACGGGGCCGAGGTCGTGCTCTGCCCGACGAACGTCGCCCCCGAGTCGCCGGAGAGCTACTACTCGGTAGCCGCGCGGCTCGCGAGGGACATCCCGGGCGCCTACAAGCCGGACCAGTACTGGAACGAGCGGAACCCCGCGGCGCACCAGGCCACGACCGGTCCGGAGATCTGGCGCCAGACCGAGGGCCGGATCACGCACTTCGTCTGCAGCGTCGGCACCGGGGGGACCGTCACAGGAGCGGCCCGCCATCTCCGTCAGCAGAATCCACGCATCCAGGTAATCGGAGCGGATCCAGAGGGCAGCGTCCTGTCGGGCGACACGGCGCGGCCGTACCTGACCGAGGGAATCGGCGAGGACTTCTTCCCGGGCACCTACGACCCGGCCATGGTCGACCGCTGGGTGCGCGTCTCCGACCGCGCTGCCTTCGCCGCCGCGCGCCGCCTCACGCGTGAGGAGGGCATTCTGTCCGGTGAATCATGCGGAACCGCGCTCGTCGCTGCGCTCGAAGTCGCGCGTGAGCTCACCGCCGACGAGGCAGGCAAAGACGCCCTGATCGTCGTGGTCCTGCCGGACACCGGGCGGAACTACCTCTCCAAGCTCTACAACGACGAGTGGATGCGGGTGAACGCGCTCGTGGAACCCGATTCGGGCCGAGGACGCGTTCGGACGCTCCTTGCGAACGGTCACCACGGAAGCCACGTGCCCGATGTGGTGCTCGCGCGCACCACCGACTCGGTGGCCAAGGCAATCGAGACACTCGAGCGCTACGGGATCAGCCAGATGCCCGTGAGTGAGCGCGAGGATGACTCGATCGGCGGCATCGTCGGCTCGATCAACGAGCGGAGCCTGCTCGAGCGGGCGTACCGGGACCCCGGCGTGGTGGAACGGACGGTCGGCGAGGTCATGGACCGGCCGTTGCCGACGATCGAGGAGGGCGCGTCGCTCGATGAGGCGTTCGAGCTGCTCTCAGCCGGCGCGCCTGCCGTCGTCGCCACCACGGGCGACCGGCCGGCCGGGGTCATCACCAAGCTGGATCTCCTGGAGTTTCTCGCCCACCGGGCCGAGCGCGCGCCGCAGATGCGGCGCTAGCATGCGCGGCAGAAATCTGGGCGGCCCGACGGCCCCCGGCCTGGCGGCTGTCTCCTGGGGAGCCGATCGAATCGACCTGTTCTGGCACGGTCCCGCCGGGACCCTCGTCCACCGGGCATGGGAGGGCGGCAGCTGGTCCGAACCGGAGGATCTGGGCGGGCGACTGGCGTCGGATCCGGCCGCGACAGCCTGGGCCGTCGACCAGATGGAGGTCTTCGCCGTCTTCGACGATCGTGAGCTGTGGAACCGCTACTGGGACGGGCTGAGCTGGCACGCCTGGGAGTCGCTTGGCGGCGACCTTCACGGTCGACCCGCCGCCTCGAGCTCCGGGCCCGACCGCCTGGATGTCTTCGTGCCTGGCCGCGACGGGCGGACATGGCACCGCTGGTGGGATGGCTCTCGCTGGGTGGACTGGGAGCAACTCGAGTCCGTCAGCCCGGAATGACCACGAAGCTCGCCTCCATGGGCGACGCGATCGGCGAGCTCGTCCGCGACGGCGACACGGTGGCCATCGAGGGCTTCACGCACCTCATCTCCTTCGCCGCCGGCCACGAGATCATCCGGCAGGGGAGGCGGGGCCTGACCCTTGCGCGACTGACCCCCGACCTGATCTACGACCAGATGGTGGCGGCCGGCGTGGCACGAAAGCTCGTCTTCAGCTGGCTCGGGAACCCGGGGGTCGGCGGGCTCAACGCCATCCGGAGGCGTGTCGAAGCAGGCGCGGAGTCGCCATCTCTGGAACTCGAGGAGTACAGCCACTTCGGGATGGTCGGACGGTACGTGGCCGGGGCAAGCAACATGCCCTTCTTCCCGCTCCGCTCGTACTTCGAGACCGATCTGCCGCGCGCGAATCCGCTCATCAGGCCCGTACGGTCGCCCTATGGTGAGGAGACGGTCTACGCCGTTCCGCCGCTGAAGCCCGACGTCACAATCATCCATGCGCAGCGAGCCGACGCCCAGGGCAACACACAGGTATGGGGCCTCCTTGGCTGTCAGAAGGAGGCGGCCTTCGCGGCCGATCGCCTCATCGTCGTGGTGGAGGAGGTCGTTGGCGAGGAGGTGATCCGGGCCGACCCAAATCGGACGATCGTGCCGGGGCTGATCGTGGACGCCGTCGTCGTGGAGCCGTTCGGGGCGCATCCCTCGTACGTCCAGGGCGCCTACGATCGGGACAACCGGTTCTATCGCGACTGGGACCCGATCAGCCGTGATTCGGAGGCCACCAACGCCTGGCTCCGCGAATGGGTCCATGGGCTGAGCGGGCGCAGCGAGTACGTAGAGCAGCTCGGCGCGGAGCGCGTGCAGGCGCTCCGACCGGGACCTGCGCCGTCAGGCTCGGTCGACTACGGCGATTACCGATGAGCGGGGACGCGGGCTTCTCCGCCGCCGAGATGATGATCGTCGCAGCGGCCCGCGAGCTGGCCGGACAGCGCGTCTGCTTCGTCGGCGTGGGGCTGCCGAACATCGCGGTCAACCTCGCCCGGCGGACCGTGGCTCCGCAGCTCGAGCTGGTGTACGAGGCCGGGGCGTTCGGCGCGCAGCCCGCGCGCCTGCCGCTCTCGATCGGTGATCCGACCATCGTCACCGGTGCGACAGCGGTGACGTCCATGTTCGAGCTGTTCGCCTTCTACCTCCAGGGCGGACTGATCGACGTTGGCTTCCTCGGTGCCGCGCAGGTCGATCGGTTCGGCAACATCAACACGACCGTGATCGGCGAGGACTACGCGCACCCGAGGACCCGCCTGCCCGGGTCGGGCGGCGCGTGCGAGATCGCCATCAATGCTCGCGAGGTGTTCGTGATCATGCGCCAGTCGAAGCGCTCCTTCGTGGAACGGATCGACTTTCGGACCTCGCCAGGCAACCTGGGCGGGGCCGAGGCGGCGGAGCGAATTCGTCGGGAGCAGGGCTGGCTCGGCCGCGGCCCATCGGTGGTCGTCACCGATCTGGCCGTCTATCACTTCGACGAGACCGGTGAGATGAGGCTCGACTCGCTCCATCCCGGTGTCTCGCTGGAGCAGGTCCGCCAGGCCATGGGCTGGGAGCCCCGGCTGGCGCCGTC
>JACDFU010000087.1 GCA_013815585.1 Chloroflexota bacterium
GCCGCTGGCAACGCCGATCGCGATGAGCAGCAGGCCGGCGATGACGCCGGCCGCGACGAAGCTCCACCACGGGCCGATTGGCTGCACGAAGGCATGGATGGCGCCGGCAGCGAGAGCTGGGTAGACGATGCGGTTGGGGATCCGGTGTGTCCGCGCATCGAGGACCGCGAGTGCGCCGATGAGTAACACGAAGGCTGCCACCACGGCCGCGTACCAGGCGGGCCAGTTTCCGATCTCCACAACGTGTTCAGACCTCGCAACGACCGAGATGAGTTGCATGCGGGCAACACGCTACGGGCGCAGCGGTAGGGCCGGCAATGGTACGAACGTCGCGGGGGGAGCCCTCAGGCTGCGTGCACGGAAGAATCGGCCCGGTCTGCGACGCCCGGGGAGTGAGGGTCCGGCACCGGGGCAGCCGGGCTCGCCATCGCCCCGTTGCGGGCCCGGGCAGCCTGGGCGAACCAGCCTCCGCCGCCGGCGCCGGCGCCGGCGCCTTCGAGGCTCGCGAGATCGACCGGCGCGAGGTCAGTGTCGCCACCCGGGCGGCCCAGCAGGTAGCCCTGGCCAGCCGTGATGCCGACCTCGCGGACGGTCCGCAGGTGCTCGGTTGTCTCGAGGCCCTCGGCGATCACGAATGCGTTCCAGCGGCGCGCCAGGTCGCCTACCGAGCGGAGCACGGCCAAGGTCGACTCCCGGTTTGTCCCGTCGTGCACGAGCGAGAGGTCGACCTTCACGATGTCGAAGGGGATCTGGCTGAGCAACCGAAGGCCTGCATTACCGGCGCCGACGTCGTCGGCCGCGGCCAGCAATCCCGCGCTCCGGCAGGCGATGACTTGGCGACGGAGTCGCTCGATGTCATCAGCGTGCTCGCGCTCGGTGATCTCGATGACCACCCGCTCGGGCTGAAGGCCGCGCGCTCTCAACATGCCCACGAGCCAGGAGACCGTGAACTCCGGTGCCTCGAGGGTCCGGGGGGGACAGGTTGAGGCTGGACGATCTGGGTGGCGTCGATCCCCTTGGCTCCCTGAGCCACCACGTCGAGACAGACGGCATCGAGCCAAAAGGCCACCGGCGAGCGGACGCACCAGCCCCTCATAGCCGAGCACGCGCCCACTTTTCAGGTCGACGATCGGCTGGAAGACTGGTCGGAGCCGACGCTCGTCGATGATCGCCGTGACCGCCGTCGAAAGCTCGACCGGGCTGCCGCGCAGGATGGGCCCGTGCGTTTCCGGGTCGTACAGTTCGATGCTGGCCCGACCGCCACGCTTGGCAGCCTGAAGTGCGGCCTCGGCCTGCGCCTGGAGCTGCGCGCGTGAACTGGCCAGGCTCGGGGCCGTCGAGATGCCGCCGGAGAACGACACCGGCGGCGAATGGCGGAATGGCGTCGGCTGGAGGGACGCGGCGAGGAGCCGCCGGCCGACCACGTACGCGCCGTCCCGGTCGGTTCGCGGCATCAGCAGGGCGAACTCGTCGCCCCCGATGCGGAAGCAGAGATCAGCGCCGCGAATCGACCCGCTCGTTCAGCTCGTGGAAGCCGTCGAGATCCATGAGCAGAAGGGAGACCGGCACGCCGAGACGGCGTGATTGCTCCAGCTGCCGGTCGAGCTCCTCCTGGAAGGCACGGTGGTTGCCAGCCCGGTGAGCCTGTCGACCAGGGAGTCTGCACGGGCCGCGTCGTACATACGGAGCAGCTCCGTCCGCGAACGGTCGAGGGCGAAGGCCGAGCGCAGTACCCCGCGAACCAGTAGCAGGATGACGCCCGCCAGGAGCACGACCAGGAGAGAGAGCAGGTTATACAGCGGCTGCCCGCCTTCGCGCACATAGAGCAGGAGTGCGACGAACGGCGAGGTCAGCGCGAGGGGAACGACCGCCAGGGCAAGCAAGGCGACGAGCAGACGAAGGCGAATGAGGCTGGAGCCGCTCGGTAGGGTTCCGAGGACCTCATCGCTGACGCGCTGTGCACTCTCCAAGCCGTCGACCTGCGTGAATGGTCTACTCGCTCCGGTGGAGCGGGTATCTCACGCCCGTGTGGGCGGCGCACACCGCCCGATCGTCACTCCGGTCGCGGGACCATCGGCGCCGGACAATAAAGGTGGCCGGTCATTCGACCGGCCACCTAACCCTCGAACAGGGCCCCTAAGGGTGCACGTCAGGCAGCGCGGGGTTTACAAGGCAGAGGCCTGCGTACCCGAAATGCATGCCCGGATTATGGGCAGTATCAGGCGCGCCGATGCCGCCCTTGGTCGCCAGTCCGGCAACGTGGCCTGCGCCATAGTGACTCGTCGGGCAGGGGGTACCCTCGTGGGCCGCCGCGGCGAACGGCATCGTCAGCAACAACGCCAGCGTCGTGACGAACGCGAGCAAGACCTTGCGCATGATCGTGGATCCCCCTGTGCTTCTTGGATGGGGCACATCGTGCCATCAGCAGCGTTCAATGTACTCGACCTGAGCTGCAATGGAAGTGTGGAGTGCTCGGTGGGGTTAAGGGAGGATTGCAATGGTCACACCAAGTGTTGTCCGGGGGCACCACTTGCCTGAACCGCCCTACTGCTCCGGCTGCGCAACGACCATGATCCGGAGCTCCGTCATATCCTCGATCGACCAGCGCAGCCCTTCGCGGCCAAGCCCGGAGTCCTTGACCCCGCCGTATGGCATGTGGTCGATTCGGTAGGTCGGAATGTCGTTCACGATGACACCCCCCACCTCCAGCTCCTCGAAGGCCTGCCAGCTGTGGCTGAGGTCGTTGGTGAAGACGCCGGTCTGCAGGCCGTAGAAGCTGTCGTTTACCTCCCGGATCACGTCCGAGAACCGGCTGAATGGGAAGGCCACGACGACCGGGGCAAACGCCTCGTTGGCGCAGATCTGCGCCTGGACCGGGGTCTCCACCATGACAGTCGGTGGGAAGAACGCGCCCTCCGCGCGACCGCCGATGAGCACCCGGCCTCCCATCGCCACCGCCTCCTCGACCCAGCGTTCCGTCCGCTGGGCGGCCTTCTCGTCGACCATGGGTCCCAGCTCCGTCTCCGGATCCAGCGGATCTCCTGCCCGTAGCTCGCGTGATCCGTCCACGAAGCGCTCCATGAACTCGTCCCAGATCCGCTCGTGGACGAACATGCGCTGGACGCTGATGCAGGTCTGGCCGGCGTAGGTGTACGCGCCGACGAGGATCCGCTTGACCGCCCAGGCGAGATCGGCCGACTCGTCGACGATGGCGCCCGCGTTCCCGCCCAGCTCCAGGACCACCTTCTTCTTGCCGGCGCGCTCCTTCATCCCCCAGCCGACGCTTGGACTGCCGGTGAAGGTGAGCAGCCGGAAGCGATCGTCCGCGACCATCCGGTCGCCGAGCTCGCGAGTCATGGGCAGGATGCTGACCGAGCCCTCGGGAGCGCCCGAGCGCTCGACGATCTCGGCCACTGCGAGCATGGTGAGCGGGTCCTTGGACGGCGGCTTCAGCACGATCGGGTTCCCTGACGCGATCGCCGGCGAGAGCTTGTGGGCGGCAAGGTTGAGCGGAAAGTTGAAGGGACTGATTGCCGCGATGGGCCCGATCGGGAACCGTCGTGTGACCCCGACGCGGCCCCGTGAGCTGGCCATCAGGTCCAGGGGGATCAGCTCGCCGGTCATCCGCTCCGCCTCCTCCGCCCCGAGGCGGAACGTGAGGACCGCTCGATCCACCTCCACGAGGGAGTCCCGGATCGGCTTCCCCGACTCGAGCGTGATGGACCGGGCCAGCTCCTCGCGGCGATCCCGGATCCCGGCGCTGATGGCCCGGAGGATGGCACCTCGCTCGTAGGCGGGCATCCGGCGTGTCGTTTCGAAGGCTCGCTGAGCAGCCGTGACGGCTTCCTCGTACTGCTCCTCGGTAGCGTTGTAGGTGGAACCAGCAGAAGTTGCTGCATCGGCGGGATTGGTCACGTCCAGGACGTCCGGGGATTCGACCCAGCGGCCGGCGAGGAAGATGGGATGGGGCTTTGTGCGGGTGGCGGTGGCCATCAAGATCCTTCCTCGAAGCGCTGCTGACGGGACGATCCTACGCCCACACGCGATGGCCGGCCCACGGGCGTCAGCCCCCTGTGGCGCGGGGGTAGGAGCCGAGCACGCGCACCATGCCAGCCAGCCCGTCGAGTCGGGCAAGCGCTGCGGCGGTGAGCGGATCGGCCGAATCGGCGTCCAGGTCGATCCAGAAGACGTATTCCCAGGCGCGCTCGCGGCTAGGGCGTGACTCGAGCTTGCTCATGTTGATGCCGGCCTCGGCGAAGACGGCCAGGCAGCGGACCAGCGAGCCCGGCTCGTTGCGGACTGCCAGGACCAGGGTCGTGCGTATCGCGGAGGCCGCCACGGGCGGACTTGCCTGCGCCGCGGACGCCGGTTGCGCGATAACGAGGAAGCGGGTTCGGTTGTCGACGATGGCCTGGATATCGCTGGCCAGCACATCCAGGCCGAAGAGCTGCGCTGCCCGTGGCGACAGGACGGCCGCCGCCCCGCGCTCATGTCGCTCGGCGATCAACTTGCCCGAGCCCGCCGTGTTGTAGGTCGTGAGCAACGTCCACTGCCGCGAGCGCAGGAACGGCTCGGCCTGACCGAGCGCCTGGATGTGCGAGTAGACGCGCTCAATCGTTTCGAGCCGTTCCCCCGGGAGGGCGGCCAGGCAGAGCCGGACCGGCACGACCACTTCCGCCGCGATTACCAGGTCATGCTCGAGGAGCAGGTCGTAGACCTCGCGAACCGTGCCGTTGACGACGTTCTCGATCGGCACGACGCCCGCGACGACCGGCGGCACATGCCGGTCTGCGGCGGGCACACCACCCGGGCCGCCGCCGCCGCCCTCCGCGACCCTTTGGAAGACCTCGGCAAAGTCGGTTACCGGGAGAGGAATCGCGCCCGGAAACGCGGCCAGGGCCGCGTCCTCGGCAAAGGCTCCGTGCTCCCCGGCGAAAGCAACTGCCGGTCCAGGTAGCGGCGTCGCCCTGCTCATCGTCGGCCTCGCGGTCTCTTCTGGTTAGCGTCGGCGACGAGTTCCGAAGAGCGTTCCGAATACCGTCCGAAGTACCTGGCCGCCGGTGCGCATCATCTGCTCGCGCTCTCGCTGGCGCGCTCGCTCTTCCGCTGCCAGGCGCCGGAGTTCCGCCTTCCGTTCGCGCTCAGCCTCGCGCTGGACGCGCTCGAGCTCCCGCTTGTGCCGGGCGGCCTCCCGGGCTGTCGTGGGGTCCCCACCGACGATGCTGCGCTCGAGGGCGCCGTCGGAAACCGGGCCGGCGCCGGGAGTGCCTGTCGACGCCTCCGTGGCAGCCGCCTTGGCGCCCGCCAGGCGACGGGTGATGATCTCGTGGGCGCTCTCCCGGTCGACCGTCTGCCCGTACTTCGGGGCCAACGCCCCGGACGCGCGCAGCTGCTCGTATTCCTGCGCGGAAAGCGGCGCCATGCGCGAGTCGGGCGGAACGATGCGGGTCGCGGCGAGCGGTGTGGGCACTCCCTGCGGCGAGAGTACGGTCACGAGCGCCTCGCCGATCCCGAGCGATCTGATGACCTCCTCGACGTCGTAGAAGTCCGAGATCGGGAAGGTCCGGGCGGTCTTTCGCAGGTCGTCAGCGTCGTCAGGGGTGTAGGCACGGATCGCGTGCTGCACGCGGTTGCTGAGCTGCGAGAGCACCTCGGAGGGCACGTCGGTAGGGGCATGGGTCACGAAGTAGACGCCGACGCCCTTCGATCGGATGAGTCGGACTGTCCGCTCCACCTGCTCCATGAGAGCCTCGGAGGCATCGTCGAACAGGAGGTGCGCCTCGTCGAAGAAGAAACACAGCTTCGGCTTCGGCAGGTCGCCCGCCTCCGGCAGCGTCGCATAGAGCTGTGCCAGCAGCCACAGCATGAACGTGCTCACGAGCCGTGGCCGTTCCATGACGTCGCTGATCTCGAGCAGGCTGACGATCGCCCGGCCATCGGCACTGGTGCGCATCAGGTCGGCGACGTCGAACTCCGGCTCGCCGAAGAAGATGTCGGAGCCATCCTGCTCGAGCATCGTGATCGCCCGCACGAGGACGCCCACCGACGCCTTGGACATGCCGCCGTACTCCTCGAGCACCGGCTTGCCTTCCTCCGAGCTCAGGAAGCGGAGCGTCGTGCGCAGGTCCGCCAGGTCGAGCAGGGGCAGGTCGTTGTCGTCGCAGTACTTGAATACCAGGCCGAGGATCGAGGTCTGGGTCTCATTGAGGTCGAGGACCTTGCCCAGCAGCAGCGGGCCAAAGGAATGGACGCTCGCCCGCACCTGCGTGCCCAGCGCACCGGTCAGCGAGAGCAGCTCGGTCGGATGACCGCGCGGCTCGAATGTCCAGGCCAGGCTCGCTGCGCGCTGTCTGACTCGCTCGTCGGCTGCATCGCCAGGTTGAGCGATCCCTGACAGGTCCGTCTTGACGTCAGCCGCGAAGACCGGCACGCCTGCGGCCGAGAGCTGCCCGGCCAGGACCTGGAGCGTCTTGGTCTTGCCCGTGCCCGTGGCGCCAGCGATCAATCCGTGGCGGCTGACCATGGAGAGCGCCAGCTGCACGCGGACGTCCGAGGCAACCTGACCGTCATGCATCGGTCCGCCGATGACGATCGAGGGTTCGCCGAGTGAATAACCGGCCGCCATCGCTTTACGAAACGCCTGGTCCACAGCTCTCCTTCTCCGGCCTGATGTGCGGCCACGAGCCTAGAACACCGGCCGTCCGGGTGCCCGGCGATCGAGCGCGATGCCCTGGAGGTGCTATCGTGTCGCACATGAATCGGATCGGCCTACGGGAGTTGAGGCAGAACGCCAGCGCCTATGTGAAGCGGGCGGAGCGGGGCGAGATCATCGAGGTGACGCTTCGCGGCCGCCCGGTAGCCAGACTGATGCCCCGGGGCTCGTCGTCGGTTCGCGATCGTCTGATCGAGGAAGGGCGCCTCCGCCCTGGCGGAGGTCAGCTCCTGGAAACGCTGGCTTCCCTTGGCCCCCCGCTTGCACCGAAGCGGGGCGTACCCCTGCCATCCACCATGCTCGAGGCGATGCGCGAGGAGCGCCTCGGCTGACGCTGGCCACCACGTACCTGGACACCTCGGCCGTCGTCAAGCTGGTGATCCACGAGCGCGAGTCCGTGGCCCTGCAGCGCTGGCTGGAAGATGCGGTGTCGCCCGTTTCGAGCGCCTTGTTGCGGGCGGAGCTCGTAAGGGCGGTCCATCAGCATGGTTCGCCGGCGGTGATGCGCGCCCGGACGCTGCTCGCCCAGGTCGACCTGATTGCGGTGGATGACGCCATTCTGGATCTCGCGTCCAAGCTTCCGCCCACTCGGCTCCGAACGCTCGACGCGATCCATCTGGCCACGGCGATCTCGCTCGGTGATGAGCTGTCCTCCCTGGCGACGTACGACGTCCGCATGATGGAAGCCGCCGAACTGGCCGGCCTCTCGATCGCCTCGCCGGCCTGACCGCCAGCCGAAGGAGCCGCGAGAGCGCGAGTCTTGCGCCCTAGCGCTCGAACCAGGCCGTCACGTCCTGGCGGGCCGCCTCTTCCTTGTCGAAGTCGGTCTTCGGTGCCGAGTCCTGCAGTGGCCGTGCCTTGCGCTGGTTGCCCGCGGCGGCGGTCGCACCCGCCCAATGCTCCTCTGCGAGCAGCTGATTGATCGCCTCGATGTAGGCCTCGAGCGACGCGGCGATGATGTTCGGGCTCTGGCTGGTGCCGGTGTAGCTGCCCGTACCGCGTCGTCCCGCAGCTGCCGAAGGCGGCGCGATCCTGACGGTGACGGCGCCCACCGAATCAGGGCCCTCGGCCAGGGCGTGCACATCGTAGGCGATGAGCCGCGGATGGCCGGTGAGAACGTCCCCGAGAGCGCGGTCCACCGCGCGGTAAAGCGCATCGACCGGTCCGTTGCCCTCCGCCGACGCCTCCCACCGGTGGTCGCCGCTCTCCACGATGACGGCTCCGCGGCTGTTTGTGTTCGACCCCGACGTGCAGGTCCAGCGCGCAAGGTGAATGCGCTGATCGACGACGGGGTCGGAGTCGGCCGATCCACCAGGGGTGCTCATGACGATGCTCCTGCTGGGGACGCCGCGTCCGCAGTGGGACGCGTCGTGAAATGACGTTCGTCGCGACGCCGAAGCTCCGCGCTCGATTTCCAGATGGCGTACTCGAGCGAGTCGCCAAGGGCCTTCCAGGACGCCGCGATGATGTTCGTGTCCGAGCCGACCGTCGACCACGCCCCGGACTCGCTGCTGGACTCGATCAGCACCCTGGTTCGAGCAGCGGTGGCCGCGTCCCCGTCGAGGATGCGCACCTTGTAGTCCACCAGGTGAACGCCGTCGAGCATCGGGTAAAACGCCCGGAGCGCCTTGCGCAGCGCCTGGTCGAGCGCGTTGACGGGCCCGTTCCCGTCGGAGGCGGTGTGCAGTACCTCGCCCTCGACCTCCACCTTCACGGTCGCCTCCGCCCGCAGCTCCTCCCCTCGCCGCCCATCGCGGTCGCCGCGCTGCTCGACCAGAACCGTGAAGTCGATCAACTGGAACGGCGGCCGGTAGCCGGGCTGGTGGCGCCGGATCAGGAGCTCGAAAGAGGCCTCGGCGCCCTCGAAGCTGGCGCCCTCGGACTCGAGCTGCTTGATCAACTGGCTGAGCGTCCGCGGATCGACCACTCCCTCGAGCTGGTGGCCGAGCTGCTCGGCCCGCCACTGGGTATTCACCCGGCCCCCGAGCTCGCTGACCACCAGGCGGGTCTGGTTGCCCACCAGCGCCGGATCCACGTGCTGGTAGCTGTGCTGGACACGCGCCGTGGCCGCACCGTGCACGCCCCCCTTGTGCGCGAAGGCGCTAGCCCCGACATACGGCTGGTGCGCATCGGGCGGAAGGTTGGCGACCTCCGCCACGTAGCGCGAAAGCTCGGCCAGGCCGCTCAGGTCTCTACCCGGGGGTACGGTTTCCAGGCCCAGCTTCAGCGCCAGGTCCGCCCAGATCGTGACGATGTTGGCGTTGCCACAGCGCTCGCCGTAGCCGTTGATCGTCCCCTGCACGTGGCGGACCCCAGCCTGCACAGCGGCGAGGGAGTTGGCCACCGCCAGCCCCGCATCGTCGTGGACATGGATCCCCCAGGTCGTGTCGAGGTCGAGGGTAGCCATGACGTCGGAGACGATCGTTCGCACCTCGTCGGTGATGCAGCCCCCGTTGGTGTCACACAGCACGAGCGTGGTCGCGCCGGCGTCATGAGCCGCACGAAGCGTGGCCAGCGCGTACTCCTGGTCCGACTTGTAGCCGTCGAAGAAGTGCTCCGCGTCGTAAACCACCTCACGACCGCCCTGGCGGCAATATCCGACCGAGTCTGCGACCATGGCCAGGTTCTCATCGGCGGTGGCGTTGAGCACGTCGGTGACGTGCAGCAGCCAGCTCTTGCCGAAGATCGTGATGACCGGCGTCTCCGCGGCAACGAGCGCCTGGAGGTTGGCATCGGTCTCCGGACGGTTGGAGCGGTGCCGGGTCGCGCCAAAGGCAGCCAGGCGGGCGTTCTGCCAGGTCATGGATCGGGCGGCTGCGAAGAAATCCTGGTCCTTCGGGTTGGAACCGGGCCAGCCGCCCTCGATGTAGGGGAATCCGGCCTCGTCCAGGCGCCGCGCGATCTTCAGCTTGTCGGCCAGCGAAAGCACCAGTCCCTCGCGCTGCGTGCCGTCGCGAAGGGTGGTGTCGTAGAGCAGGACCGGGCGATCCGGCCCAGCGCCGTCCCCGCTCATCTGATGGCCTCCGCTTCGGGTTGCGGCGCAGCGGTTGGGTGCCTCGGCGGCTCGAACGTGAGCCGGTGGACGACCGCCTCGGCGAAGGCGCGGGTTCCCACGACCTGGAGCTCGCCGCCCTCTGAGCGAGGGTCGTCGCGCGCCAGGTCGGACGTGCGCAGGCCGTCCTCGAGCGCGCGGCGGACCGCCCCCTCGATTGCGGCCGCCTCCGCCTCCCGGCCCAGCGACCAGCGAAGCAGCATGGCCCCCGAGAGGATCGTGCCGATCGGGTTGGCGCGATCCTGGCCAGCGAGGTGGGGCGCGGAGCCGTGGATTGGCTCGTACAGGCCAAAGGTGCCGTGGGCCGTCCGACGCGTCCCCAGGGAGGCCGAGGGCAGCATGCCGAGCGAGCCGGCCAGCACGGAGGCCTCGTCGGAGAGGATGTCGCCGAAAACGTTCTCCGTCACGATCACGTCGAAGGAGGCGGGCCGCTTGATGAGCATCATGGCGGCGGCGTCCACGAGGCGGTGCTCGAAGGTTACGCCCGGGAAGTCGGTTGCGACCTCCTCCACGATCTTTCGCCAGAGCCGGCTCGTCGCCAACACATTCGCCTTGTCGACGCTCGTCAGCTGCCGGCGCCGGCCCCTCGCCAGCTCGAAGGCGGCTCGCACCACCCGCTCGATCTGCTGCTCGGTGTACGGCAGGGTGTCATGGGCGGCGCGGGCGCCGCGTTCCTGGCTGCCCTCCTGGCGCTGCCCGAAGTAAAGACCGCCGGTGAGCTCGCGGACGATGACGATGTCTACCCCCTCGAGGAGCTCCGGCCGTAGGGGTGACGAGCGGACGAGCGAGGGCTCGACCGAGACCGGTCGGAGATTGGCGTACAGGTCCAGGCCGCCGCGCAGGACGAAGAGCGCCTGCTCGGGCCTGACCGACGCGTCGGGGTCATCCCACTTCGGACCGCCGACCGCGCCGAGGTAGACGGCATCTGCCTCGGCGCAGACCGTCACGTCTTCCTCGCGGATCGCGGCGCCGTAGGCATCGATCCCCGCCCCGCCCGCTACGATCTCCTGCCACTGGATCGCGAAGCCCGCCCGTCCGCCGACGGCATCCAGGACGCGCCGCCCCGCATCGAGCACCTCCGGACCGACGCCGTCACCGGGGATCGCTGCGATGCGATACCGCTCCACGGTCACGGGAGACGCTCCACCGTGCCGGCGGAGGCCACGGCCCGGCCACTCGCCGTGGCGCCCGGTTCCGTGGCCACAAGCTTGTTGAGTGCGGCGAGATAGCCCTCGAGCGAGGCCTCGATGATGTTCGTCGAGAGGCCGTGTCCGGTGGCGACGGTGAGCTCAGCGTCGGAGGACCGGCGGCAGCGCACGAGCACCTGCCCCTGGGCATCCTCGCCGGCGGTCACTGCACGGATCTCGTACTCGGTGAGTACCGGCCGCCACCCGAGGACCGGCTCGACCGCCTCGTCGACGGCCCCGAACAGCGCATCGACCGGGCCGTTCCCCGAGGCCTCGGCGCTCTGGGCCCGGCCCGAGACGAGCAGCGAGACGTTGCCCTGCGAGCGCCCGCCGTGGCTGGAGGTGACGCTCCACCCCTCCAGCACGACCCGCCGAGCGGCCGGCTCGGGGCTCTCCGCGGCCTGCTGTTCGACGAGTGCAAGGAGATCTGCGTCCGTAATCTCCTTCTTGGCGTCCGCCAGGGCGATGGCCTCACGGTAGATGGCATCGAGTGCCGCGCCCACGACATCGTGGCCGAGCTCCCGGAGCTTGCCCTGCAGGCCGCGCCGGCCAGAGAGCTTGCCAATCGAGATGGTGCTGCCCGAGAGGCCGACCGACTGCGGGGTCATGATCTCGTACGTCAGCGGGTTCTTGATGACGCCGTCCTGGTGGATGCCCGACTCGTGGGCGAACGCATTGCCCCCAACGACGGCCTTGTTGGGCTGGACGACGAACCCCGTCAGGTAGCTCACCAGCCGGCTGGCCGCGGTGATCTGCTCCGTAGCCACGCGGCTTACCAGCTCCGGGAACTGGGTGGGACGCGTGCGCAGCGCCATGACCACCTCCTCCAGCGACGCGTTGCCGGCCCGCTCGCCCAGGCCGTTGATCGTCACCTCCACCTGGCGGGCCCCAGCCTGGACGGCCGCCAGGGTGTTCGCCGTGGCGAGGCCCAGGTCGTTGTGGCAGTGGACGCTGACAACCGCGCCCGACCCGACCCGGACAACCACCTGGTCGACGAGCCGGCCGAACTCGGCCGGGATCGCATAGCCCACGGTGTCCGGG
>JACDFU010000088.1:0-7166 GCA_013815585.1 Chloroflexota bacterium
GGCCGCTGCCGAGAGCGCCGCGGACACGTCCGCCGGGCTTGCCGCCGATGTCGCAGCCGATACCGCCACTGATGCGGCCCGCGAGAACCCACAGACGTCAGTTAAGGGCCGACTGTTCAGCGAATCCTCCCTAGCGGGGCGGTTGGCGGGACTCGTACCCTCCTCCGAGAACCCCGCCAACGGCCGCTCTACCGCCGCGCAGCCGACGGAGCCTCAGCCCAGCGCGCCGACGGAGCCTCAGCCCAGCGCGCCGACGGAGCCTCAGCCCAGCGCGCCGACGCAGCCGGCCGCGGCACCCCCGGCCACTACGCAAGTCGTCGTAGTCGGGCTGGTCAGCGTCGCATCAATCGCGTCGTTCAAGCGGCACCTTGGGCGAACTCCAGGCGTCGAGACCGTCGCCGTCAGCTCTGGGCCGGAGAGCGAGTTCGTCTTCAGCACCACCCACGAGCCTGGCCTTGCCCTCCGCGACGTCGTTCCGACGCTGCCCGGGTTCGGGGCCCGCGTGGTGAAGGCAACCGACGACACGCTCAACGTGACCGCCCGCGACCCCGAGGCGGAGGCCTGAGTCCCGCTCAAGCCCGCCCGTAGCAAGAGAAGGAATCACATGGCCCGCCCCACCATCATCTGCGCTCTGCCCCGAGACGAAGCGGCCGCTGTCGCCCACGAGCTGGCGATTGCCGGCCTCACGGTCCACAGTGCCGAGCTGCCTGTCGAGGTCGAAGAAATTCTCGACAACGGTGCCGACGTGGGACTGGCGATCGTCGACGGGGAGTCGGACATCGACCGATCTGTCGAGATTCAGCGCCTGCTGCACGAGGGCAAGCGCAACATCCCGAGCCTCATGGTGATCTCGCCGCGCTCATTCGAGCGGCTGGAGCGCGGAGAAGCTGCCGGCGGCGACGACGTCGAGTACTTCACGAGGCCGTTTTCCGCGGAATCGCTCCGCTGGCGGGTCGAGGCGATGTTGATCCGCGCACAGACCGTCGACGATGGGAGTGGCCAGGTGCTCCAGAACGGTCCGATCGAGACCGGCGATTGGGGCCGCCGGGCGACCGTCGTCACGATCTTCAACCCCAAGGGCGGCGTGGGCAAGACGACGGTTGCCCTCAACCTGGCGGCGACGCTCCAGGTCACGAGGAACCTGCGCGTCATGCTCGTCGACGCCGATACCGTCACCGGTCACATCGCCACCTCGCTTGGCCTCGATCGCGTGCAAAGCGTGGCTGACACCTGGGAAGAGGAACCCGAAGAGCTCGACGGGGCCGGCCTGGGCTCCATGGCGGCCGCCCATGAAAACGGGCTCAGGGTCGTCGTCCTTGCCAGCAGCCCACTGCAACGGGAAGACATCGCGCCAGAGCGGCTGGGGGCCGCCCTCGCCGCTTCCAGGGTTGGCTTCGACGTCATCGTCGTCGATCTGCACCCCGACTACGGCGCACTCAACAAGGCAATCTTCGAGCGCAGCGATCGGATCCTGGTACCCGTCACCCCGGACGTACCGGCCATCCGGGCCGCGGTCCAGTTCGTCGAGCTTTCACATGAGCTTGGCTTTCCCGAAAAGCTGGCCCTCGTGGTCAACCGGGTCAACAGCGGCGTCAGCGTGGCCGACATGGAGAGCACGATCGGGCGCAAGGCGATCGGCAAGATCCGTTCCGGCGGCTTCCTCTTCGTGCGCGCCGCCAACGAAGGCCTGACGGTCGTCGAGAAGTTCCCCAAGGAGAAAGTCACCGCCGACTTCGAGGACCTCGCCGATCGCCTGCTCGACCGCCCGACGCCCGTTCCGAGCCAGGAGAAGGGTGTCTTCCGGATGTTCTCCCGGCCACGGGAAACTGTAGGCGCCCGTTAACCGCTGGGCGGCGATGCCTCCTCCGGCCGTTGCTCCCCCTCTGCCTCCGCCTCCAGCACCTCGTCACCTGCTGACTCGATCTGCTTCACGCCGCGTAGATAGCTCCGGTTCACGAGGAGGACGTCCGGGCCCAGCAACAGGTGGTCGTTGAGGTAGGCTCCCGCGTCCGTGACTGCCAGGAACAGCTCGCTGTGGCGGTCGAGCAGGCTCTCCGGCGGACTGCCGGGCGGCAGGTGGACCGTGCCCACGATCTGGAACGGGTTGCAATCGAGACGGACCTGGTACGGGACCCGGTGCACGCGCAGTGCCTGCTTCTGGTTGGTGTCAAGGATGTCGGCCGCGCCGGCACCCGCAGCGATGACGATCAGGTCATAAGGATCGACGGTCTTGAGTCCCGACGCTGGACCCAGGGGATCAGTGCCGTCGATCGCGCCCCAGAGCATCCCCCGCAGCTTGAGCGCCTCGCGCTTGTTGAGCGCCTCCCGCACCGGGCTCTCGATGACGAGATACCCCGCCAACCGCCATTCCTCGGTCAGCCCCTCGAACGAGTAGCCGCCAGCCGCCGCGTCCGCCGCGTCCGCCGCGGCGTCGCGGCGACGTCGCCTGAGGAAATTGAAAGGCATGCGCGGCGCTACTCTTCCGCGGAACCCGTATTGGCTCGGATCGTGTCGACGACGGTCTCGTCTGCGAGGGTGGTGGTATCGCCGAGCGCACGGCCCTCTGCGATGTCACGGAGCAGCCGACGCATGATCTTGCCTGATCGGGTCTTCGGGAGGTCGGGGCTGAACATGAGGAACTTCGGCCGGCACATCGGACCGATCACCGTCGTGACGTGCTGGCGGAGCTCCCGCCCCAGCTCGTCGCTTCCCTCGATTCCGGCCTTGAGCGTGACGAAGGCAAAGATCGCCTGCCCCGTGACCGGGTCGTTCTTGCCGACCACGGCAGCCTCAGCCACCGACTTGTGATCGACGAGCGCCGACTCGACCTCGATCGTGCTGATCCGGTGGCCCGATACGTTCATGACGTCGTCGACCCGGCCGAGCAGCCAGTAGTAGCCCCCCTCGTCGCGCTTGGCACCGTCCCCCGCGAAGTACATCCCCGGGAAGCGGCTCCAGTAGGTCTCCTTGTAGCGCTCGGGATCCCCATAGATGCCGCGCAGCATGGCCGGCCAGGGCCGCTTCAGCACGAGGTAGCCGCCGCCGCCCAGCGGGACGGAGTGTCCCTCGCCGTCGACTACGTCTGCCTCGATCCCCGGGAAGGGGAAGGTTGCGCTGCCGGGCTTGGTCGTCGTGACACCGGGCAGCGGCGAGATCAGGATCATCCCCGTTTCGGTCTGCCACCAGGTGTCCACGACCGGCGTCCGGCCCCCGCCGATGTGCTCCTGGTACCAGAGCCAGGCCTCCGGGTTGATCGGCTCACCGACCGAGCCAAGGACCCGCATTGAGCTGAGGTCGTGCTTCTGGGGCCAGCTCTCGCCCTGCTTCATGAACGCCCGGATGGCGGTCGGCGCGCAGTACAGGATGCTGACCTTGTAGTCCTCGATGATCTGCCACCAGCGATCCCAGGCAGGGGTATCGGGCGCACCCTCGTACATCACGCCGGTCGTGGCGTTCGCGAGAGGGCCGTAGACGATGTAGGAATGCCCAGTCACCCAGCCGATGTCGGCGGCGCACCAGTACACGTCGTCGGGCTTGACGTCGAAGATCATCTCGTGGGTGAAGCTGGTGCCGAGCAGGTAGCCCGCGCTCGTGTGAACGATCCCTTTCGGTCTGGCCGTCGTGCCGGAGGTGTAGAGCAGGTAGAGCATCTCCTCGGAGTCGACTGGGACGGGTGGGCAGTCCTCCGATTGACGGTCCACGAGCTCGTGCCACCAGTGATCGCGGCCTGCCCGCATTGGCGTATCACCGCCGAGCCGGCGAACGACCAGCACGTTCTCGACCGACGGGGAGCGGTCCAGGGCCTCATCGGCGGCTGGCTTGAGCCGCAGCTCTGCGCCGCGCCTCCAACCGCCGTCGGCCGTGATCAGCAGCGTCGCCTGGGCGTCCTCGATGCGCCCTGCCAGCGCCTCCGCGCTGAAGCCGCCGAAGACCACCGTGTGCGCGGCGCCAAGGCGAGCACAGGCCAGCATGGCGATCGGCAGCTCCGGGACCATCGGCATGTAGATGGCCACCCGGTCGCCCCGCTGGACACCAAGCTCCTTCAGGGCGTTGGCCGCCTTGGCGACCTCCCGCTGAAGGTCGGCGTAGGTGATCGTGCGGGTGTCGCCGGGCTCGCCGATCCAGTGGTAGGCGACCTTGTCGCCCAGGCCAGCCTTGACATGCCTGTCGACGCAGTTGTAGGCGACGTTCAGCTCACCGCCGACGAACCACTTCGCAAACGGGAGCTCCCACTCGAGCGTGGTATCGAAGGGCTTGCTCCAGTCGAGGCGCTCGCGAGCCAACCGGGCCCAGAAGCCCTCGAAATCGCGCTCCGCCTCTTCATAGAGTTCCTGCTTCGCGTTCGCCTGCGCCGCGAAGGCCGGGTCGGGAGGAAAGACCTGCCCTTCGCTGAAACGTGCTTCGATCTCGGGGAGCGGTTCGACCGCCACGGCGGCACCTCCTGGGCAGCTCGGATAGCCCGATTGTAGGGCCGCCGGCCCTCACCCCGAGAGGCTTCCTCCCGTCGGAGCGGCCGCCTGCATCTCCGCCGGCGGGCGCTCGCCGCCGACCTCGTCCCAGATCTTCACGTGCCTCGACTCACGGATATAGAGGCCGCCGATCACCACGGTCATCAGCGCGACGATGATCGGGTAGATCAGGCCAGCGTAGATGTTGCCCGTCGCGGTGAAGAGCGCCGCGGCAATGAGCGGCAGGAAGCCGCCAAACCAGCCGTTCCCGATGTGATACGGGATCGAGAGCGACGTGTAGCGGATCCGGGCAGGGAAGAACTCGACGAGGAATGCGGCGATCGGGCCGTACACCATGGTGACGTAGAAGACCTGGACGAACACAAGCGCGATGAGCACCGGGATGTTCGGGTTGGCCGAGATATACGTGGACGTGATCGCGGGGTTCGTCTTGTCGTTGAGGACCGGACCCGCGAACTGGAACATGAGGTTGTAGATCGGGAAGTAGGTGATCGCTGCGATGAGGCAGCCGGCCAGGATGATCTTCTTGCGACCGATCTGGTCCGACAGCCGCCCCCAGAACAGAAAGAAGGGCGTGGCCAGGACGATGGCGGTCCCGACGATGAGGTAGGAGTTGAGATAGGAGATCCCCAGGATGTTCTGCATGAAGAACAGGGCCTGGAACTGGCCCTGATACCAGACCACCGCCTGACCGGCCGTCATGCCCAGCAGCGCCAGAATGATCAGCTTGCGATTGGCCGGATCACCGAAGCTCTCCCGCCAGGGCGAGGTCGAGGACTTGCCGGCATCCTTCAGCCGGGTGAAGAGCGGCGTTTCCTGCAGCCGAAGCCGGACGTACAGGGCGAGGGCGACCAGGAGCGCGGACAGCAGGAACGGGATGCGCCAGCCGTACTCGCGGAACGCGGCGTCACCCATGCCGACCCGGAAGATGGCGATGACGGCGAGGGCCATCAGCAGCCCCACGGTGGCCGTCGTCTGAATCCAGCTCGTGTTCGCGCCGCGCTTCGCGTCAGAGGAGTGCTCCGCTACGTAGATGGCAGCACCGCCGTACTCGCCGCCGAGCGCGAGGCCCTGCAGGAGCCGGAGGCTGACCAGGATGATCGGAGCGAGGAGGCCGATCTGCTCGTAGGTCGGCAGCAGACCGACGGCGGCCGTCGAGAGCCCCATGAGCGTGATGGTCACGAGGAAGGTGAACTTGCGGCCGATGATGTCGCCGATCCGCCCGAAGACGGCGGCGCCGAAAGGCCGGACGGCGAAGCCCGCGCCGAACGTCGCGAGCGAGGAGAGCAGCTGTCCGGTCGCGCCAAGCTCCGCCGGGAAGAACTGTGTCGAGAAGAACGCCGCCAGCACCCCGTAGAGGTAGAAGTCGTACCACTCGATCGTCGTGCCGGCGGCAGAGGCGCCGATGACGAAGGGCAGCTTGAACCTGTATTCCTCTTTTTCCGCGGGACCGTTCGCCGTGGTGGTCGCCACCGTCGTTCCCTCCTCCTCTGGAGCGACGTGCCCGCCGGGGTCGACAGGCCTGTCGCCGGGTCAGTGCTCGCGCTCACGCCCGGGTGGGCATCCGGGCGAGCGTCGACCTAGATCATCCGATGGCCTGTCAACCGGGGGGCGATCGCTGCTGCTCCAGGGCATCGGCGAGCGCCTCGAGGTCGTCGACGACGAGGGCGGGTGCGCCCGGAAGGGCCTCGGCAGGGACGCCGGATCGATTGACCCAGGCGACGGAAAACCCGAACGCGCCAGCCCCCGCCACGTCCCAGCCATTCGCCGACACGAACAGGATGCTCGAACGAGCCAGCCCGAGGTGGCGCTCGGCGAGCGCGTAGACACGCGGCGAGGGTTTGTAGATGCGAACCTCGTCGACAGAGAGCACGTGGCGAAAGCGGGAGCGTAGCCGCGTGTGCTCCAGCACTTGCTCGAGCATCTGCGGGCTTCCGTTCGAGAGCACAGCGAGCGGGATCGACGGAACGAGGCGGTCTAGGCGGTCGAGCGCCATGCGGACCTCGGGATAGGGCTCAAGCAGCAGCCAGCCCTCCATGAGTCGGGACTGCGCGGGGGCGTCGAGCCTGGCTCCAAGCCGACCGGCGGCGTGCTCCAGAGCCTCTGTCGTGACCGCCCAGAAGTCGACGTAACGGCCCATGACCGAGCGCAGCCAGGTGTACTCGAGCTGCTTCCGGCGCCAAAGTTCGACGAGGTCTCTGGCGGAAACGTGGGGCACGATGCGTTCGCAGCGCTCCACCAGGGACGTGACGTCGAGCAGGGTTCCGTACAGGTCGAAGACGACCGCCGTGACGTCGGGCAGCGCTCCTTCTGGGGGCCCGCCGTCGGGGCGCCTAACGGCCGTCGAGCGCTCCTACCGGCGTCGCCTCGCCCAGGGAGGCTCGCATCTCGGCCCAGGCCTCGCGTGCCTCCTCGACGGAACCCTCATCTTCGATCGTGGTCACATCGCCCGGGTCCTGCCCGAGCACCACAGCCTTGAGGACCCGCCGCATGATCTTGCCGCTGCGCGTCTTGGGAAGCATCTGCACGAAGTTGATGTCGCTGATCACCGAGACCGGGCCCAGGCTTCGCCGTGCCGACTGGATGAGCTCCGCGCGGAGCTCGTCGGATGGCTCGTGGCCCTGCCGAAGCACGACGAAGGCGGAGATCGACTCCCCACGGAGCTCGTCCGGCCGTCCGGTGACGCCCGCCTCGGCC
>JACDFU010000088.1:7176-11886 GCA_013815585.1 Chloroflexota bacterium
GGGGTGCTCCAGGAGCGCGGTTTCGACCTCGATCGTGCCGATCCGGTGGCCGGCGATCTTGATGATCTCGTCGGCGCGGCCGGCGAACCAGACGTAGCCGTCGTCGTCGATGTGCGCTGAGTCCCCAGTCCAGTAGGCGCCTGGGACGCGCGACCAGTAATCCGCCGCGTAGCGCTCAGGCTCACCCCACAGCGACGCGATCAGGCCGGGAAACGGCTGCCTGATCACCATGATTCCCTTGTCTCCCGGCGCACACGCCTCACCTTCAGGCGTGACGACCTCGCAATCGACGCCGGGAAGCGGAATCCCCGCGGAGCCGGGCTTGATCGGCAGCATGGCAACCCCGTAGGGGTTCCCAAAGACCGGGCCGCCGGTCTCGGTTTGCCACATGTGGTCGATGACCGGCACGCGATCACGCAGCGCGGAGCGCTGCAGCCACTCCCAGGCGGGGGCGTTGAGCACCTCCCCGGCGCAGAAGACGCGCTCCAGGGAGGAGAGATTGTGGCGCTCGATTGGGTCGGTCCCGTGGCGCATGAAGAGGCGGGCCGCCGTCGGCGAGGTGAACAGGCCGGTGACCCCGAAGTCCTCGACGATGCGCCAGGGAGTGGCTGCGTCGGGATGGTCCAGCGCGCCCTCGTAGGCGATCGTCGTGGCTCCCGCAATCAGGGGCGCGTAGACGATGTAGCTGTGGCCGACGATCCATCCGATGTCCGATGTCGACCACCAGACGTCGCTCGGCCGCAAGCCAAAACACCAACGCCCCTGCGAGTGGATCCAGACCTGGTAGCCGCCATGCGTGTGAACCGCCAGCTTCGGCTTGGCGGTCGTACCCGAGGTCGCCAGGATGAACGCCGGCTCGTTCGCCTCCATCGGGACGTGCCCGTCGTCGTGGCCCTCGCCCGCTCGGAGGAAGTCCTGCCAGTCGAGGTCGCGATCTGTGGTGGCGCCAGGATCCGCACCTTGGCCTGACCGCCTCAACATGACGACCCGCTCGACCGACCCGCCCGATGCGGCGACGGCCTCGTCGACGATGGGCTTCAACGCGACGGCCTTGCCCTTGCGGTAGGTCACGTCAGCGGTGAGCACCACGCGCGAGCCACTCGCTGCGATGCGGTCGCCCAGTGCGCCGGCCCCGAAGCCAGCGAAGACGACCGAGTGAATCGCGCCGATCCGGACCGTGGCCAGCATGGCGATGATCGCCTCGGCACAGGTCGGCATGTAGATCGTGACCCGGTCTCCGCGCCCCAGGCCCAGCGCGCGGAGCGCTGCCCCCGCGCGCTGGACCTCCCGCCGAAGCTGCGCATACGTCATGACGCGCTGCTCGCCGCGCTCGTTGAGCGCGACGAGCGCGGCCTGACCGCCGCGGCCGGCAATCACGTGCCGGTCGAGGGCGTTCCAGGCGAGGTTGGTCTCGCCGCCGACGAACCAGCGGAACGTCGGGGGATCGTGCTCGAAGACCTTCTCCCATGGCCGCGACCAGGCGATCTCTGTGGCGGCTCGCGCCCAGAACGCGTCCGGGTCCTCGCTCGCGTCAATCAGCAGGCGCCGGACGACGGGATTGACCAGGTCCATCACGCACCCTCCGCCCCCGGAGGGTAGCACCACGACGAACGGCTCGAGCCTCTGAACCTCGATCGGCACCCAGTACGCCGAGCGGACGTGTTCATGCGCCGGCTGACTCTACCGACCCCCCGGCCCCGCGTTCGACCCGACGCGGCCCGGTTCACGCTCGTCCGCAGCGTGCTCCAATGGCCTTTGTCGGCCCAGACCGGCCGTCTCAGTCACCGGCTGCATGGCCCAACCAGCACGCCGGTCCGTAGAGCCACGGGCGGCATATCCGGCGTGCTTGGCGGGCGAGCCGTTCTGGTGCTACTTGGTTTGCGGCGATGGCCCAGGCAGTGGCACTCGCGGTGCTTCTCACCCACCCCGAGCGGCTGGCCGGCTCCTAGGGAGCCGCTGCCTAGTCCGCGAGGGAGACCTCGTTGGCGGAGAAGGCGGCCAGGATCCGGCGACGTAGCTCCCCGGCCGCGGCCCAGCGGTCATCTGCCCGGACGGAGCCCAGGATCTTGAGCGTCACGCCGCTTGCCGTCAGGGCGGCGATGCGGTCCACTCGAGGTGCCTCGAGGACGCGCGTCTTCCAGGCAGCATCCTCGGCCATGGCCGCGCCGATCTCGTCCACCAGCCGGCTCGCTCGCTCGAGATCGGCCGCCGCGACCGTGATCTCGACGTCGACGCGCGCCCACAGCCGGGTGAGGTTGCTGGACACGCCGATCAGGCCGTTGGGCACGGTGTGGACCGTACCGTCGAAGTCGCGCAAGGTAGTCCGCCGGAGCGTGAAGTCCTCGACCGTGCCCGTGACGTCGACGATCCTGATGACGTCGCCCTTGCCGTACTGGTTCTCGACGAGGATGAAGGTCCCGGCCAGGTAGTCGCGCACCAGGCTCTGCGATCCCAGGCCGAGGGCCAGACCCGCGATGCCCAGACCAGCGATCGCCGGCCCGATATCGAGCCCGAGGGTCTCCATCCCGACGAGGAAGGCGACCACAAAAATGAATCCCCGGACGACACCCTGTCCGAGCGCGGCGACGGTTTCCCGGCGCTTCCCGATCTCGATCGCGGACAGCTCCTGCGCAGTCCCCTCGCTCGCCTCCCGCTCGAAGAGCGCCCGAACGGCGCCGCGGACCGCCAGCGCACCAAGGCGCAGCGCGACGAGGGTGAGAACGACGATGAGCAACAGCCGGACGACCACCAGGCCATAGGTCTGGAAGAACGGGCTGTCGGCGAAGGCCTGGAGCTGGTCGAGCATGCGTCCGCCTTAGTGCTGTTCGACTGGGGTCCAGCGACCCTCGCGGGCGCTCTGGAGCACGGCCTCCACGAAGGCCACCGCCCGTGTTCCATCGTCGAGCGTGGGGTAGACGGCTGACTCGCCGGGACTTGGGGGCGCCTCGCCTTCGGCGATGGCTCGATAGAAGGGCCGGAAAAGGTCGCGCAGCGCTTCGGACCAGCCCTCGGGATGGCCCGGTGGGAGCGAGGGCGTCCCGAGCTCGGCTTCGGCGCCCTCCCAGGGCTCGCGCGGAATCACGGCCGAGCGATCAGACCGCGCTCCCAGCCAGAGCGTGTTCGGCTCCTCCTGCGCCCAGGCCAGGCTCCGGCGGCTGCCCGACAACTCAAGGCGGAAGTCGTTTTTCCGACCCGGGCTCACCTGGCTGACGAGGCAGACGCCGCGAGCGCCGCCATCGAAGCGCACCAGCATCCCGGCAGCATCTTCCGTATCGATGTGCACAGTCTCGGTGTCCGCGCCGCCAGCCTGGAATGTCGTGGCGCCACCCTTCGGGCGCTGCCGAAGTGGGATGAAGGTGGACAGGTCCGCAAGGACGGATTCAATGCGGCGTCCGGTCACGAACTCGGTCGTGTCAAACCAGTGGGAGCCGATGTCAGCCACCGCCCGGGACGCGCCGCCGAGGCTCGATTCGAGGCGCCAGTTGTAGTCGGCGGCCTCCAGCAGCCAATCCTGGAGGTAGCTGCCCAGCACCAGCCTGATCTCCCCGATCTCGCCTCTCGTGACCAACTCGCGCGCCCTGCGGATCATCGGGTAGCCGCGGTAAGTGAACGCGACCGCTGCATGGCGACCACGCTCCGCGGCAAGGTGGGCAAGTTCCCTGGCCTCTCCCGCTGTTGGAGCAACGGGCTTCTCCACGACCACGTGCTTGCCCGCCTCCAGCGCACGCGAGGCAATCTCCATGTGCGTCGCGTTCGGCGTGCAGACGTGGATGACGTCGATCGATGCGTCGGCCAGCAGGGCTCCCAGGTCCGCGGTCCCAACCGCCACGCCCAGCTGCCGCGCCCGCGCCTCTGTGCGCGCCTGGTCGGACCCTGCCAGGGCGACCACCGCGGCGTACCCACCGCGCCGCACGGCGTCGACGTGATGCGGGCCCACGAATCCCGCCCCGACGACGGCCGAGCGGAGCAGCCGGTCAGTCATCCAATCCTCCCCGGCCAGCGGTCGAGCATCACTTCTTGCCCTAGCCTAGCAAGGCACAGCCTTCTGTCGGACGACTCGGCGCTCTGGCCGCCGGCGCCACGGGACGAGCCTGGTGGCTCTCACGTCGGACCAGACGAGGCCGGGTTCGACGGGCGGATCCTCCCCACGAGCAAGCGCACTCGCCCAACCAGCCGACGATCCCGGCAGCGACCCAGCGAACGCCTCGGGGTACCGCGCCACGAGTGCCCGGTTGGCACTCGTCGCCCTGACGACCCAGCACCCGTGCACGGCGTGCGGGCGGCCGGATCCGATGGCCACGGCAAACTGCTCTGCCTCGGCGAGCTTGCGATGGAACGAGCGCACGGCTGCCCCGACGTTGCCCATGGTGTTCCAGCACTCCACCAGCACGAGCCTTGCGTTTCGGTCGTCCCGCAAGCCCACGTCGGCCGAGCGCCACGACTCTGCCGGCCGGGTCGCCAGCTCGAAGCGACCGTTGTAGCCTGCCGCCCTGCCCAGCCGCAGCACGAGCTCCTGGATCGCCAGATGGCCAGCGTCCTCCGGCTCAGCCGCCGTGTCTCGGGGCAAATCCAACCGCAGCGGTCGACCTAGTGCCAGCGCGACCCGCTGCCATGTGTCGAGCGACAGGCCGCCGCCGTGTCCGCGCTCCAAGCGACTGACCGTCATCTGTGCGACTCCGGCGCGACGACCGAGTGATGCTTGTGTGAGCC
>JACDFU010000177.1 GCA_013815585.1 Chloroflexota bacterium
TTCCTCAACCGGTTGACGAATTCGCTCGGCGGAATCGCCGCCCGGGTCGAGCACGACAGCGAGGTGACGCCCGGATTCCTCTACCGGTTGACGACGTCGCTCGGCGGGGTCGCCGCCCGGGTCGAGCACGACAGCCAGGCGGCACCGGGGCTCCTCGACCGGTTGATCACGTCGCTCGGCGGGCTCGCCGCGCGGATCGAGCACGACAGCGAGGCGGCACTCGGCCTCGTCAACCGGCTGGCGGTGGCCGGTGGACGCGGAGCGGCGTGGGCCGAGGAGGTGCTGATCACGCGCACGGCCACCTCCCTCGGCTCGGCCGGCGCCAGGTTCGAGCCCGCTCTGCTCGAGATGGAGGAGGCGCTCGCGCGCCCTGCCGTGTTCGGTGCCCTGGTCGCGGGGTCGCTGCTGCTGGCCGGCACCGTGGCGATCCTCCTGTCAGCCCCATGATCCTCGGCGAGATCTCGGCCAGCGAGCAGGTGGGGTTTCCGCTCCTGACGGTGCTGCTGCTGCTGCCTGCGCTCGGAGCGCTGGCGGTCCGGCTCATCCGGAACGGCCACCTCGCGTATCAGGTGGGCCTGTGGATCGCGGTGATCGAGTTGGCCTTGACCGGTGTGCTGCTGCTGCTGTTCGTGCCGGACGTGCCGGACATGCAGTTTGTCGAGCGCGGCCCGTCGATCCCTGCGCTCGGACTCGGCTACGTGGTGGGCATTGATGGCCTGAGCGTGCTGTTCCTTCCCATCACCGCATTGCTGGGGCTGCTCGTGATCGGATACGCCGAGAAGACGGCGACCGGAGACCTGAGCGGCTACGTCAGCGCGATGCTCGCCTTCGAGGCGACGATGATCGGCGCGTTCATCTCGATCGACCTGCTCCTCTTCTGGCTCGTGTTCGTCCTCGAGATGATCCCGAGCTACGTGCTCATCACCCGCTGGGGCACCGGGCCGTTGCAGCGCGAAGCCGGCCGCCACTACGTCATGGCGATGTCCGTCGGAGCGGTCCTGATGCTGGGCGGGATCCTGACCCTTGCCTGGAACCACGCGACGTTCGGCGATGCGCCGCGCGGCCCGAGCTTCGACCTCCTCGAGCTCCTGACCGTGCCCGTCCCGCTCGCCGTCCAGACCGTCGCGTTCTTTGCGCTGTTCTTCGGGTTCGCGATCAAGGCACCCGTGTTTCCGTTCCACACCTGGCTGCCCAAAGCGCTCGAGCACGGCCCGATCGTTGGGGCGAGCGTGTTCCTCGTGGGGATCAAGCTCGGCACGTACGGCTTCATCAGGTTCGTGATCCCGCTCCTGCCCGAGGCATCCCGAGAGTGGTTCTGGCTGATGGCCGCGTTCGGCGGCGCCGGAATCGTGTACGGGGCGCTCATCGCGCTGGCCCAGACGGACCTCCGCCGGATGCTGGCCTTCGCGAGCCTCAGTCACATGGGCGTCGTGATGCTCGGCCTGTTCTCGCTGAACTTCGCCGGCCTGCAGGGCGGGCTCCTGCAGATGATCAACCTCGGAATCACCGGCGCTGGCCTGTTCTTCCTGGCAAGCTTCCTGCACATCCGCATCGGCCGCCCAGACCTTCAGCAGATGGGCGGGCTCTCCCACCATGTCCCGGCACTGACCGCGTTGTTCCTGCTCATCACGATCTCGGGCATCGGCCTGCCGGGCACCAACGGCTTCAACGGCGAGCACCTCGTGGTGCTCGGTGGCCTCGAGGTCCACTGGCTCATCGCGCTCGTCGCGGGGCTGGGCACGTTCCTGACCGCGGCCTACATGCTCCGCTACTTCCAGCGGGCATTCATGGGGCCGGCCAATCCGTCCCTCCGCGACATCCCCGATCTTCGCGCGCGGGAGATCGCGATCGCCGTTCCGCTGATCGTCCTGATCCTGTGGATCGGCCTGTACACCACCCCGTTCGTCCGCACCATCGGGGGCTCCCTGCGCGCCCTGGAACAGCGGATCGAGCGCGGATCCTTTGTCGGCACGCCGGCCGACGCAGTCATGACCCTGCAGCCGGAGGCGCCGCCGTGACGGTGCCCGAGACCGCCGCCGCCGATCAGGCTGGGTTCCCGATTCTCAGCCTGCTCGTGTTCCTGCCGATGATCGGCGGCCTGATCCTGCTCCTGCTGCCGGCCGGCCTCGCACGGCGAGCGGCCATCGTTCTGGCGACCCTGGAGCTCGGCCTGAGCGTCCTTCTGGTGCTCCTCTTCCGTCCCGAGGTTCCGGGCATGCAGCTCGCGGAGCGCGTCGCCTGGGTACCGAGCGCCGGGATCGGCTATCACGTCGGGGTCGACGGGATCAGCGTGCTGTTCATCCCGATCGTCTGCCTCCTGACGCTCGCGGTGCTGTTGTCCGCCTCGAGCGCCCTGCAGGCCATGACGACGCTGGCGCTGTCCGCCCTGCTTGTCCTCGAGGCCACGATCGTCGGAGTTTTCGTGGCCGTCGATCTGGCGCTGTTCTTCATCTTCTGGGAGGCGATGCTCGTCCCGACCTATCTCCTCATCCGTCTCTCGGGGATCGGCCGCGAACGGCAGGAGGTGGCGGCCCGCTACGTCATGTACATGCTGGTCGGCTCGGCGCCGCTGCTGATCGGGATCGTCCTGCTCGGGATCAATCACCAGCAGGTCACCGGCGGCAGCGCGGGCGGCCGCTACTCGTTCGACGTGATCGACCTCCTCGCCGTGCCAGTGAGCATGGACCTCCAGCTCGTGGTCCTCGGTCTGTTCGCGTTCGCGTTTGCGGTGAAAGGGCCGCTCGTGCCGTTCCATTCATGGCTGCCATCGACCCTGTTGCATGGCCCGGCCGGGCTCGGCGTGTTCCTCCTGGGCTTCAAGGTCGGCTTGTACGGGTTCCTGCGGGTGGGGCTGCCGCTCGTCCCCGACGCTGCCCGCGAGTTCGCCTGGGCGCTGGCCGCGGTGGGCCTGCTCGGGTTGCTGTACGGGGCGCTGATCGCGATCGCCCAGACGAACATTCGCCGCATGCTCGCGTTCGCCGGGATCAGCCACGTGGGCCTGGCAGCGCTCGGGATCTCCGCCATGAGCGCCCAGGGCGTGCAGGGCGCCCTGCTCCTGATGGTCAACCTGGGCCTTGCCACGACGGGGCTCCTGCTGGTGAGCGGATTCCTGTACGCACGCATGGGCACGACCGATGCCGGTGGGCTGGGGACGGGTCTCGCTCGATCGGTGCCCCGCCTGGCGATCGTGTGCTTCATCCTCGGACTGGCATCGATCGGCGTGCCCGGCACGAGCGGCTTTCCGGGCGAGCTCCTGATCATGCTCGGCGCGTTCCGGGCGCACGGTGCCCTCGGGCTGATGGCCGTGGTCGGCGTCGTGCTCAGTGCGATGGCCTTCCTGGCAATGTTCGAGCGCACCTTCCTCGGGCCGGAGCGGCGGACGGTGCCACCCCTCCCGGACCTGCGACCTCGCGAGCTGGCGGTCGGGGTCGTCCTGTCGGTTGCCGTGCTCCTGGTCGGGATCTTCCCGGGCCCGTTGCTCGACCGGACCGAGCTGGCAGTGGACGCATTCGTCCAGCGCATCAACGAGGGTGCCGTCCCCTGAGGCTGATCCGACTGCGGTCTACGGCGGTGCGGGGTCGGATCCGGACGCAGCCTGTGCGATTCCCTGGCCGACGACCGCGAACGAGTCTCCGGACGTGCCGGTCGACGATTCGGTCGGGAGGGTGATGACGAAGCGCGCCCCTGACTCGGTCTGGGTCTGGGCCCGGATCCGGCCGCCATGCGCCCGGACGATCGCGCGCACCATGGTCAGGCCCAGGCCCGAGCCTCCGCGCCGCCGTGACCTGGAGCGATCGCCGCGGTAGAACGGCTCGAAGATGTGCGGGAGGTCCTCGGGCGCCACGCCGTCTCCCGCGTCGGCCACCCACAGCTCCACGGTCGATGCCGTGATCG
>JACDFU010000003.1 GCA_013815585.1 Chloroflexota bacterium
TCTCCAGCCGCTGGGCATTGCTCAGGTTCCGTCTGCCAGACGTTCGCCCCATCGCGTCCTCCACTCCACGGTGCTCGCCGTGGTGAAGTGTTGCGATGGTCGCTGGAGACCGCCGTGGTAGCCATGGGGATCGCGAGGCCATCACGTCTGGTAACCCCGATTCCGAGTCACTCAGCACTGGGATTGCTGAGTGATGCAGCCGGCTGACTTCTGCCTGTCTAGTACTACACCGATTCGTACCTGACACGAGAATCTGGCACGTGCCCGGATCTCGGCCAGGCGGCGTCCCCGATCACGCCCCGGCGATCGTCGCGATCCTGACGGTCGGTCGGCCCCGATCACACCCCGACGGTCGCGAACTTCCACGCCATGCCGAGCAGCGCCCCCGCGCCAAGCACCGCGGCCGGATTCGGTCGCAGGCGAAGGAGCACCAGTGCGGCGCCAAGGCCAATGGCCAGGGTCGCGCCGTCGACCAGCGCCGCGCCCGCGAGCTCGACCGTCACGGCGGCCATGAGACCCAGCGCAGCCGCGTTCACGCCGTCCAGGAAGCTGCGCACTCGGGGGCTCTCGCGGAGGCGAGCGACGAGCCGGACAACGAGTCCGGCCAGAAGGAAGCCGGGCAGGAAGATGCCCACGGTTGCCAGCAAGGCCCCGGGCAGGCCGGCGAGCAGGTACCCCACGAACGTGGCAGTCGTGAAGAGCGGGCCTGGCGTCACTTGCCCAACGGCCACCGCGTCGAGCAGCTGCGCGCTCGTCAGCCAGCCCCGTTCCTCCACGAGGTCCGATTGCAGGAAGGCGAGGAGCACGTACCCGCCGCCGTACATGACGGCGCCGATGCCCAGGAAGACGAGGAAGATGCCCCCGAGCGTGATCACGGCGGCGGGCGCCGCGGTAGCTGCAGCGACCAGCGATGCGGTCGGCGATGAGAGCAACACTGACGGGCCGGCACCAAGAGCGATGCCCATCGCGGTGCCTGCTCCCCTCGTTGGCCGGCTGCCGGAGCTTCCCCTTTGGTATCGGCCGGCCACGAACGACAGAGCCACGGCCGCGGCGGATCCGCCGAACAGGAGCAGAAGCTCGTTGATCCCGGTCAGGTAGCCGACGCACACGAGCCCACCAATCAAAGCGAGCAACGGCGAACGGAACGCAGCCGGCGCGAGGGCAAGCAGCGCCTGGAGGATCACGGCGATGACGGCAGGCTTGAGACCGTAGAGCAGCCACCCCACGGCAGGAGTTGCGGAGAAGCTGACGTATGCCCAGGCGAGGACCGTGGCGATGGCGGCGGCCGGCGCAATGAACGCAATCCCCGACAGGACCAGGCCCCGCCAGCCGGCGCGTTCCGCGCCCACCTCCATGACCAGCTCGGTCGAATTCGGACCGGGAACCAAGTTGGTGGCTCCCAGGAGGTCGAGGAAGCGCTGCTCGCTCAGCCACCGTCGGCGCTCCACGACCTCGTCGCGCAGCATGGCGATGTGGACGCTCGGCCCACCGAAGGCGGTGAGCCCGAGCCGCAGAGCGACGAGCACGACCGAGCGCAGGGGGGATTCGGGGACGCCGGGCCGCACGCGGCTACCGTAGGACAGAAAGCTGGTCGGGGCGGCGGGATTCGAACCCGCAACCTCGTACTCCCAAAGCACGTGCGCTACCGTTGCGCCACGCCCCGACCCGGCCATGGTAGCCGAGGGTCCAGGGCGGGCCGC
The DNA here is from genome assembly GCA_013815585.1 of Chloroflexota bacterium. GTDB lineage: Bacteria > Chloroflexota > Limnocylindria > Limnocylindrales > CSP1-4 > JACDFU01. The sequence goes on from JACDFU010000003.1 coordinate 1,701, forward strand.
AGGCGTGGCAGGAGGCGCTGCGGGCCGCAGGCGTGGCAGGAGGCGCTGCGGGCCCAAGGCGTCGGCAGGCGCGGCCCCAGACGTCGGTAGGTTGCCGGTCCCGAGCGTGGCCAAGGCTCGACGGCGATCACTGTGGATAACGCTTGGTACACTCCCCGCGCCGAGTAACCCGTACCCCGGCCTACGGAGAGAGACTCCTTGCAGGCTCGCGCCATCCGCCCCAGCCGGGGCCCGGCCGATCGGCGACGCACGATCGCCGCGGTCCTTTCTGCTCTTTATCCCGGCCTCGGACAGGCCTTCAACCGGGATCCCCGGTATGTCGTGGTGTTCGGGCTGCCGCTTTCTGCGCTCGCGGTCCTCGCGATGCTGCTGGTCCAGGGTTTCGGCGGTCAGCTCCTGCCGGTCCTCGTCAAGCCGGACACGCTGCTTGCCCTGCTGTTCCTCAATGGGCTGCTTCTCACCTGGCGCCTGTTCGCCGTCGGACAGGCGTTCGTGGCCGGTGCCTCCGGGCCGATCGGTCGTGTGGGCGCGGCCGGACTCCTCGTGGCCTCCGCGCTGACCGTTGCACCGCAGGTCGGGGCGGGCATGATCGGCTGGCGCCTGTACGAGACGGCGCGAGACATCTGCGTCAGCTGCTCCGTCGTGGCCCGCGCGCCGGAGAACGGCGACTCACGCCAGGCCGCCCGGGGTGGTGGCGCACCACCGCTCTTTCCCGGCGACGATCCGGGCGTCGTCCCGGGGCCGACGCCGCAGCTCAAGGGCCGTCTGAACATCCTGCTGATTGGCGTCGACTCCCGTCCCAGCCGGGACCACGCACTCACAGACACCATGATCGTTGCGTCAGTCGATCCGGTCGGCGAGACGCTCTCCATGCTCTCGGTGCCTCGCGACATCGTGGACATGCCGTTACCGAACGGCCAGACCTATCCCCAGAAGATCAACTCGATGCTGTCCCACGTGAACGCGAATCCCGACGATCCGATGTTCGACTGGGCCAACGGCAGCGGGACCCGGGCCCTGCAGGACTCGATCGGCACGATGCTCGGCGTCCCGATTCACTACTACGCCAAGGTGGACCTGCCGGGCTTCATCGACGTGGTTGACGCTCTGGGTGGCATCAACGTCAACGTCCCCAAGCCGCTCCGGGCGCCGGGCTACGCCGACTTCGGCCTCTTCGGGTTCACCGTCGAGAAGGGTCGGCATCATTTCGATGGCCGCGAGGCGCTCGCCTACGCGCGGATCAGGAAGGCGGTCGGCGAAAGCGACTTCACCCGAGCCGAACGCCAGCAGCAGGTGATCGTCGCCTTGCGCGCGGCCGCCCTGGAAGGCGGGGCACTGGGCCTGCTGGGACGCCTGAACGGCTTGCTTGATGCCAGCGACAATGCGCTCCGGACCGACGTGCCGCCCGAGCACTTCAGCGACCTCGCGCTTCTCGCTGAGCAGATCGACAGGGGGCGGGTCACCTCGCTGGTCCTCCAGTGGCCGTTCATCACGGAGGCCACCGAGGAGGAGCGCGGCTACGTCGAGATTCCCGACATCCCGACGATCCAGGAGATGGCCCGCCGGCTCTTCCCGCCGGAAGGCACGCCGCCAGAGGCCTGGGTCCCGGAGGGACCGATCACGAGCCCCAGCGCCGAGCCAACCGGAGGCGACGCCAGTCCCCGCGGCAGCAGCGACCCCACCGGCGACGCCGCGACCCAGGGGCCAGAGGTCGCCGAGCCGTAGTGCTGCTAGCCGCGCTTGCGGAGCAGGGCGGCCATGCGACCGGCAGCGATTGCGCGGTGGGAGATCCGGTTCTTCTGCTCCCGCGTCAGCTCGGCCACGGTTCGGCCGCCAGGTGGCTCCCCGGCCGGCTCGAAGATCGGGTCATACCCGAAACCACCGGAGCCGCGCGCGGCCTGGGCTATCCGACCCTCGAGCGTTCCCTGCGTGACGAGTCCGTCAGATCCCACCGCGTCGGCGGAGTCGACGAACACCAGGGCACAGCGGTACCGTGCCGTGCGTTCCTCCGGTTCCAGGTGCGCCAGCGCCGCGAGGAGCTTCGCGTTGTTCTCCTCGTCCGTCGCGTCATCGCCCGCATAGCGGCGCGTCCGCACGCCGGGACCGCCACCAAGCGCGTCCACCTCGAGGCCTGAGTCGTCGGCCAGGGTGGGCAGGCCGCTGCGGGCCGCATAGAACCAGGCCTTCAGCCTGGCGTTCTCCTCGAAGGTCGAGCCGTCCTCTGTCGCCTCGTCGAGGATCTCCGCGTCACCGAGGCTGATCAGGCCCGTGCCGGGCAGGTCCAGCAGGTCCTGGAGCTCCCGCAGCTTGTGTGCGGAATGCGTGGCCAGCAGGACGCGGCGGGTGGCCGACCCGTCAGCCACCGCCCTCCAGAGCCTGCCGCTGTGCTGCAAACAGGCGCTGCATCCCATCGTCCGCGAGCGACAGCAGCCGGTCCATGGCCGCCCTGTCGAAAGCCTTGCCCTCGGCCGTGCCTTGGACCTCCACATACGTCCCTGCGTCCGTGCCGACCACGTTGAAGTCGACGTCCGCGTGCGAATCCTCCTCGTAGTCCAGGTCGAGCACCGCGGCGCCCTCGACGATGCCGACGCTGACGGCGGCGATCTGCGAGACGAGGGTACGTTCGAGCTTCTTCGGCCGCAGCGCCAGGGCCAGGGCGACGTAGCCGCCGGTGATCGAGGCCGTGCGTGTGCCGCCGTCCGCCTGGAGGACGTCGCAGTCGACCGTCACGGTCCGCTCGCCGAGCGCACCGAGATCCATGACCCCCCGCAGCGAGCGGCCGATCAGCCGCTGGATCTCGTGCGTCCGACCACCCTGGCGGCCCTTGGTGACCTCGCGCTGGCTGCGCTCCGCGGTGGCGCGCGGGAGCATGCTGTACTCGGCGGTCACCCAGCCGGTTCCCTTGCCGCGCAGATGCGGCGGTACCCGGTCCTCGACCGTGGCCGCACAGAGCACGTGCGTGTCACCCACCCGGATGAGGCACGAGCCCTCGGCCCATTTCTGGACGCCGAGGAGCAGCTCCACGGGCCGAAGCTGGTGCGGAGCTCGCCCATCGTGCCGGTAACGCAGACCGCCGCCGATCGTCATCGCGCCCCAACCGGGGCCGCCCTGCCCGTTGCCGCCTTGGCATCGTGCCAGAGCTCGTCCAACGCGGCCGGCGACAGGTCCCGCAGGACGACGCCTCGTTCGGCGGCGAGTCGCTCCACGTGCGCGAAGCGGGCGGCGAACTTGGCGCTGGCCGCGCGCAGCGCCGCTTCTGCATCGACGCCCAGTCGGCGACCGAGATTCGTCAGCACGAGCAGCAGGTCCCCAAACTCCTCGGCGCGGGCCGTGGCATCCGTGGCCGCAGTCAGCTCGGCAGTCTCCTCGGCGATCTTGTCGGCGATTCCCACCACGTCCGGCCAGTCGTAGCCCAGCGAAGCGGCGCGCTCCTGCATCTCCTGGGCATAGGCAAGCGCGGGTAGTGACCGCGACAGCCCCGCGAAGGCCGCGGCCATGCCGGGTTGCTGCTCGGCCACGGTCGTGTCGGCTCGCTCCTGGGCCTTGATCTGCTCCCAGTTCCGGACCACCTGATCGACGGACCGCGCCTCGACGTCGCCGAAAACATGGGGATGACGTCGGACGATCTTGGTCACCACGCTGCGATAGACGTCCGAGAGGTCGAAGACTCCTTCCTCGGACGCGTAGTGAGCATGCAGAACGATCTGCAGAAGCAGATCGCCCAGCTCCTCCGCGAGCTGGGGCGTGGCGCCCCGTTCGAGGGCGTCGTAGACCTCGTACGACTCCTCCAGCAGGAACTTCCGGAGCGACAGGTGGGTCTGCTCGCGGTCCCAGGGGCAGCCATCCGGTGCCCGAAGCCGGGCCACCAGCCAGGGCAGCCCGTGAGGGCTGGCCGCGTTCTCAGCCCCCACGAGGGCGGGAACCAGCCAGGGGCGGCCGGCAAGCTCATCGGTCGTCAGTGTCGCCAGCGTCGCATCAGGGGCCTGGCCGAGCGAGAGGGCCGGGTGGAATCCCCCGTAGAGCGACCGCAGCAGCTCGAGCGGGTCTGTCGCGTGTGCGTCGCGGCCGGGCAGCGTGTCGGACTGGAACGCCTCCGCCTGTTCGGTCGGCACCGGCGCTTCTCCGGTCGGCACGAGGACGAGCGGCAGGCCGGGGTCGAAGGGCCGGCGCACCAGAGCGGAGGCCGCGAGGAGCTGCACGCCGTCGGCGAGCTGCAGCGCATGACGGCGCTCAGCCTCGGCAAGCAGCTCGTCGATCACCGGCGCCTACTGGATCTCTGCCTCACCAGAGCCCAGCACCTCCTCGTCGCGGAAGATGCTCGCCTCCGCCGCGTCCTTCTGCGGCTGGTACCAGACATCGAACGCGTTCTGTTCGATCAACCGCTTCTGGTTCGCGTCGACGGGGCGCTTCGCACGCTCCGTGACCTTGTAGACGTGGAAACCGTCGTCACGCTGGATCGCTTCGCTGACCTTGCCCTCCCGGAGGCCGAAGAGGACGTCCTCGATCTCCTTCTCGAGCTGGTAGCGGGCCACCCAGCCGATCTCGCCGCCCTCTGCCGCATTCTCCCCGTCAGATCGCTGGCGAGCAATCGCCTCGAAGTCGGCCGCGGGATCCTTGAGCAGATCGACGATCTCCTGGATTCGCGTTGTGGCCGGCGGCCGCTTCTCCTGGAAGAGGATCACGTGCCAACCGAACTGCGTCCGGACCGGCCCGATGATCTCACCCTCCTCGTGCTCCTTGTCGAAGACGACTTCCGCGAACTCCTGGACCATCGTCGCGCGGGTGAAGAAGCCCAGGTCGCCCCCGTTCTCCGCGGCGCTCGTGTCGTCGCTCTCGGACTTGGCGAGCTCCTCAAACTGCTTCTTCCGGTTCTCGACGTTGGTCAGCTTGCGCAGATCCGCAGCCGCCCTGTCGGCCGCCTTCTTCGCCTCCTCCCAGGCCGGATCATCCTCGGCGACCTCGGCAGCTCCCTCTGGGCTGTCGTTGGGGCTCTGCAGGATGTGCGACGCGCGGACCTCGCCCTCCGCGTCGGGCAGCGCACCTTCCGCCCCTTCGGCGGCCTGACCGCCCTCCACCAGAATCTCGTAGGCGTGGACCTGGTCCACGTTCCCCGTGGTGGCCTCGCGTGAGATCTTGTCGCGGAGCTTCTCCTCGATCAGGCTTCCCTCGACCGCACGACGGTAAGCCGCCAGGTTGACGTCGGCCTCGATCTCCTTCTGGTAGTCCGTGTCCTCCTGGCCGGGCACGATCTCCGTCACGCGGCCGATCCGAGACACGCCGTCCGCTCCCTCGACCACCTCGGTCGTGCCGTTCAGCTCCAGCTCGAACAGCGCCGTCACCCAGGCCTCGTCCGTTGGGTTGTCGGCCACGACGTAGCCGTACTCGCCGCCGCGGTCCTTGCTGGCGTCCGTGCTGTAGGTGGTCGCCACCTCGGCGAAGGACTTGCCCGCCTTGAGCTCGGCCAGAGCCTTGTCCGCCTCCGCCTTCGCGGCGTCCTTCTGCGCCTTGGTCGGCGCCTCGGCCTGGTCACCGATCTCGGGCTGGACGAAGATCGCCAGCACCTTCCGCAGCTCCGGCGTGCGCGCCTCTTCGGCGAGCTTCGCATCCACCTCCTGGGGTGTCGCGGAGATCCCCAGCGAGCCCGCGATCTGACCCTGGAGCGCCTCATCGATCAACCCCTCGATCGCCTCACTGCTGACGTTCTGGGAACGCTGATTGAGCGCCTGGAGCTGACCGTTGGCCGTCTGCTCATCCAGCCGGCCGCTGGCGAGCGCCTCGCGGATGCGGCCCTCGGCTTTCTTGAGCCGGAACGTCTCGACCTTCTGCCGGTCGAGCCAGGCGTCGCGGTTGATCTCGGTGCCCTGCACCCGGGCAACGGGGCGAAAGTGGTCGTTGTAGTAGCCGGCCGCCACCGCTCCACCGAGGATCAGGATGGCGAGGAGCACGACGCCGATGAATCCCAGCGTGACCCAGAACTGGGTCCGCTCTTCGTTCTCGAACGGGGTTCTGCGCCGGCGCGTTGTCACCGGCTTGGCGCGAAAGGTCATGCTGCTCTGCTCAGGCTCTGCTCAAGGTGCGTGACGAGGGTCGCGCGGTTCGGCTGGAGATCGGAGCCGAGCGCTCACGCCGGGACGGAGCCACGCGATGCCGGACAGCGGCGCCGTAGTCTAGCGCAGCCGCCGCGCGCTCGACGTCGCGCTGCCGTATGGCACTCAGGGCAGCTGCACCATGCAGACCGGCCGCCCGTCACGGCCCCAGGAGAAGCAGGCCATCTCCTGCCGTGAGGCCCACGCCGCCGGATGCAGCGCAGCCCATTCCGGCACGTCCTCACGCTCGTCGGCGATCCAGCGCACACCACGCGTGGCATACAGGTCACCGGGGTTCACGCCGGTCGCGGGGCGCGAAACCACCGTCACGGAAGGCACGACGAAGCCGAGAAGGGGGGCGTACTCGCCCTGGACAGCGGTACCGGCCGGAATCAGGTCGCTCGCACGGTCGAGCAGGGGCATCAGCTCGCGCGTCCCCGAGGCGATCCAGCCGGCGTGGGCGAAGACGCCGGGTGCGGTCAGCGCTGTTATCGCGAGCAGCCCGACCGCCACGTTCGCACCACCCCCCAGGCGACCGGCCGAACTGGTCGATCGATCGGGATCACTCCGGCGCCGGCGGAGCTCGATGGCCATCACAGAGAGGCCAACGGCGGTCAGGATCGCAAGCGCCGGCAGGGCCTGGAGTAGGTAGCGGTTCGGCCGATAGGAGAGGAAGAGCAGGACCCCGATGGCCGCCAAGGCCCAGCCAAGCGCGCCGCCCGCAAGAGCCCGGCTTCCCACCGGAAGCCGGCGCCAGGCAATCGCCATCGCGAGGGCCCCCGCCAGCCCGGCGAGGAGTAGTGGCCCGGCCAGGCCCAGCATGCCGTCGTTGCTCGCCGCGAAGCGGGCCAGGCGGGCCGCCAGATCAGTTGGACCCGTCGGGAGCGTCTGCTCGGCCAGGATCCGGCGCAGCGTCTCGAGCTCCCAGCGCATCGGCAGGCCGATCGCCCCCACCCAGCCCAGGGCGAAGAGCGCGATGGCGCCGAGCGCTCCCGTAAGCCAGCGCCGGGGGGCCGAAGGCCTGAGCCCGCCGCCCACGGTCGCACCCACCAGGAGGCCCGCCACGCCAAAGGCTGCGTTCGTTTTCGTGCCGATCGCCAAAGCCAGCAGGCAGCCCGCCAGGAAGCCCCACCGCCCGGCGCGCCGATCCTCCATGCGGAGCACGAGCAGGCAGCCGCCGGTCAGCAGGAGCGCCACCAGCATCTCGGCGTAGGCCAGGCGTCCGTAGTACAGGACGAGGGCCGAGCCGGCGAAGGCGAACGCCCCCACGACCGCTGGCCCGGCCCCGAGAGAGCGGCGAAGGCCGGCAGCGACCAGGAGGCTCGTGCCTGCCGTGAGCAGGACAGCGACCAGCCGAGCCTGCAGGATGCCGACGCCCAGCAGGCCGAAGGCCGCGGACTGGAGCGCCGTGTAGGGCAGCGTCAGAAGATGGAGGTTCCAGTCGTCTGTGGAGAGCCGGCCGAGCAGCACGAGGTTACGCGCGTTGATCGCGTAGTAGGCCTCGTCGGTGAAGGGGCTGTTGCTGAAGGTGACGCCTCGGGCCGGATCGACGTCGAGGAAGGGCAGCACCAGCGCCAGGAACGCAGCCGGCGGAAGCAGCGGCAGCCAGGATTGTCCCCGCCAGATCCCGCTCGCGCCGAACGACGAGTCAGGCGTTGAGCCAGGCCTCGATGACGTCGGCGATCCGCTCGCCGGCCCGGCCATCCCAGAGCGGGGGCCCTTCTCGCTCACCTGCCACAGCGGCCCCACCGGCGAGAACCTTCTCCGCCGCGGGCAGCACGCCCTCCGGCTCCACGAGGCGGTTCGTGCCGTGGCTGATGGTGATGGGCCGCTCGGTATTGGGACGGACCGTCAGGCAGGGCACGCCGAGCGCGGTCGTCTCCTCCTGGATTCCGCCCGAATCAGTGACGACCAGCCGGGCGCCGCGTACGAGTGAAAGGAACTCGATGTAGCCCATTGGGTCCACGATTCGCAGCCGATCGCCGGCCCGGAGCCCCGCGGCCGCGAGCTGGCCCCCGCCGCGCGGATGGAGCGGGATCACGAGCTGGATGCGCTCGCTGAGCCCGACCATGGCGCTGACGATCCGCTGGGCCGCCTCGGGGCTGTCCACGTTGCCTGGGCGGTGGAGGGTGCCCACCGCGTACTCCGTCTCCAGGCCGAGGCGTTCGCGAGCCGCGTCCGCGTCGAAGCGGTCGAGGTTCGCCATCAGCGTGTCGATCATCGGGTTGCCGACGAAGTGGATCGATGCGGCATCGGCCCCCTCGCGAGCCAGGTGAGCGATCCCCTCGGGACTCGTGACGAACAGCAGTTCAGATAGCGCGTCGGTGAGGCGGCGGTTGATCTCCTCGGGCATGGTCGGATCGAAGCTGCGGAGCCCGGCCTCGACGTGCGCGACGGGCAGTACGAGCTTTGCCGCCACGAGTGCCGCGGCGATCGTCGAGTTGACGTCGCCGTACACCACGACGAGGGCGGGGCGTTCCCGCTCGAAGGCCTTCTCGAGCGCGACGAGCAGAGCCGCCGTCTGCGTCGCGTGGCTGCCCGATCCGACGCCCAGGTTCAGGTCCGGCTCTGGCAGGCCCAGGTCTCGAAAGAAGATGTCGGACATCGTGGCGTCGTAGTGCTGGCCGGTATGAATCACCCGTTGCGCCACTTCCCGATCCTCCAGCGCTCGGATCACCGGGGCGGCCTTCATGAAGTTCGGGCGGGCGCCCACGATGTGGGCGATCGGGGCGCCCATGATGTGGGCGATCGGGGCGGCCATCGATGTCACAATAGCGGCCCGCCGGGACCCGACGCGCCAGCCCGGGACGGCCGCCGAGTCGGACCTGCTTCCTCGTGATCCTCCTCGCCCTGACCGCTCGCCGCGCGTGATCTTCGCCCCGACCTTCCGTCATGCGGCTTCCGCCGCGCTCCGCAAGGCCGTCCGCAACCCGTTCGCCGCGCTCCGTTCGCTCCATTGGATCACGCGCAATCGCAAGCTGCGCGCCTTGCTGCGCCTGAGCGAGTACGTGGAGCCCGCGACCCGGGGGCGCTTCTATCGCCGGGCCCTGAGGGTCGCCAACCGCCTGTTGCGTCGGCGGGCCGACCATTCGATCGGCGCTCCGCTCAAGGCTCTCGCGCTATGGGAGCTCGGGCGCGAGGAGGACGCCATGGCCTTCATCCAGCGCGTTCGACCCAATGCGCCGGACGACACGCGGGTTCGGCTGGGCATCTTCTGTGCGGCGATCGGCCGACCGCCACCGAAGCAGCTCCGTCTCAGCGAGCTGCGATCTCGAACACGGGCGGCGGCAATGACCGCAGAGCTTGCCTGGCGAAGCGGCCGGCTCCTGCAAGCGAGGCAGATGATCGCCGAGGGGCGGCGCCTCAAGCCCGACGACACTCGGTTGCAGCGCATATCCGACCGCGTGGAGGGGGAGCTGCGGGCGCTTCAGCCAGGCTGGCTGCCAACGACGGACGGGCGGGAGCCCGCCGCCAGACCAGGGCCAACCGTCCTTCGACCCGAGCGCGGCCGAATTTTGCATTTCCTGACCAACTCCCTCCCTTTCAAGCAGGTCGGGTACACGGTTCGCGCGCAGCAGATCGCCCGGGCGCAGAAGGCTGCGTCACTCGACCCGCACATGGTGACGCGCGCCGGCTTCCCCATGAACGAGGGCTTCATCGGCGCTCAGGCAGAAGAGACCGTGGACGGCGTGCCCTACTACCGCCTCGCACCGGAGTTGCCGCCGGGAATGCGCCTCGACCAGCTGCTCGAGATGAACGTCGGGGAGGCTTCGCGGCTCATCGAGCGGCTCCGTCCGGCGGCGATCCACCCGACGAGCAACCACCCGAACGCCCAGGTGGCGTTGGCGCTCCGAGCGCGCTACGGATTGCCCGTGATCTACGAGGTGCGCGGGTTCCTCGAGGAGACCTGGCTCTCGAAGGTGGGACCCGACGCGGCGTCAAGCGACAAGTACCGGCTCTCCCGGGCCAACGAGCTGGCCTGCATGCAGGCGGCCGATGCGATCGTGACGCTCTCAGAGACGATGAAGGCGGACATGGTGGCCCGCGGGGTGGAGGCGAACAAGATCGTGGTCGTTCCGAATGCGGTTGAAATCGAGCGGTTCCCCGTGCCCGTCCGGGACGACCGGCTGGCCGCGCGCCTGGGCCTCCGGCAGGGAGAGATCGTGATCGGCTACATCTCGAGCTTTGTCGAGTACGAGGGGATCCGGTACCTGATCGAGGCTGGCGCACACCTTCGTGCTCGCGGCCGACCAGTGAAGATGCTTCTGGTTGGAGACGGGAACCAGCGCGCGGCCCTGGAGCAGCGAGCGCGCGAGCTCAGCGTGGAGGACGTGGTCATCTTCACAGGCCGCGTGCCGCACCAGGAGATCCTCAACTACTACAGCATCATTGACGTCTTCGTCATCCCGAGGACGAGCGCGAGGGTCTCCCAGCTGGTGACGCCGCTCAAGCCATACGAGGCGATGGCCACGCAGCGCGCGATCGTGGTCAGCAAGGTCGGCGCCCTGCTGGAGATCGTGCGCGAAGGTGAGACCGGCCTGGCCTTCGAGCCCGAGGACTCGGAGGACCTGGCCGACGTGGTCGAGCCGCTCCTCGCGGACCCGCTCGAGCGCGCCCGGCTGGGCGAAGCTGCCCGACGCTGGGTCATCGAGAACCGCACCTGGACCCAGAACGGCCAGCGCTATCGCGCGCTGTACGAGCGACTGTCCGTCGCCTGAGATGACCTGAGCCTCCGGCGTCACGAACTGGACATCGGCGCTCCATGTGCGCAGTAACCGGCCGAGTGGCGCCGCACCGGGTCATACGCGCGCAGGGGGAGCGCTAGAGGCGTCCGGGAGCGCCGGACGCGTTTCGGCTGACTGCCTGCACGCTCGCGACAGAGCAGCGAAGCGCTGCCGGGTGCTCGCCACGGGGCTTGAGGCTGGGCAGATCGCCCGTAGCGCTCGCCCGGCGAGCAGATGTCCGGTCACCGCGAGGCCGAGCTCCGTGCGCCTCGGCTCAGCCGGGGGCTGCCGCTGGTTCGCCCTCACTGACGGTCACGGCCGGTTCCTCTGGCGAGATTGAGGTCATCGAGCGGTTGTCCACAGCGACGCCCTGGCCAGCATGGTTGCTCGCCGCAGCCCAGCCCGCCCCGAGCCTGAGCACCTGGCCCGCGCGAACCGCGCGATCGCGGGAGCTGTTGACCGTGTCGACGACCAGACCGGCCCGCTCGTAAACGAGCGGCCAGTCGATCGAGTCGTGGGCGGTGACGACGACGACGACGTCGGAGCCCTTCACGAGGTCATCGAGCGGCTGGGATTCGAGCAGCTCCCCGCCAGTGGGCCGGAAGCGAGGCACGTAGGGGTCGTGATAAACGATCTCTGCTCCGCGCTCGACCAGGAAGGCAGAGATGTCCGCGGCCGGGGTGTTCCGCGCGTCGCGCACGTTGGGCTTGAACGCGACCCCCAGGAGGCCTACCCGGGCGCCCTTCAGCGCGCGGCCGCGCTCGTTGAGTGCCTCGCTCACGAGGTCCACGACGTGACGGGGCATGGCGAAGTTGATGTCGCCCGCGAGCTCCACGAAGCGGTCGACGAAGCCGAACTCGCGAGCCCGCCAGGCGAGGTAGTACGGATCGACGGGGATGCAATGCCCCCCCACGCCCGGTCCGGGGCGGAAGGGCATGAAGCCGAAGGGCTTCGTGGCCGCCGCGCCGATCACCTCCCATACATCGAGGCCCATCCGCTCGCAGAGGAGCGCCAGCTGGTTAACGAGCGCGATGTTGACGTTGCGAAAGACGTTCTCGAGCAGCTTGGCCAGCTCCGCGGCGTCCGGCGAGGAGAGCTCGTGCACCGTCGAGTTGATGTGACGTAGCAGGGTCGCGGCGCGGCTCGTCGCCTGGGGCGTGATGCCGCCCACGAGGCGCGGCACGTCGGCCCGGTGGCTGGCCGGATCGCCCGGATTGACGCGCTCGGGGGCAAAGGCCAGGTCGAAGTCACGCCCGGCCTCCAGGCCCGACTCCTCCAGCGCCTGCCGGAAAGGACCGGTGGTGGTGCCGGGGAACGTGGTCGACTGAAGGACCACCAGCTGGCCGGGGCGCAGGCGCTGCCGGATCAGCCGAGCCGCCGAGAGGACGGCAGTCAGGTCGGGGTCCTTGGCCTGGTTGATCGGCGTAGGGACGCAGACGAAGATCGCATCGCTGCCCGCCAGGTCGGCGCCGGCCGGCTGCACGATGCCCAGCCCCGCGGAAAGGGCCGCTGCCAGGCGCTTGTCGCTGATGTCATCGATCGGCGAGTGGCCGCCGCTCAGCTGGGCGACCCGCCCGGCGTCGGCGTCAACGCCGAGGACCTCGAGCCCAGCCTCGACGAAGCTGACAGCAAGCGGCAGACCGACGTAGCCCATGCCGACGATCACGATTCGGCGGTCCTCGTTCACGGGCGCGAGGATACCCGGTCGCCCGCCAGATCCTCGATGAAGCCCACGTACCGGCGCGCCTCTTCCTCCCAGCCGAGCTCCCGCACCCGCCGCTCAGTGCGCTGGTTCCGCACGTCACGCTCCGCCGGATCGCTAACGAGCGTGAGGATGGCCCTGGCCAGGTCTCGTGAGTCGCCCGAGCGATATAAGGGCAGTGACTCGGGTGGGAAGTAACGCTCGACCGCCTTGAGCCGCGACGCTACGACCGGTTTCCCCATGATCGCGTACTCGAAGATCTTGGTCGACATCGTCATCTCGGTGAATCGGTCGGCACGCGTTGGCGCGATGCCGAGATCCGCGGCGGCAATCGCCCCAGCGACCTCCTCTAGCGGGATGCGGCCGTGAAAGAAGACTCGATCCGCGATGCCCAGCGCGGCAGCGCGCCTCTCGAGGCGCTCACGGCTGTCGCCCCGCCCGTACAGGTGCAGCTCGACCCGCTGTTCAGGGCCGAGTTTGGAGGCCACTTGGGAGGCGGCCTCCAGGAGCACATCGAGCTCGTAGATCGGCGTGAGCGCCCCGGTGTAGACGAGCCGCAGCGTTTCGTCAGCCATGAAAGGTCGCTCCGGATGCACCGCTCGATCGAAACGTTGGAGGGCAGGCGAGTTGAGGATCACGGTCACCTTGCCGGCAGGCGTGCCGATCCGATGGAGCCGCTCAGCGAAGGGATGGTTCGCGGTCAGGACCGCATCGGCAGCCCGAATGGCCAGTCGTTCCTGAAGGTCCACAAGTCCCAGGATCAGCCGGTTGCGCATGCGCGGGAACCGGCTGCGAAACATTTCGGGCATCGCCTCGTGCAGGTCAAGGACGAGGGGCACGCCGACGACCCGGAGCGGCAACGCGGCGAAGATCAGGAAGTCAGGGATGGACGCCACCTGCGCGACAGCAAACCTGCGAGTCGGGTGTGAGCGGAGCAGAGCAACAACGACCCGCCCGAAGAACGTGAGGTATTCGCGAAGGTAGGTCGAGAGGTCGGCGCCCTGGTGGCGCTGCACGGGCAGGCGGTGCACGTTCACCCCGTCGACGACCTCCGAGGCAAGGTCTCCCGGCCTTCTGAGCGCGAAGACGTCGACCGGCCGCCCGGCTCCGACCAGCGCCTCGGCCTGGCGACGGACGCGGGGATCCTCGTCGTAGTAGGCGTGGACGACAATGCAGACGGGGCGTCGCTGGCCCGAGCCGGACGGGGAACACCCCGCGCGGCGGGTTGCGCGCAAGCCTCGCATAAGCCGCCGCAGTATACCGATGGCCGCTGGCTAGACTTTCGCCATGGACGCACGCGGGTCCGACGACGGGCCCTCCGCCGACGCAACTGCGGGCTCGCTGCCCCTGCTCGTCGTCGCGCGCTGGTTCCCTGCCGTCGATGGCATCGCGAGGGGCCGGTACGTCGCGGATCAGCTGGAGGCGTTGGTCGCGGCAGGGGGCGTGGATCCGATCGTCGCCTCGTTCCAGTTCGTCCAGCTACGTGGCGGCAATGGCGCCCGCCGGCGCCAGCGTCGGGCCCTCCAGGACACCGCGCTTCTGCGGCAATGCGCCGAGGGCCCCCGCATGGCGGATGGCCTGGCCCAGCGAGGCTGTACCTCCGCCTCGGCGATCCCGGTTGCGCGCATCCCCGTCCCGCGGGAGCCGGTTGCGTGCCGCATCCCGGGCGGGGAGGGCGACGACCATCGCGATGCGCTGCTGCGTTTCGTGGGCAGGCTCGGGGAATGGCGCACGAGCGCCGGGCCGGGCGTCGTCCACGCACACACCGGCTACCCGGACGGCTTCGCAGCGGGCGCCGCGGCCGATCGGCTGAACTGGCCGCTGGTGATCACCGAGCACGCTTCCTTCGTCGCCTCCCAGCTCGCCGAACCGGAGGAGCGTCGCCGGTACGTTGCCGGGATCCAGCGAGCGGCCCGCGTGATCGCGGTCAGCCAGACGCTGGCGCGCCTGCTCCGGCAGGAAGTCCCCGAGCTCGGAGACCGCCTCGAGGTCATCCCGAATGCCGTACCGGTTCACGATTTCCGACTGGCCGCCGCGGGCGAACGCGATGGTGACGAGCTCCTCTACGTCGGCTCGCTCAAGGAAGCGAAGGGAGTACCGCTGCTCCTGCGGGCACTCGCCCTGGCGCGAGGCGAGCGACCCCGACTCCGATTGAGGCTCGTCGGCAGGGCTCCAAGCCGTGCCCAGGACCGCGAGCTGCATGCGCTGGCTGGTGAGCTTGGCCTCACCGACTGCGTCCGCTTCGACGGACAGCTCGATCGCGCGGCCGTCGCGGAAGCGATGGCCAAGGCTGCTCTCTTCGTCCATCCGAGCCGATACGAAACCTTCGGTGTCGTGGCTGCCGAAGCGCTGGCCTCCGGCCTGCCGGTCGTGGCCACGGATTCGGGAGGCGTGACCGAGATCATCGGTCCCGAGCCCCTGGTGCATGGGGACGTGGTCCGCGAGCACGAGCCGGAGGCCCTCAGCCGTGCGATCCTGCGAACGCTCGAACGCAGGACCCAGTTCGATGAAGCGGCGCTGCGCCGCTGGGTGGAGACGCGCTACTCGGCAGCTGGTGTCGCGGCCACACTGCTCGCGCTCTACTCGGATGTCCTCGCCGACGCCGGGGCTGCCGCCACGAGCGCTCGCCGGCCGATCTCGCGCGCACCTCGAGCTCAGCCACGAGTCGTCATCGGTTTCCACCGCGCGGAGGCGGCTGACGCCCTGGAGCCACTTCCGCCGGGACTGCTAGCCGAACTGATTCTCGTAACGAGCGCCGAGCCGTCGGAGGTTGCGCTGCCGTCCGGCCTGGGCGACGCAATCGAGATCGACCTCGACGGACCGTATCGCGGGGAGCGCGACGGCGCGGCAGCGGCACGCGAGGCGGCCCGGACACGCTACGCTGAAGCACGAGAACGCCACCGAGAGGCGCAGGAGCGCTATCACGCCACCCAGGCGGCCTACCAGGCTCGAGCCGGCGCCGACCCCGTGGTCGTGGCGGCCTATCGGGAAGCGCGGGAGGGATACCGCGCTGCCCGCGAAGTCCTGGCGGCAAGTCCCGCTGCCCGCCCGGCGGGAGGCAAGGGTCTGGAACGCCTGCACCGTACCGCGCAGCGTCGGAGCGTCAGGCACGCCCAGCTCCGACTGCTGGCGGCCCAGCAGGCCATCGGATCCGCGCTCGTCAGTCTCGGCGCCGCCGGTCGTCCACCCTCGGTCGTCTGCCTTGGCGGGTTCGACTATCTCGCCGTGGAACCAGGCGCCCGGGCGGGTCAGCTGCTGGTCGCGCCCGCCGGAACGCGCTGGATGGCGGACCTCTGGGCCTCCCGGGAGGGCGTGCTAGGGTACGATCGCCCATGACCACGCCCTCGTCCGAGGCAATACCGCGCGCCGCCACGGCGGCTCCGGGTCGCGGACCCATCGCTCTCGTCACAGAAGGCCTCAGGGAGCTCGCCGGGCGCCGCCGCCTCGTCCGCTACCTGGTCGGCGCCGACCTCAAGCGAACCCATGCTGACACGGTCCTCGGACAGCTCTGGTGGATCCTCGACCCGCTGCTCCAGATGGGCGTCTACGTCGTGCTCGTGTCGGTCATCTTCCAGCGAAGGACGCCGGACTTCCCGCTCTTCCTCTTCGCGGCGATCCTGCCATGGAAGTGGTTCTCGACCACGCTCAGTGACGCGACCCTCGCGGTCACTGGACGCGGCAGCCTCATCCGGCAGCTGCAGTTCCCCAAGATCGTGCTCCCTGCAGCCTCCACGTTTGCAAGCACGGTCAGCTTCGGCTTCGGCCTGGTTGCGCTCGCGATGCTGTACCTGTTCTTCCTCCACCGGCTGACCCCGTGGGTGCTCGCCATTCCACTCATCGCGGGTGTCCAGCTGGTGTTCACGCTGGCGCTGGCGGTGGGACTCGCCGCGATGAATGCCTTCTATCGCGACGTTCAGAACGTCCTCCGCCACGCCCTGCGCCTGTGGTTCTACCTCTCGCCGGCCCTGTACTCGCTCGAGGACATTCCGGCCGGCCCTCTCCGGTCGCTGCTCGCCCTCAACCCGATGGCTCCGATCCTGGAGTCGTACCGGGACGTGATCTGGGGGACCGCCTCCACGGGCGGGGTGGCACCGGATGTGGTCGGCCTGCTGGCTGTCCTGGGTCTTTCCCTCGTCCTGCTGGCGGTCGCCATCGCGATCTTCAAGCGCGCAGAGCCGGCCTTTGCCCGCATCCTCTGAGGTCGTGACGGGGCGGGCGGTCGCGGTCCGCGACCTGGGGATCCGCTACAACCTGCGCCTGACGCGGCGGACGACGTTGAAGGGCTCGCTGGCGACCATGCTCAGGCGCCAGGAAAGCGGCCCGACGCATTTCTGGGCGTTGAGGCACGTCTCGCTCAACGTTGAGCGCGGCGAGTCGGTCGCCGTGATCGGGCCGAATGGAGCGGGAAAGAGCACGCTCCTCATGGCCCTTGCCGGGATCCTGGCGCCCAGCGAGGGGACCATCAGGGTGGAGGGTCGCGTCTCGACGCTGCTGACCCTGGGAGCCGGATTCGACGCCGAGTTGACCGGTCGGGACAACATCGATCTCGCAGCGGCCTTCCTCGGCATCCCACCGGGTCGGATGGCCACGATCACGCCTTCCATCGTGGAGTTCGCGGAGATCGGAGCGTTCATCGACGCCCCGGTGAAGACCTACTCCAGCGGCATGCGGGCGCGGCTCGGGTTCTCCATCGCGACCGCAGTCCAGCCCGACATCCTGCTGCTGGACGAGGTGCTCGGCACAGGCGACCAGGCGTTTCGTGCCCGGAGCCAGGCGCGCATCCGTGAGCTGGTCAAGGCAGCCGGCGCGATCATCCTGGTCACACACGACCTGAGCTACGTGACTGAGTTCTGTAGCCGCGCCATCCTGCTCGAGCGGGGGCACGTGATCGATGACGGCAGCCCCGCCGCCATCGTCGAGCTGTACCGCGAACGCGTGCGGGAACGCAAGCTGCTCGCCGAGAGCGAGGCGGGCCGGTTTGCGGCGATCCCCGATTCGGCGCCGACCGCCTAGGACAGCGAGGCCTATCCGCTGGGAAGGGTCAGCGTCGTCGCGAGGCGCCGGCGAGTCGCGCGACCGCGGACACCACGCCAATCCCGATTCCGAAGGCGAGCCCTGAGCGCCAGTCGAAGAGCGTCCGAACGGTCCCGGTCACCTCACGCGCAAAGAGAAAGACCGTCCCCGACTGCGGGTTCATCTCGACCCGGTTGGCGAGGACCGTTATCGCTCCCGACTGCTCGAGCCTCACTGATTCCCGGGCTGCCACGAACCTGGCGTAGCCCTGGCGGAGCTCGACGTCGGTTGCGAGCGCAGCTCCAAGGGCACCCTGCCGGACGCTGACGCGGTCACCGCGGGCGAACGCGATGCCGCCCTGCTGGACGCGCACGTCGGTGGCCTCGGCCCGAGCGATACCGCCCTGCCGGACGCTGACGTCCGTCCCGAATACGGTACGGGCCCCGCCCTGGCTGATCTCGACGCGGTCCCCGACCACGGACCGCTCATCCCGTTCGGCCGACGCCGTGGACGCGCCTGCCGTCGAGCCTGTGTCCGCGGACTTGTCCGCTGTCGACTTCTTCGCCGTACGAGAGCTGGCTCGGCCGGTCCGGGGCTTGGCAGCCTTCGAGCCCGTCCTGCTCCTCGCGGTCCCGGCCCCCCGGGCGGATGTCTTCGCCTCGGCTTCGGCCTCCTGGGCGGCTTCGGATTCCGCCGCCGCGAGCGACGCGTCGTCGATCGAGCCCTCATCGGGTGCGCGGACGTTCGTGTCGGTCACTTGCTCGCCTCCCACTCCAGATCCCCCGAGCCGGCCGCACGGAGGCGCGATCGGCGCCCGTTAGCCTACCCGCGCGATGCAGCGTCTGCCAGCGCCACGCTGTAGACGGCGCGCGTCTCGCGGGCCACGTCTGTCCAGGTTCGGCGATTTCGAGCCGCTCGCTCGGCCGCAACTGCGCGTAGCTGATGGTGAAGCGCATCATCCGACCACAGCGTTCGCAGCGCTGCGGCGAGCCGGCCGGCCTGGCGCGGCTCGACGATGATCCCAGCAGCACCCACGAGCTCCGGCAGACAGCCGGCCTTGGACGCGATCACGGGAGCTCCGACGGCCAGCGCCTCGGCCACCGGCAGGCCAGTGCTGTCCGAGAGTGCCGGGTAGACGAAGCCGCGCGCGCCAGCGATCAACGCGGCGAGCTCCGCTGGCTCGAGCGGTGGTGTCAGCCGCACCACGTCGCCAAGGCCCCGTCGCTCGACGGCCCGCCCGAGGGCGCTCGAGTCAGATTCGAGCTCGCCACCGGAGATGGCACGCGTGCCGGCCATGGCGAGCACCGGCGGCCAGGCTCCGCCCAGGGCGGACGCCGGCGACTCGGCCTTCAGGCCCGCGAGGGCGTCGAAGAGGGTCGCCATGTCCTTGCGCGCGTCGTACCGGCCCGCATACACGAAAAACCGCTTGGGGAGGTCGAGGCGCTGGCGGAGCCCGTCGACCACCGTCCGGGCATCGAAAGCCGGGCCAACCGCTGCTGAGCCGTCCGCCGCGCTGGCGACTGCAAAGCGAAAGGCCTCACCCGGCGCGAGCGGGACGACGGAGATTCGCTCGGCCGGGATGTGGAGTCTGCGCCGAGCGCTCTCGGCGGTTGCCCGCGAGGGCACGATCAGCCGGGTCGCGTCCCGCAGGATCCGCGCGCGCAGGCGGTGGCCGAACCTGGCCGCCGGGCTACGGGCGTAGCGCTCGGGCAGCTCCCATGGCGCCAGGTCAAGAAGGGTGGCCACGACCGGGAGGCCTGAGGCCAGTGGCAGGGCGCCGCCCGCGGTGTGATAGACCGTACCCCGCGCGCCCTCCCGGTCCGCCCGGAAGCTCGTACCGACCTCCGCGCCGCGTAGCAGGAAGCTATCGAGCGTGAGGGCGGCCGACCGGAAGAGCCGTCCGCTTGGGGGGACCCGACGCCGGGAAGCGACAGGCAGGCCGCGCGCCTCCAGCTCGACCGAGGGATCGGGGCGCAGGACCTCGAGGATCGCCACGAATGATTCGCCGGGCAGGGGCGTGGCCGCGAAGGCATCCAGCAACCGAGCCAGATATCCAGCGGTGATCGGGGCGCGGCTGGGTCCCTGGAGGGGTCGGAGGTCGACCACGACGCGGATCCCGGTTGCCAGGGCAGCAGCCCTCGCGGAGGTCAGGCTGGGGACGTGCCGTCCCCCTCGGCTGCTGCCGGCTGCGCCGGCAGTTCGTCCGGCATGGCCTCGGGACGTCGACCCCGAAGCTCCTGCCAGCGCAGTGTCAGGACCACCATGAGCGCCTCGAACACGATCCGCCGGGACATCTTGCTCTGCCCTGCGCGGCGATCCACGAAGATGATCGGCACCTCCACGATGCGCGCGCCCAGGCGGTCGGCCAGGTAGCTGCACTCGATGTTGAAGACGTAGCCGCCCGAGTGCACCGCGTGCCACGGCATCCGGGCCAGCATCTCGCGCCGCCAGACCTTGTAGGCGCCGGTCAGGTCGTGCGGGCCGAGCCGCAGCACGAGACGCCCGAACGTGGACCCGGCACGGGACAGCAGCCGCCGGCCCAGTCCCCACTCGCGCACACCCCCGCCGCGCACATACCTGGAGCCGATGACGATGTCCGCCCCATCGGATCGGGGAGTCCCCGGACCGCCCTCCAGCGCCGCCATGAGGCTGGGCAGGTGATCGGGATGGTGGGACCAGTCGGCATCCATCTGGACGATGCGTCGCGCCGTGCTTCCGAGCGCGACCCCGAAGCCCTGGATGTAGGCCCGTCCCAGGCCCTGCTTGCGAGGCCGATGGAGAACCCGAACCTGGTCGTTGGCAGCTGCCAGCTCGTCGGCGATGCGACCCGTTCCATCCGGCGAGTTGTCGTCGACTACGAGCAGCGTGGCGCCCGGCAGCTTCTCCAGGATGGCCGCCGAGATGCCGCGCAGGTTGTCCGCCTCGTTGTAGGTCGGCAGTACCACCCAGGTGTCCACGTACCGCGCTGCTTCGGGGACGGGCTGCCTCATCCGCGCCAGTCTAGCGAGCAGTTGTCGCTCATCGGACCGTGAGGCGCGCGTAGGAGCGGTTCAACCCGCCGGCCGAGTCGGTTCCCGTCACGGTGATAGTCACCTGGCCCGGTGTGCTCAGCGGCAGCAATGCCGTCCAGCGGCCGTCCTCGGCGCGCGTCGCCGACACCTCGATGTCATCGCCGGCGCCACTCAACCCAATGGTGGGCGCGCCGCCCAGGGGTTCCGCGCTCGTCGCGAACACACGCACCGATGAGCCGGCACCGGGAGAGCGATTGTCGAAGCCGATGTCGAACGCCATCAGCCGGGTCGAGACGCCGAGAACCTGCCGCCGTCCCTCGCGCACGACGGTCAGCCGCCCGACGTAGCTGCCGCGCGCCGCGAATCGGCCTCCATCGTCGCGGCCGTCCCAGCGCCACGAATGAGCGCCGGCGGCCAGCGCCCGGCCAGACCAAGCACGCTTCACGACCTCCCCGCTACGGGTGATCTCGAGCGTCGCGTTTGCCGGAGCCGCCAGGGAGAATTGGAAGTCGGTCGAGCCGCGCAGGAGATCGCGATCCTGCGGGTACCAGAGGCGCGGCTCCACGCCATAGCCCCGCAGCGCCCGGTCGACGTGGATCGTGCCGACGAGGTCAGCCCGGTTGCCAGCCGGATCGAGGATGCGGGCGACCACCGCGTACCGCCCGTCGGGAACAGCCGCGCCGGCAGAGCTGCGGCCGTCCCAGGCACTGCCGCCCGAGATGCCGAGTGGCATCTTCCCGTACCAC
The DNA here is from genome assembly GCA_013815585.1 of Chloroflexota bacterium. GTDB lineage: Bacteria > Chloroflexota > Limnocylindria > Limnocylindrales > CSP1-4 > JACDFU01. The sequence continues at coordinate 22,983 of JACDFU010000003.1, forward strand.
ACGGTTCGACCCGTGGCATCGCGCACGTTGAGCGTGCCACCAGCGCGCTCCTGGGTGGACCAGCGGAGGTTGACCGAATCGGCCAGGCCGTCGCCGTTGGGGCTGAACAGCCCGGTCGTCGTCCCCGTCAGCAGCCCGCTGATCCGCGCCGAGAGGGTTCCCGTTGGGGGCGTCGTATCGACGGTCAGCGGCCGCGTGCCCACCGCCACATTGCCAGCGGCGTCGAATGCCCGGAGCCGGGCGACATACGACCCGTCGGGGACGACGGCGCCAGCCTCGTCGCGACCGTCCCACGAGAACGACAGGGAGCCTCCGTTTGGATCAGAACGACGGACGACATCCGTGGAGCCGACCAGCTCGATGGTCCAGCTGACTGCGCCTGGCGCCGTGGCGGCGATCGTCGTCGTGTCCTTGCTGCCGTCGCCGTTCGGTGAGAACTGGTGGAGGCTTGCCGTCGGTGCCGCCATCTCCGGCGCCACCGTGTCGATGGTGACCGCCTGTCCGGCCAGACTGAGCGTGGGATCGGCCATGTTGGCGGCCGGCGCCGCGTACGAGATGGTCCCGACGGTCCCGACGAGCTGCAACAGGAACTGGCCGTCGGCGAGACGTGCGCCGTCGAGCGAGCCATTCCAGTCCCAGGCATGGGCTCCGCCCCCCAGACCCGGCAAAGAAATGCTGCCCACCAAGGTCCGATCGGTTGCCCGATAGACTCGCAGTGCGAGCTGATCGACCGGCTGCGCGAGGGTGTACGAGACCCGGAGCGCGTCCAGGCGGCCGTCGCCGTTGGGCGAGAAGAGCCGCGGGCCATCCGAGACCGGCTCCGTCAATGTGCCATCGGTGAGCGTGGCGGTGCCTACTGCACCGGCGGAAAAGCCCCAGATCCCGGCCCTGACCGTCGTCGCGTGCGGCCCGTGGGCGGCCACCACGTACGTCGACGTGGATGTTCCTCCGGCGAGGTAGGCGTCCTCGAAGGTCCCGGCCGTCACCGGCTTCCATTCGTGCAACGGTGCCCGAACTCGGTACCAGCTGTAGGCCCCGTCGGAGACGGGCGTGCTGAGAATTGCAACACGGTCCCCGGAGGCGAGCGTGCCGAGGCTGGCGTACGAGGTGCCTGGCCCGCTCCGAAGCGTGAGGCTCGCAGCCGTGACCCGGCCGAAGCCACCGACCCCCAGGCTCGGCGTCTGACGCCAGGTGTCGGTCACGGAGTAGGCGCCCCAGTTGCCTGCCCCGTCGCGCGCCCGTACGCGAAAGGCGTAGCCGTGCCCATTCAGGCCGAGGTACGTGCCCTCGCCGCCCGCCGTGTCATCGAGCCAGGTCGTCCACGACCCGCCATCGATCGAGACCTGGACATCGTAGATGCTGACGCCGGCCATCTCGTCGACGGCCACCCAGGCAACCCGGATCCCCTCGTCGATCGAGCGCTGGGGAAGCAGCCGTATGCCCGCCTTCGGCGGCGTGGTGTCGGTGGTGCCTGGAAGCGGACCGGTGAACTTCGTGCGCAGCAATGAGGAGAGCTCCGTCCGTGCCTCGTCGTAGCCCAGCGCCCACATGCCCGTCCCACGCAGGGATCGAGCATGAACGAGGTCGTACTTCACCGACAGGGCGCGATCGTCGTCGTAGTACAGCTGGCGCCACGTGACAGGGCAGCTCGAGCAGTTCTGACGCTGGTAGGCGGTCCAGGCAACCTGCTCCAGGCTGCTGTACCGCTTGCCATGGCTGCCTGCCGTGTCCACCGCTGAGTGATAGAGCACCGTCGAGGAGTACCCGAAGGTCGAGCCCTGCGGTTGGGTTGGCGCGTAGGCGGCATCGGTCGTGGTTGACCAGGCCCGGCCGTAATAGGGCACCCCCAGGATGATCTGGCTGGGGCTGGTCCGTGCCAGGTACGCGTTGACCGTCTCAGTGATGTCGTACAGCGGTCCACCCATCGGCGCAATGGAGCCGGCGGTGGAGGCACTCGAGCCGCGATAGTCGTAGCCCATGATGAAGACCGCGTCGGCGGCTCCGGGCGCCGTCAGGGCAGCGATGTCGTAGTTCCCGACGTAGCCGGTGGCGTCGAAGGTCAGCTGGTAGCCGAGCGCGTGCGCGTCGAGGGCGGCACGCACCTCCCGAACGAGGCTGACGAAGTTGGTGCTCTGGCCGCTGGGAATGGGCTCGAAGTCGAGGTTCACCCCGTCGGCTCCCCGGTCGCGCACGGCCGTAGCGATCTCCGAGGCGAGAGACTGGCGAGCAGTGGGGCTGGACAGCAGGGCGACGGTCTCCTGCTTGCCGCTGCTCGACCAGCTGAAACGCTCGACAGTGAGCACCACGCGGGTGCCGTTGCGATGCGCATCGTTGATGACGGTGGTCATGTCGCTGCTGGCCCAGCCGGCCCAACCCGTCGTTGGCGCACCGGTCGACTCGAACTTCGCCAGGCGTCCGTCAGCGGTGGCGCCGACGCCGAAATAGGCGATCGTCGAGAGCACGCTGTAGTCGAGGCGGGTGCTGCTGTCGCCCAACTCCCAGTACGGCAGGAAGCCAAAGACTTCGCGGTTGAGACCTCCCGTTGCCACCGGCGCGGCCGGGCTTACCGCGCCGGTACCGCGACCGCTGACGGGGGCCAGTCGGCCCAACACCACCTCGGCCGGCGCGGCGGCTGCCGGTGACGCTGCCTCGAGCGCTGGCTCGGCTTCCGGACTCACAACAGGGCTCGCCGACGGTCGCAAGTCCGGCACTGACTCGGCCGGCACCGGGACGACCTCAGGTGTCATGCTTTCCGCGGGTGCCGGTATCTGTTCGGGAAATGCGGTCCCTGCCGGGGCTGCGGTCGGGCGTGGTGTGGAAGACGGCCCGGCGGTTTGCTGCGGTGTCGATCGCTCCGGAGCCTTCAGCAGGTCGCGACCGGCCTTTCGCCCCGCTGGCAGGGATCGGGCGGGCCCCCCACCGACCTTCCAGCGATCGGCGGCTCGGGGCCGGAAGCCGCGCTTCACGATCGCCCCCGGATGGAAGGTGAGCTTGTCCTTGCGGTGCGCGAGCGCGTCCTCGTAGTGGATCGACGGCTGGAGATTCGGCCGGGGAGCAGGGAGGTTCCTGGGACCCGGATCCAGGCTCCCTGGCGGTGCAGCCACCCGTTCGACCTGGGGGGCGAGCGTCGCGTCAGGCAGCGAAGGGGACGGCCGGGCGCCACCAGCGGCGCCCGTGGGCAGCGCGAAACAGGCCACGAGAAGCGCGATGGCGGCGAAGGAGCGGTTCAGCGACATACGCCTCCCAGGTCGCCGCGCCGCCAACTCAGGACGACGACTAGGTGATCGTCAGGCTGCCGAAGCTCGACTGCGTCTGGCCGTTGGTGTCGGTCCCGGTCGCTCGCAGCTCGGCCGTGCCTGCCGATCCGCCCGCGCGGATCGTGACGGTGGCGCGGAACGTCGTTGCGCCGATCTGGGTCGTCTCAACAGTGTAGGCAGCGACCCCGGGCTGGGCTACGCGCAGGACTGGCGTAGTCGTCAACGGTTCGGCCGAGGTCAGGGTCACCGTGACGTCCTGGCCGGGCGCCGCGGAGCGGACCGAGGTCGAGATGCGGAAGGCCCCGACGGAGAACCAGCGCTTGTCCGTGACGGTCGCCGAGGGGGTGACCGCCGTCACGACGCTCACGTAGCGACCTTGCGGGACGAAGCCTCCGGAGGCATTGCGACCGTCCCAGCGCCAGGCATAGGAGCCGGCTGTCCTGGCGAGGTTGGACCAGCGGGTGAGAACCAGCCGGCCGCGCGCGTCGGTGATGGACCAGTTGACCGTCGCCGAGTGGCGCAGCCTGAGACTGTAGGAAGACGTGCTGGCCAGCTTGTCCCCGTCGGCCGGGTGGAAGAGGGTCGGCGCGACCAGGTGGCTGCCGATCGTCGGACCACGGAATGACTGCGCCGTCATCGACAGGTTGCCGCTCACCGCCCGGAGATACCCGTTCGAGGTGCCGTCGGGATCCATGTGAACCGATGCACCGGACGTCCGGACCGAGGCAAAACGGATATCCCTGCCGCCCTTGTAGCCGACGCCCATGAAGATCTGGTCCATCGTCCCGTTTGAGCTGTAGAGGCCTCGGACGATGTCGCTGCCGCTCTGGTACCCGAGCGCGAAGACCGCACCGGCGCCTGCCCGCAGGAAGCCCGCTGCAAAGTTGTCGACTCGCTCTTTCGCCACGGCCACGGTAGGCGCCGCCTTGCCTGGCTCGCTATTGCCGCTCGCGTAGCAGAGGTGGTTGAGGAGGACCACCGAGTTGGCGGCCAGGCGGATGTCGCGCGAGATCGGGCCCTCGCCGTAGTACTTCACCGACGACTCGGAGCCGCCCTCGTAGGGATTAAGCCCGAATCCATCCTTGGTGTCGGTCTGGAATGCGGCGTATGGGCTGGGCCAGCCATTGCCGTGACCCAGGTAGACGAGCAGCGACGCTCCCTGGGCCTGGCTCAGCACGTTCGCGTAGGTTGCCCTGGGGTGAAAGACCCTGCGGACATCCATGCCCTGGGCTTCTGCCGTCCTGGCAATCTGTTCCCCGCGCTCAAGGAACGAAGCCGTCTGGCTGTGGGTGGGTCCAACGATCACGACCGCTTTCAGTCGCGCCGGCGCCGTCGCGGCGCTCGCGCCCGCGGGTTGCCCGAGGCTGGCGCCTATCCCAACGAGGAAGGCGAGGAAGGCGGTCGCCAGCGCGCGAAACGCTGGTCGCGCTCGAGTTCGGGTCGAGCGAGCGCGGAGCGAATGCGGCAACAGCGGGGACCCCCTGTTCTCGTCGGGAACGCGGCTCCTTGCACTGCCGCGAGTGGGGGCTACTGTCCCGAATAGGCTACCTCCAGCCTATGCCGCGATGGTCCGGGGGACCGTGGCCGATTGCCGCCATGTGTCAGGATGCACCGGATGGACGGGCCGCACGGTCGTCGCCGCTGGTGGCTACCCCTCGTGGTGGGCATCGTGGTGCTGCTGCTCTCGGGGGCCCTCGGCTACGGCCTCGCGCAACTCGTGGCCGCCGTCGCGTCCGCCCCGGTTCCGGCCGTCACCCTGCCGCCTGCCACGGCAACCCCCCAGACGGCCGTCGAGACCCCCTCCCCGAGCCCCGAAGCCCCGAGCGAGTCGCCGTCCGAGGCTGTCTCCCCCAGCCCGTCCGGCTCGCAGACCATCCACGTCGTGGCCGCGGGCGAGTTTCTGAGCCAGATCGCGCAGAAATACGGCGTGTCGCTCCAGGCGCTGATCGACGCGAACGACATCCAGAACCCTGACCTCGTCGAGGTGGGTCAGCGGCTGGTCATTCCTCTCGATCCCGAAGGTTCGACCCCGGAGGAGACTGCGGAAACGGAGTCAGCGGCGCCGTAGCACAGGCCGCAGGGCAGGGCCGATCGCTACCCGTTCAAAAGCACCGGCTGACAGTCGGCCGCCCGAGTTGCCGTGATTGACCTCGGCCGGACCGCTCCAGACAAAGAAAACGCCCACCCTGGTTACCCAGGATGGGCGTTCGCTCAATGCTCCCCCCACGGGGCTTGTGCGGGCGCTGGTTAGACGGCGCCGCCCCCCACGCGTCGGTTGCCCATGACCATACCGGCCACGACCACGACGATCACGGCGCCGATGACGGCGACGACGATCGATCCGATGTTGAGGTCATTGCTGGCACCGATCCCGCGACCGGTGAGAATGCCCCAGAGGGCGCCACCGACGAACGCGCCGATGATGCCGAGCACGATGTGGCCAATTACACCCAGTCCCTCGTCGCCCTTGACGAGAAGGCCCGCAATGTAGCCGGCAATCGCGCCGAGCACGATCCATCCGATAATTTCGAGCATTAGGCATGCCTCCCTGGTCGCGGCTTTTGTTTCCTTCACGCGACTGGTCTGCAGTGTCAGGGAAGACGCCACGGAGGCCAATCGTCGGCGTTGGGCGGCGCGTTACAGAAGTCTCACACCCGGTCCCTGGCACACAGCCGGGGCATCTCCTACGGGGCAGGGACGATGCTCGGGCTCGGCAGCTCGATGACAGGATCAGTCGGAGCCGCGGAGGGCGATTCAGAGGTTCCGCCGGTCGGAGAGGGGGTAGGTGAACCGGAGGGACCGACGATCGGGTCGCCGCCCTCGTAGTCGGTGATTACCAGCACGTATTCCAGCTTGTCGGGCGGCGCGGCGGGCTCCACGAAGGCCGTCTGGACGACCGCGTTCGGATCGCGTTGGACATCCACGACGCGACCGATCAGAAGACCCTTCGGGAACGGCGACCGGATCCCGTTGCCCAGGTCGATGCCGGCCGTGACCACCGTGTCTTCCAGCGCCACCTCGTCCGTCGACGGAATCTTGGTCATTACCAGCGCTCCGCCGAGCTGGCCCTGCACGTCGCCCGTGGCCCGGCTCGACTCGATCAGGCCGATGACTGTCGATCGCGTGTCTGTGATCAGCAGGACGCGGCTGTAGTTGGGACCGGCGTCCACGACCCGCCCGACCACCGCGGCGCCCCCGGCCAGCACCACGTCACCCGTGCTGATCCCAGCATCGGTGCCCTGGTTGACCGACACGACGCGTTCGTACTGCGTCACCTGGCGGCTGATCACCTCGGCGACAACCGTGTCGAAGCTGAGCGACGACTTCACGCCGACGACGTGCGTCAGCATCTCGTTCTGCAGCTTGATGTTCTCGACGCCGCGGTTCTCGACCTCCAGCTCCTGGTTGCGCTGCTCCAGCAGGCGGTTGTCCTGGCGCAGCCGGTCGATCTCGGCGATCGTGCTGAAGACACTGGTCACGTTGCGGGTGAAGCCCGCGAGGCCTGTCTGGATCGGCGTCAGCGCGAAGCCAACGCCCCGTTGCAGCTCGCGGACCGGACCGGTGTTGCTGACCGCCAGGAGAACCAGGCTGGTCGCAACGAGAACCGCGTACGTGACGCCGCGTCGGCGGCTGGCTCGGCTCGAGAGCACGGTTGCGGCTTAGCGCGGCGCCCGCGAGTACGTTTCGGCCACGAGGGTGCGCTGCATGGACGCCAGCTCCTCGAGCACCTTGCCCGTACCACGCGCAACGCATGTCAGCGGGTCGTCGGCGATGTGGACCGGCATCTGCGTGGCCTCGGCGACCCGGCGGTCGAGCCCCTGGAGAAGCGCTCCGCCCCCAGCCAGGACCACGCCCTGGTCCATGATGTCGGCGACCAGCTCCGGCGGCGTCTCTTCGATCGTGTCCTTGATGGTGTCGACGATCTGCTGAACTGAGCCCTCGATCGCCTCGCGTACCTGGTCGGCCGTGATCTCCACCGAGCGAGGCAGCCCGGTCAGCAGGTCACGTCCGCGCAGCTGGACGCGCTGATCGTCGTGCTCGCCCGGATAGGCCGAGCCGATGGCGATCTTGATGTCCTCCGCCGTGCGCTCCCCGACCAGCAGGTTGTATTCGCGCCGCCCGAAGGCAACGATGTCCTGGTCCATCTCGTCCCCGCCGATGCGGATGCTGCGGCTGACGACGATCCCCCCGAGGCTGATGACCGCCACCTCGGTCGTGCCGCCGCCGATGTCGACGATGAGGCTCCCCGACGGCTCCGCCACCGGCAGTCCTGCCCCGATGGCGGCCGCCATCGGCTCTTCGATCAACCGTGCCCAGCGCGCCCCTGCGTTGAGCGCGGCGTCGCGCACGGCGCGCTTCTCAACCTCCGTGACTCCCGATGGGATGCCCAACAGCATCCGGGGCCTGGGGATCAGCCCGACCCGGTCGTGCACTCGGTGAACGAAGTACTTGATCATCTGCTCGGTCACGTCGAAGTCGCTGATCACCCCGTCGCGAAGCGGGCGGACGGCGATGATGTTGGCGGGGGTGCGCCCGACCATCCGCTTCGCCTCCGCGCCGATGGCGAGCACCTTCTTGCTGCGCGAGTCGATCGCCACCACGCTGGGCTCGCTGATCACGATCCCGCGGTCACGGACGTGCACGAGCGTGTTGGCCGTGCCGAGATCGATGCCAATATCGCGGGAGAACAGGCCGAGAAAGCCGTCGAACATGAACCGGGTGGAGATCCTCGCGGTCGAGACCGGCAGGCGTGGATGAATGCCGCCGCCGCTGGTGGGTGGGCCAGTATACCCGCCGGCCTTGCTCGTTCCGCCTGGCTGGCCGGGTCCGGCCGGCCGTGGGTCCTAGTTAGCTGTGCCCGGGACTCGAGGCTCCGTGCCCGGTGGGGGGAAGAGGTCGTCCGCCAGCCCGCGGATCGCGACGACGTCGGGCACCAGGATCGAGCCGCGCTCATCGCTCGTGAGCTCGACGAGGGGAGGCTCAATCACGGCCCGATACACCTCGTCCCGGCCGATCTGGTCGATCAGTCCGGCCAGGAACGGCAGCCGGTCGGCGGGCATGTCCGTCTCGAGGGTCTCGCCAACCGCGCCCAGAAAACCGGTGACGTTCGTGACGAAGCCACCCTGGACGACGCGGTCACGCAACGCGACGAGGACCTCCTGCTGGCGCGCGGCCCGCGTGAAGTCATTCTCTCCGGTGGCCTTGCGGATGCGCGCGTACGCGAGAGCCTCACCGCCGTTCAGGTGATGACGGCCCGGCCGGATGGAGAAGCCGTCGACCCCGTAGCCACCGTAGGCGGGTGCATCGATCGACTTGGTGACCTGGACGTCGACGCCGCCGAGCGAGTCGACCACCTCCACGAACCCGCCCAGGTTGACGCGCGCGTAGTAGTGGATCGGGCGATCCAGGAGCAGGCCCAGCGACGTCGCCAGAACCTCGACGCCGTCCCCGCCCTGGCCGGGGAACTCTGTTGGGTTGGCCTCGACGTAGCTGATGAGGCTGTTGATCTTTGGGGAGAAGCGGCTGCCGGTCGGCAGCGGCACGTCGACCAGGTCGCGCGGTACCGACAGCATCGAGACGGTCTCTCCGACCGGGTCGACCGAGGCGACGATGATCGTGTCAGTGAGTGACTGCGTTCGACCCGCCCCGGAGTCCACGCCCAGGATCAGCACGTTGACCCGATCGCCGGTGCTCCAGTTCGGCGGTGAGGCCAGCGGTCGTGGTTGCTCGCCCGGTTCTGCGCCGGCCAAAAAGATCTGTTCGCTGGTGTCGCGAAGGACGGTGGTCGCGTAGGCAAGCCAGAGCTGCGGCAGGATGACGAAAGCGAGCAGCAGCATCATCGGCAATGCGTCCTGGCCGGTAAAGCGGCCCATGCGCCGATCGCTGACGCTCGATCCAACGGCCAGCAGCCGGTACAGCAGGACCAGTCCCTGGAGGACCAGGAGCACGAGCAGGATCGTCGGATCGAAAAGGCTGGCCAGCGCCTGCGTCGGCGCACCCAGCACCACCAAAGCGAAAAGCACGAGCAGCGCGATGGTCGGCAGCAGGAAGGCAAAGGCGAGCCCGAAGCGCCCGGCGTACAGCAGCCCGAGACCCGGCACGACGGCCGACAGGAACCCCGCCAGGTAGCGGCGAGGACCTCGGCGGGCAGGGGGATCCATCGGACGGTACTGGGTCCGTCCGTAGGCCGTCATCAGGGGGCGAGGCTACCATCAGCGACCCGCGCCGGTCCGATCGAACGGGATGCCGCGATCGCGCAGGCTGACGAAGGCGTCGTGCCCGACGATCAGGTGGTCCAGCACCGGCAGGTCGAGAAGGCGGCCGGCGGCAACCGCCTCCGCCGTGAGGTGCAGGTCGTCAGGGCTCGGCGCCGGGTCACCAGACGGATGGTTGTGGACGACGATGATCCCCGCCGCGTGGTGACGCACCGCGTCCCGAAACAGCTCCCCCACTCGCACCAGGGCCGTCGAGACATTGCCCCGGTAGACCGTCTCGATCCCCAGCACGACGTTCTTGGCGTTCAGCAGCGCCACGCGCAGCTCTTCCCGCTGCAGCCGGCCCATCTCCGGGACCAGCCGATCTGCCAGGTCGCGGGGGGATCGCACGACGAGCCGGCCAGTCGGCCAGTCGACGACCAGCCGGCGTCCGATCTCGAAGGCGGCTGCCAGCTGGGCGGCTCGGACCGTCCCCACCCCGGGCAACCGCTCGAGCTCCGGCCGCGTTGCCCCCGCCAGACCCGCCAGACCGCCGTGCCGGGCGATCGCCTCGGACGCCAGGTCCACCGCGCTCCGGCCCACCGTGCCATTGCCCCAGAGGAGGCCGATCAGCTCGGCCGAGCTGAGCCCAGCCGCACCGCGCCGCGCCAGGCGTTCACGTGGCCGCTCCTCCAGTGCCAGCTCGCGGATCCGGCGTGGTGGCTGATACGGCCGCGGCGCGACGCGCCGGGGCATCGTCATGGCAGTGCGTCTCGTCGAGGGCGGAGAGGAAGTGCTCCCGGGTCCGAACGACGGAGCCCGCCGATTCCCCCGCCATCAGGCCCCGAGAGCGACGCGATCCTATCGAGGCCGGGTCTACGCCGGCTTACCCCGCACTAGCCGCCGACTCCGGGATCAGGCGGGCTCGGCGAGCCGGGTGGCCAGCCCAAACAGCACCAGGGCAGTCGCGTTCGATGCGGCATGACCCAGCACTGCGGCGACGATGCCACGACGCTGAAACAACCAGCCCAGCAGAAAGCCAAGCGGCAGGACCGTCATGAAGGTGATCAACGCAAGCAGCACGCCCTCGCGCGCCGAGTCGCCGGTGACGTTGGCGATGTGGACGATCGCGAAGAAGAGTGCGCTCCGGATCAGCGCGGTGCGACCGCCCCGATCGCGCCACCAGGCAACGAGGCTGAAGCCACGGAAGAAGAGCTCCTCGGCGGTGGGCGCGACGATCACGACGGCAAGCACCAGCAGGAGCACGCCCAGGTCGTCTCGAGGTGTCGGGATCGTCTGGGCACCCTTCACCCCGAGCAGTGCAGCGAGCAGGCCACCCGCGATCGAGATGACCAGGTTGGCCGGGGCCATGACCGCAATCGCGGTCGCCCCATCGTCCAGCAGCCGACCTAGCGTCAGCCCGCGCACGGGCCAGCCCATCTCGCGCCACGAAAGTGACCCGGTGCGGACGACGAAGAGCCAGAGGCTGAGGAGGTACCCCGATGCGACGAGGAGCAGACCGATCAGGAAGCCGGCGGGCGACTCGAAGTCGATCAGGCCGACGGGACCCAGCAGAAGCGCCAGCGCCGACGTCGCGGCGACAGCGATCCCGAAGACGATCACCGGGGACGGTCCGCGGTACCGGTCGGCTGGCCGATCCGCGCGCGCCAGCACCTGGTAGCCGGCCCCACTCGACAGGCCACAGATCAGCGCAGCCAGACCGCCGAGAAGCAGGATCGTGGTCGCCGTGCGATCGGCCGCCAGGAGGCCGACGAGGACCAGTCCGATCCCCGCCACGGCGAGCAGCCAGGCGAGGAAGTACAGCCCGGGGGCCGGCCGGCGCTCAAGTGAGAAGACGCCTCCCACCGGAGGCCCGGGGGTCAGCTCCGGTCTAAGCTCCGAGCTGCCTGGTTCATCGGTCACCAGGGCCGCGACGCGGCCCGTCCCGGCGGTGATCCCTCGGCCAGTGGCTCTTGCGGGCCGGAGCCGATGGCGGGGCGCTGTTGCCGTCGCTCCTCTGCCTCGAGACGGAGCTGAGGTCGGCCGGCGGTCACGGTCTCATCGGCCGTCCGCTGTTCCAGTGCCGGGGCACCCAGGGCCTGACGCGAGGCCGCGAGGGCGGGCGCCGTAGCGGAGGCGGGAATATCGCGCAGCAGCTCCTGGCGCTCGAAGTCCTTGCCGCACCAGGCGCAGAGCGTCCAGTCGAGCTCGACCAGTCGGCTGCAGTTGGGGCAGACGCGGCGGAGCCGGTTTCGGCAGGTCGGGCAGATGATCCAGTCCCCGTGCACCCGGCGAGCACAGTTGGCGCAGTGGGGTTGCGACTCGACCTCGACGAGCATCGCCTCTTCGGCAAGGGCCCGTTCGTTTGCCTCGGCCACGGTCTCGCCCGGGCGCAGGATGCGATACAGCAGCACCCCGAAGGGGAATAGGAGCGGTGTGAACAGGATGATCAGCGCGGCCGCCAGGTAGGGCGCGATCGGGTTCGCGGTCCGCGTCTGCAGATCCCGGTATGCCCAGTAGGCCGCCGCCAGCCAGATGAGCACGACGTAGATCCCGATCGCTCGCATCGCGAGCTGGATCGTGGGGTCTTCGAAGAATGCCCCGATCGCCTCTCCGAAGGCTCCGAGAATCTGATCCATGTCCGGGCTCCGCCTCCGTGGCGCTGCAGCCCGTCGTGCTCGAGGCACCGAACCACCGGGGCGGCGACGCGAGCGAGTCTAGCAGGGGAGCGATTTGCGCCGTCTGCCTCTCCAGGCAGACACGGTTCGATTCAGCGGATGGCTTCGATGCTCCAGAGCGCTGCGCGCAGTGCCGAAGCGAAGCCGGCCAGGACCAGCGTGGCGGCCCAGACGGCCACGAAGAGCGCCGTGATGAAGGCGGCTGTCGCCACGAGCTGAGGATCATCGAGGGGGCGGGTGGACAGGAAGACGGCGCGGATCCCGGTCCAGGCAAGGTGAAGCGCGAAGAGGGCGGGCAGGACCATCGCCAGCGCCACGATCCAGCCGGTTGCGCTCGTCCGCAGTGCTCGCGCCGCGCTCGGCCGCCGTGGGGCTCCGGTCGCCAGGCCGGAGCGCCGTCGCAGCACCCGCCGTGTCGCGAGCGCGGCAAGCACCTCCGCGAGCAGCACGACAGCCACGACGAGGGCGAGCGGCTCGCGGGCGCCATCGAGCAGGCGGAGGACGAGCGGCACCTCCAGCGAGCCGGGGCGCAGGAACTCGGCGTATCCCACGTCGACCAGCCGGAGCGTCAGCCATCCCAACGCCAGGGCGACTGGCACGAGGAGGAGCACCTGGATGGCCACGAGTTCCAGAACGGTCCTGAGACGCCGTTCCGGAAGCACTCGCGCCGCGGCGCCGCCAGTGGTGGCGAGCTCGGAGCTCGCAAGCAGACGCTCCCAGGCGCTGAGGTCGGCCACGGCCGTGCCGAAGGCCGCCACGACGACCAGGCCGGCCAGCCCCGCGAGAGCAAGCGCGATCGCCGCAACCAGGTTCGCCGAAAGGCCGGCAGCGCCGATCGCGTCCGCCCCAAGCAGCGTGCTGAGCTCGACCGGGCTGGGGAGGGCCCAGATTGGTAAAGCGAGCACCAGCCAGCCGCCGCGCAGCAGGAAGCCGAGGGCGCCCAGCAACCAGAGTTGCGGATCGGCGAGAACCACCGCCAGGGCCGTGGCGAGCGAGCCCGGGAAGGACACGTGCGACGACTGCGATCGCGCCACCCCGAGATCCCCCGAGAGGAATCTCATCAGGGTCGTCCGCAGGCCACGATGGCGCTGCCAAAGGCGCGAAGTGCCTCCCGAGCCAGCTGGTTTCGCGTCATCGTCAGCTGGCGGACGGGCTCCCATTTGATCGCCAGCTGGACGATGAGCGGCCGCTCCCAGGGCCGCGACTCATCGGCGGCCGGGGGCAGCCGCAATCGCACCAGCTGACGGCCGTCTTCCTGTGCGATTAAACCCGAGAGCGCACCCGCGAAGGCGGGTCCGATGAGACCCAGCGGCGGATCTGGCGGGGGACCCGTCTGCGGGGCGATCGACCGCGCGTTCACGATCCCCTCACTGTCGCCCGCCCAGACCACGGCGAGCCACCATCCGTCGTCGGTCTCCGTGGGTGGCGACATCCCGAGCTGCAGGCTCGTCCCGGCGCCATTGGGGCCGGCGTGGATGGTGACCCGCTCCTCGCGAAGGAACGAGAGGCCCGGGGGCTGAGGCGGGGCGGGCGTCATCCCCGGAGTCTAGTGTCCGAGAGCCTCCCCTCAGCAGGCCCGAAGCGTGCCACCTACGCACCTGGTGCGTACTAACGGCTGGGCGGGCTCAAGAAGGGGCCACTTACGCACCACCTGCGTAATACGTCCGTGGCACGGCTGTTTCTCGACGCGCGGCCGCCTCCGACGGCCTCGCGGACCCCTCCTCCACGCTCAGGGCCGGCCTCCCAGCCGCCGCGGAGCTGCGCCGGATCCACTCGTGAGTGGCACCCGCGGACTTACTACGCACCCCATGCGCAAACGGCACAAGAAGCAGCCCGGTAAGCGCCGGGCCGGCCTGCACCTCGCCAGTGTGCGGCTTCGAGGGTCACGCGGTGAGCGGGGTCAGGCCTCCAGCGCCTCATCCTGCTCATCGCGCAGCGGTGACGGCTCGACGTCCCTAGCCGGGTCGGCCTGATACGCCTCGAGCTCGATCTGGGTCATCATCGCCCGCACGCGATCATCCGGCGGTTGCAGGGCTTCGTCGCCGACCCCAGCCGCGGTCGCGCCCGCTGACGCGCCGGCCGGCGCGGAGGCAGCTGTCTCCGAGCGCAGGAGGGGGCGGAATGCGCTTCGTGATTCAGTCTCGGTCCGTGCCCGCTCGGCTCGGATGATCGCGGCGCGGGCCTCCGTCGACATCGTGGTGAGGCCGGGCACCTCGACTTCCTCGGTGACCGGCCGCGCAAGCGAGCCGCAATTGGGACAGGCGATCTCGGCGGCGTCCGGCAACGGAGCGTTGCACCATTGGCAGGTCTCGACCGCGGGAGCCGGCTCACCGAAATGGGCGGTCTCCGCATCCAGCGTTGGCGCGAAGCGAGTGTCGACCGCCAATGGATCTTCCAGCTCAGCACGCAGCCGGGCGATCTCGCGCTGGACTGCCTGCGGATCGGCCGCAGGGGCGTCATCGCCCGGGGACGCGAGGTCGGCTTGGGGCTCGGGGCCAGCCTCGAGCCGGGCATCGTCGCCCGACGGGGAATTCGTCGACGGCTGGTCGTCGTCCATCGGCCGTTCCATCGGTTGCACTCTAGGACCCTCCTCGCGAGCGGCGAGTCCCACGATGGTCACCCCCACGCTCTCCAAACACTGGGACCTCTGTCATTCCCACTCGATTGTCGCCGGTGGCTTGCTGCTGATGTCGTAGACGACCCGGTTGACGCCAGGGACCTCGTTCACGATGCGGCTGGAGATCTTGCCCAGGACGTCGTAGGGCAGCTTTGCCCAGTCGGCCGTCATGCCGTCCTCGGAGGTGACGGCACGAATTGCGACCACGTTGGCGTAGGTCCGTCCGTCGCCCATCACCCCCACGCTTCGGACCGGCGTCAGGATCGCGAAGCTCTGCCACAAAGCCCGGTAGAGCCCGGCGCCCTTGATCTCGTCGATGACGATCCAGTCCGCGTCCCTCAGGGTTTCCAGGCGCTCGGCGGTCACCTCACCGAGGATCCTGATCGCGAGTCCCGGTCCCGGGAACGGTTGGCGGTAGACCATCGACTCGGGCAGCCCAAGCTCGAGACCGACGGATCGAACCTCATCCTTGAAGAGGTAGCGCAGCGGCTCGATGAGCTGAAATCGCAGGTCGGCCGGCAGGCCGCCGACGTTGTGGTGGGTCTTGATCTTCTGGGCTGCCTTCGTTTCGGGGGTGGCCGACTCGATCACGTCCGGGTAGAGGGTCCCCTGGGTCAAGAAGTCGATGCGCCCGAGCTTCGCCGCCTCCTCCTCGAAGACGCGAATGAACTCGTCGCCGATGATGCGGCGCTTCTGCTCGGGATCCTCCACGCCCGCGAGCCGGACGAGGAACCGCTCGCGTGCGTCGACCATCACCAGCTTCATGCCGAGGCTGGCCTCGAAGGTCTGGCGCAGCAGCTCTGACTCCCGCTTGCGCATCAGGCCGTGATCCACGTAGATGCAGGTGAGACGGTCGCCGACAGCGCGATGAACGAGCGTGGCCGCCACGGCGGAGTCGACGCCGCCCGACAGAGCGCAGATGACTCGTCCGTCCGAAGCGGTCTCGTCTGCGTGAGCTGCCACCCTGGCCCGAATCTCCGCGATGGTCGTCTCGATGAAGCTGCCGGCCGTCCACGTCGGACGGGCAGCCGCAACCTGCAGGACGAAGTTGCTCAGGATCTCCCGGCCCGCTGGCGTGTGCTGCACCTCGGGGTGGAACTGGATGCCGTAGAGACGTCGCTCGGGGTCGGCCAGGCCCGCGAAGGCGGTCGAGTCCGTCTGCGCGGTGCCATGGAAGCCGGGAGGCGGCCGACGGATCGAGTCGCCATGGCTCATCCAGACGGGCTGCTCGGGGTCCAGGCCGCGGAAGAGGCCGTCCTCCGAGGTGATCGTGACCGTCGCCGGGCCGTACTCGCGCGTGGTGGCCGGTACCACGTCGCCGCCGAGCTCGCTGGCCATCAACTGGAGGCCGTAGCAGACGCCGAGGACCGGGATCCGCTCCTCCCAGATCCGTGGATCGGGCTTTGGCGCGCCCGGGTCATAGACGCTGGCAGGGCCCCCCGAGAGGATGATCGCCTTTGGGTGGCGCCGCGCGATCTCCGCCCAGGGCGTGTCGAAGGGAAGCAGCTCCGAGTAGACATGCAGTTCGCGAATGCGGCGCGCGATCAGCTGCGCGTACTGGCTCCCGAAGTCGAGCACGATCACGGTGTCGGGCTCGGCGCCAGCGCCCGGACCGGCCGGGTCACCGAATTCGGAGGAGCGCTGGGCGGCACCAACGTGGAGCGCCGTCTCCAGGTAGGCCTCCACCTCGGCGTCGTCGGGGGCGAGGACCCGGTGCCCCGCGTTGGCGGGCTCGCCGTGGACCGTCTTGCCTCGCTCGGGGCGCGCGAGAACCTCATGGTTCGGCTCCGCCCCGTGCCTGGGCCCGGCTTCTGCCGCAGCCTCGGTGTCGGCCAATCTCCCTCCGGCTCCTGCCGCGAAGTCTACCGGTCTGCGGTCCAGCGATTGCCCCGCTGGCGAAGCCGGACCACGACGCCCTCGTTGGACCCGAGCTCGAGCCGTCGGAGGTCCACGGCACCCGGACGACGAGCGGGATCGGTCGACAGCTCGAGCCGCGCCGGCTCCGTCGCCGCCAGCGAGCCAAGCCGGAGCCGCCGTGGAGTCTCGGAGAAGTTCAGTGCGATCAGCAGCCGTTCCCCCGGCGCTTCCCGAAGGAAGGCGAACACCGTTCGAGAGGAGCCGATAGCCTGGAAACGGCCCCAGCGGAGTGCTGCGGAGCTTCGGCGGAACCAGGACAGCCGCCGGGTGAAGCTGAGCATGGAAGCGGGGTCGTCACGTTGGCGCTCCACGTTCACCGTGCCGGAGTCCGGTCCAATGGGCAGCCACGGGCTGCCGCTGGTAAACCCTGCGCCATCAGACGAGTCCCACTGCATTGGTGTTCGCTCGGGGTCGCGGCCGTCGACATCCACGACCCGATCCGCTGGCACCGGCACATCAGTCATGGCGATCTCCTCGCCGTAATAGATGAACGGCGTTCCGCGAAGTGTGAGCAACATCATCATCGCGACCCGTGCACGCCCGGGACCGTAACGGCTCGCGGCACGCGGCCGGTCGTGGTTGGAGAGCGTGTAGTTCGGCCAGGTTCCCTCGGGCAGGGCGGCCTCGAACTCGGCCACTGCCCGGCGGAAGGCGCCCGCCTTCCAGGGCTGCTGCATGAAGTGGAAGTAGAACGACAGGTGGAGCTCGTCGTTCCTGCCGTAGTAGCGGACCAGGCGGCGGGCCGGATCGTTGCTCACCTCGCCCACTGCCATGTGGTCGCCAGACGCGTCGAGCAGCTTGCGCCAGTGACGGTGGATCTCGTGGACGTCGGGGAGCCCCCAGTAGCGAGGCCACCTGCGGCGGGCGCCGGATGCGGTCGGTTCCTCGCGCAAGCGGGGGTCGTGGACGAGCGCGGCCGCCACGTCGACGCGGAACCCGTCCGCGCCGCGATCCAACCAGAAGCGCATGACCTCGTCCATTGCGGTCCGAACCTCCGGGTTCCACCAGTTGAGGTCCGGCTGCTGGGGGAGGAAGAGGTGGAGGTAGTACTGCCCTGTCGCCTTGTCAAGCGTCCAGGCAGGTCCGACGGGCTTGAAGACGCTGCGCCAGCCGTTGGGCGGCGAGCCGTCGGGCTTCGGGTCCGCCCACACGTACCAGTCCCGCTTGGGGTTATGCAGGCTCGAGCGCGCCTCCTGGAACCAGGGGTGCTGGTCGGAGGTGTGGTTGGGGACGAGATCCACGATGACGCGGATGCCGCGCTCGTGCGCCTGGCCCAGAAGCTCGTCGAAATCGTGAAGTGTGCCGAAGCGCGGGTCCACATCCCGGTAGTCCGCGACGTCGTAGCCGAAGTCAGCCATCGGCGAGCGATAGAAGGGCGAGATCCAGATGGCGTCGATGCCCAGGGAGCCGGGCGTGCCGTCGTTCAGGTGGTTGAGCCGCGCCGTGATGCCGGGCAGGTCCCCCACGCCGTCGCCATCGGAGTCCTGGAAGCTGCGCGGATAGATCTGGTAGAACACCCCGTGGCGCCACCAGGATCCCCGCTCGCCGTCCGGATCGCGATGCCGCGCGCGAGCGAGGTCGGAGGCAGCCAATCGTGAGGCTCCGGGTCGCGCGGTGAGCCGACTAGAAGGACTTCGACGGAGGCGTGCTGGAGTGGCGGGCCACGACCTGCCAGCGGCCATCGCGTCGGATCCAGACGTCCGTAAGCATGAACGTGCCGTCCCAGGGCTGACCGTCCACGGACGCCTGCTGAGACATTCGAGACCTGACGACCGCCGCGTCACCAAACTCGTTTATAACGAAGTCCTCATAGTGAAACGACTCGTTTGTGGCACGGGTCATCGCCGCCGCCAGCCACTCCTCCCGCATCATCAACCGGTCGCTACGGGCGCTGGTGAGGGTGAATTCGGGGGCCCAGGATCTTCTCCAGCGCGTCGCGATCTCGGCGCCGCCAGGCGTCCATCCAGCTGTGCTGGAGATCGATCAGCTCCCCCGCGCTGCCGGCC
>JACDFU010000004.1 GCA_013815585.1 Chloroflexota bacterium
GGCTCGCGTCGGGCGCTCCATGGCCGCAACCGCCGACCTGCTGCCAAGCTCGCGCGCCGCGGCAATCGCCGGCGACCGGGTGGCGCGGGGCAGCGCGAGTCACGCCTGGCTGCCGATCATCTATGGCTGCGACAAGACCTGCACCTATTGCATCGTTCCGTTCAGCCGCGGCCCGGAGCGGAGCCGGCCCTTCGATGACGTCATCGACGAGGCACGGGGGCTGGCCGCCGCCGGCTACCAGGAGGTCACGCTCCTCGGGCAGAATGTCAATTCCTACGGGCACGACCTGCCCGTAGAGGGGCGCTTTCGCGAGATCCGTGGGGGCCGCGAGCTCGGCCGGCGCCTCGACCTGGCTGGGCGGCCGGACATGGCCTCGCTGCTCCGAGCCATCGACGGGCTGCGGACCGCCGACGGTGCTCCGGCCATCCCAAGGCTGCGCTTCGTGACGAGCCATCCCTGGGACCTAGGCGAGCGCCTGATCGGGGCAATGGCGACCTGTCCGTCGGTCTGCGAGCACCTCCACCTGCCCGTACAGTCGGGAGATGACACGGTGCTACGCCGCATGGGCCGGCAATACGGCGCCGAGGCATATCTGCGCCTGGTCGAGCGCCTCCGGGCGGCCGTCCCCGAGATCAGCCTCAGCACCGATGTGATCGTCGGGTTCTGCGGCGAGACCGACGCGCAGTTCGAGCGGACGCTGGCCCTGCTTCGTGAGGTCGGCTTCGACCAGGTCTTCGCCGCTGCCTTCTCGCCGCGACCCGGTACACCCGCCGCCAGGGTCGCTGACGACGTCAGCCCGGCCGAGAAGAAAGCCCGGCTGCAGACGCTGCTGAATTTCCAGGAGGAGATTGGGCTCGCCCGAAATCAGGATTGGCTCGGCAGGGTCACCGAGGTCCTCGCCGACGAGGTCCGGCCGGCCCGAATGCACGACCACGAAGGCTCCCCGGGCGGACCGCTGCAGGTTGGCGTTGGGGAAGAACCCGTGGTTCGACTGGCAGGGCGCAATCGCCAGAACCGGCTGGTCCACTTCGACGGCCCGGCACGACTGCTCGGCAGGCCGGTCGACGTTCAGATCGAGCGCGCGGGCCCCTACGCGCTGTCGGGGAAGCTGGCGAGCTGACCGAGCGGGTCCTTCCGCCGCTCCTGGTGATCTGCGGGGCGACGGCCACCGGCAAGACGCGACTCTCGCTCGAACTTGCGGGCACGCAGGACGGCGTCGAGATCGTCAGCGCGGACTCGCGCCAGGTCTACAGGGGCATGGACATCGGTACGGACAAGGTCGCCCTCGAGGATCGGCTGCGCATCCCCCATCACGGTCTCGATCTGGTCGACCCGGACGAGCGCTTCAGCGTGGCGGCCTACCAGCGCGCTGCCGTGAGCGCGCTCGCAGAGATCGCGGCCCGGGGACGGCTGGCCATCCTTGTCGGCGGGACGGGTCTCTATCTCCGGGCCGTGGCCCGGGGCGTGACTTTTGAGCACGCCACGAGTGATCCGGTTGTTCGAGCGGAGATCGAGCAGCGCCTGGCCGACGAGGGGCTCGCCGTGCTAGCCGCTGAGCTCAAGGAGCGGGCGCCCAGCATGGCGGCGGCAACCGATCTGGCCAACCCACGGCGCGTCGTGCGAGCGCTCGAGCGGACGCATCTGGAGGGCGATCGCCTCCCACCGTCACCGGCCGGCTATCCGGCGCCGGTGAGATGGCTGGGACTCCACCAGGACCCGGAGGTGCATCGAGCAGCCATCCTCCATCGAGCCGCTGCACAGTTCGAGGGAGGCCTCCTCGACGAGGCACGTGCCCTCGCCGAGCGCTTTCCGGTCGATACCCCTGCCTTCAGCGCGTTCGGCTATCGGGAGGCGTTCGAGGTATTGGCCGGCCGGCATTCGATGGCCGAGGCGATCGCCGAGACCGCACGACGAACCTGGGCCTATGCCCGGCGGCAGCGCACCTGGTTTCGGTCGGAGCCCGGGATCACCTGGCTGGAGGCTTCGAACGCCCACGAGCGGGCGGAGGCGGAGCTTCAGGCTTTCGCCGCGGCGATGTGACCTTGACCTGGTAACTCGGTATTGGAACCCCGAGGGCGAGCAGAAGGTCTGAACAGAGTCCGGGCGCCTGCAGACGCCGTACGCATGCCTGCCTGCAACATCAGGTCGAGCGTGGCGTCTTAACGAACACACGACGGCCCGCTGGGACGTCTTTGACCGCCTGGAGAGGACCGATGACGTCAGCGATTCAAAGCCACCGGCGCGCGGGCCTCGCGCTCATCGTGCTGACCGCAGGGGGTTGCGTCGCGCCTCTGGCATCTCCGTCCGCCAGCCCGCTTGCCAGTGCGACCGTTCTGCCGTCCGCAAGCCTGCTTGCCAGTGCGACCGTTCCGCCGCTTGCAAGTGCGACCGTTCCCCCGCCGGTTCGGCTTCAGTACGTAAATGAAGGCGGGACGACGATGACCTTTACCATTGACATCCATGATCAGTCCGGGCTGCTGGTCGAGGCCACCGACGGCGAGGCGTTCTCGACCGAGGATCCAGGAGCCGAGGACCTTCCCGTCCTTGGACCTCACTACGTTGTCTTCTTGAACGATGCCTCCGACGAATCGGTTCTGCGCGTCGTATGGGCGGCCGGAGGCGGCTGTGCTGCGAGCTACGCGATGACGATCGATCCGACGGCCCGCAAGCTTCGGATCGAAGGACCCCCCGCCCCCACCAGCGGTGATTCCGTCGGCGGCAGTTGTGGCGTCACCCTGAGGTTCTCCGAGCCGGTTCCCGCCGAAGAAGTCGAGGGAGTCCTGGAACCGGGGTGACGCGCGACCCCCTTAGTCCGAGGCTTGGCGGCCGCCGGCCCGTCCGCCCTCGATCACGGCTCGGGCCGCCCAGAGGAGCGCCGGGCCGCGGGGGACCGTTCTGCTGGCCGACTTAGCTCGTTGGTCGCGACCTTGCACGCGTCACCGCTCTTCGCTGGCGAGGCTGCGCATCTTCTGGTCAGGGCTTGAAGGCAAGGAGCAGGTATCACGCGGAACTCCTGCCAGTCAGATTGGTAGACGCTTCCGGGTTGAGGGTGTATGACACGTTAGGTCGACATCGCGGGCCAGGGAGGGACGATATGAGCTAGCGCGACCGGGACGGCAATACCAGCGCCCGGTGGTTGACCAAGCGGAGCCTCATTGAGTGAAAGGGAAGCTGTCATGGCAAGAGTGGAAGTCAGCACGACGATCAAGCGACCCGTCGAGGACGTCTGGGCGGTGATCAGCAACGTCGAGAACAACCCGAAGTGGTCCTCGTTCGCTCTCGAGGCCAAACAGACTTCACCCGGCCCCATCGGCGTCGGCACAACGGCCCGCGTCGTGGGCAAGTTCCTCGGCCGGCGTATGGAAAGCGAATCGGTAATCACCGAGTTCGAGCCCAACCGGAAATACACTTGGGAGAGCAAGTCGGGACCCTTCCCCCTCAAGGGTTCAACTGCCCTGGAGCAGATCGACGGCGGCACCCGAGTGACCGGGACCATCGAGGCCGAGCCAGGCGGCTTCTTCAAGCTGGCCGAACCGCTCGTGGTCAGCATGGCGAAGCGGTCGGTTCAGGGCGATCTCGACAACCTGAAGGACTTGATGGAAGCCAACGCGCTGTAATCAGGTCGGCGGCTGAGTGGGCCGGAGCAATGCTCGCGGCCCTCTCGGCATCAACCGCCCGGTGGCCGATAGCTGGGCGAGAGCTTCGTTGCGGCGTCCACTTCCTCGGGAGTCAGGAGCACGATCGTCCGCGTGCCGATAGCGCCGGACGCAGCCGCCGTGAGCGCACCCGCCGCCGCGGCGGCATTGCCGGGCAAGTCTGCAATCAGGTAGAAGTCGTCGCTTCCGAACGCGAAGTAGTACGCCTCGACCGTGCCGCCCAGGGACGCCACCAACTTCTCGGTCGCCTCCCGTCGTCCGCTGCCGCCCTCCTTGAGGACGCCGCGGGCACCCTCTGCGGTGTAGCTGCCGGTGATCAAGTACTTGGGCATGGCCGCCTCCGTCCGCGGGACATCCGACGGGACGCACTTGGGCCGCGGGATCGCTTGAGCCTATTCCGGCATGTGCCGATGTTCAAGCCCAGACCTGCTCGTCCAAACCAGCGACCGTCGGATGCGCCCGTCGGCGTAAACGTTCACGGGGCGCAATGACCGCATCACCGCCCCACGTCCACCTTGATGTCCAGATACCTTTCCCTTGATGTGCCGCAACGCCTTCGGGAGGCGCATGATCTGCCGGAACGCGGAGTGAAGGAGTGATTCGCTGGCGGTTTATGTGACCTGTCTGCGATGCGGCAAAGAGAACCCCGAAGGCGCCAGGTTCTGCCTGCAGTGCGGGAATCCGCTGACCGAGGCACCGCTTCAGGCCCGCGAGGAGCGGAAGGTTCTCACCGTCCTCTTCGCTGATCTGGTCGGCTTCACCTCTCAGGCAGAGCAGCTGGATCCCGAGGAGGTGCGGGCGATCCTGCAGCCATACCACGCGAGCGTCAGGGCCGACTTGGAGCGCTACGGTGGAACAGTCGAGAAGTTCATCGGCGATGCGGTCATGGCGCTCTTCGGGGCGCCGGTGGCCCACGAGGACGACCCGGAGCGGGCCGTCCGCGCAGGCCTGGCCATTCGCGAAACGCTCGCGAGCGATGGACGGCTCCACGTGCGGATCGGCATCACCACGGGTGAGGCGCTCGTAGCTCTGGAGGCCAGGCCGGAGACAGGAGAGGGAATGGCCGCCGGCGACGTCGTCAACACGGCGGCTCGGCTGCAGGGCGCGGCACCGGTGGACGGGATCCTGGTCGATGAGACGACGTACCGGGCGAGCGCGCGAGCGATCGAGTACCGCGACCATGAACCGGTCACCGTCAAGGGCAAGAGCGAGTCGATCCGGGTGCACGAGGCCACTTCTGCAAGGGCGCGCTTCGGCGTTGACGTTCGCCAGGTCGGCCAGGCTCCCCTGGTCGGTCGGGCGCGTGAGATCGATCTGCTTGCGAGCGCCCGCGCCCGCGCCCGAGGTGAACGGGAGCCTCAGCTCGTGACGCTCGTTGGGGTGCCGGGGATCGGCAAGAGCCGCCTCGTCTGGGAGCTGTTCCAGCAGATCGATGCAGGATCCGAGCTGGTGTCGTGGCGCCAGGGGCGGTCGCTTCCCTACGCCGAAGGCATCTCGTTCTGGGCGCTGGGGGAGATCGTCAAGGCGGAGGCCGGGGTTCTTGAAACCGATCCGCCTGATGAGGCAGCGGCCAAGCTCTCGCGGGTGGTTGCCACCCTCGGCGTTGAAGTCTCTGATGCCGAGTGGATCGAGCGTCACCTGCGTCCGCTGGTGGGCCTGGAGGCCGGCACCGAGCTTCGAGGCGACCATCGGGGTGAGGCGTTCGCGGCCTGGACGCGGTTCCTCGAGGCGCTCGCGGACCAGCGCCCGCTCGTGCTCATCTTCGAGGATCTCCACTGGGCCGACGACGGGTTGCTGGACTTCATCGACTACCTCGTCGAGTGGGCGACGGGCGTGCCGCTGCTCATCGTGGCCACGAGCCGGCCCGAGCTCCTGTCGCGACGGCCGGGATGGGGCGGCGGCAAACCCAACGCGTTGACTGTCTCGCTCTCCCCACTCTCTGAGACGGAGGCCGGACAGCTGGTGGCCGGCCTGGTCGAGCGAGCGGTCATCCCCGAGCGTGTGCGAGAGGCGGTGCTCGAGCGGGCCCAGGGCAATCCCCTTTACGCGGAGGAGTTTGCCCGGCTGGTCTCGGAGGGCGGCGGGCTCGATGACCTGCCCGAGAGCGTCCAGGGCATCATCGCGGCCCGTCTCGACGCGCTGCCTCGCGAGGAAAAGCAGCTGCTTCAGGACGCCGCGGTCGTCGGGAAGGTGTTCTGGAGCGGTTCCCTTGCGCAGATGGCTGGCCGCTCGCGCACCGAATTGGAACAGCCGCTTCACCTGCTCGAGCGGAAGGAGTTCGCACGGCGTGAGCGACGATCGTCGGTGGCCGGCGAAACGGAGTACGCCTTCCGCCACATCCTCGTCCGGGACGTGGCCTACGGCCAGATCCCGCGCGGCGAACGCGCCGCACGGCATGCCGCGGCAGCGGAGTGGGTCGAGTCGCTGGGCCGCCCGGCAGATCACGCCGAGCTGCTGGCCCAGCACTACCTCTCCGCGATCGAGCTCGCCCGAGCCGCGGGCCGACCGACCGACGCCTACGCGGTCCGCGCCCGTGTCGCGCTTCGGGAAGCAGGCGACCGCGCGCTCACGCTGAATGCCTTTGCCTCAGCGGCGCGCTATTACCGCGCGGCACTCGACCTGACGCCGCTCGACGATCCGGACCGATCCACCGTCCTCTTCCGGTTCGGCAAGGCGCTGCGGATCTCAGAGGAATCGGGTGCCGAGGTCCTGGCCGAGGCTGAGAAAGGGCTTCGGACCGCTGGCGATCACGAGTCGGCCGCCGAAGCCGCGGTGCTCCAGGCCGAGCTGGCCTGGTTCGGCGGAGATGGCACGCGGACCTGGCAGCACCTGGCCCGCGCGGCCGAGCTGGTCGACGGGCTTCCCGCCTCGGCCTCCAAGGCGTTCGTGCTGAGTGATCTCTCCCGGTTCCACATGCTGGCCGGACGTTCGGAGGAGGCGATCACGGTTGGGACGCAGGCCTTGGAGATGGCGGAGGCACTGGGGCTCGATGAGGTCCGGGCCCACGCGCTCAACAACATCGGCACGGCGCACGTGAATCTGGGCGTGCACGAGCGGGGCATCGGGGAGCTGGAGTCGGCGCTCGAGATCGCGACCGCGATCAACACGCCGGAGTCAGCCCGGGTCATGAACAACCTGGCCAGCGTGCTCGCGACGCTCGGGGAGATGAAGCGAGCGCGATCCCTGTGGCGCCAGGCCCTGGCCCGTGCCCGGGAACTGGGGCATGCCTCGGTCGAGCGCTTCGGTCGGGCGATCATCCCCGGGATCGACTACCGCGAGGGGAACTGGGACCAGGCCCTGCGGTCACTGGATGAATACATCGCGGAGACGGAGGCCGCCGGCGGGCACGTGACGGAAACGACGTGCCGGGTCGATCGGGGACGGATCCGCTTCGCACGGGGCGACCTGCCGGGCGCGCTCGAGGATGCGGAGCGCGGACTGGTCGCGGCTCGCCGCTCCGGGGACCCGCAGTCCCTGGTGCCCGCGCTCGACTTCATGGCCTCACTGATGCTGCGGACGGGCCGGTACGCCGAGAGCGACACGCTGTTGGACGAGTTCCTCGGGCTGACCGACGTCCCGGAGGATCTCAGCGTCGATCTCGCCATCGCTCTCATCGAAAGCGGGAGGCGAGCAAAGCTGGAGCGTCGCGTGGCGCAGATGGGCGTGACGCGATGGAAGGAGCTGTTCGGGTTGATCGCCGCGGGCGGGGCCGAAGAGGCCGCGGACCAGTTCGAGGAGTTCGACAGCCTACCGGACGCGGCTCTTCTCCGGCTTCACGTGGCCCAGCGCCTGGCGAACGAGGGGAGGGCTGCCGAGGCGCGAGCGCAATTGGACAAAGCTCTCGCGTTCTGGCGGTCGGTGGGGGCGCGCCCCTACCTCGAGGGGGCGGAAGGGCTGCTCGCCAGCCTGCAGCCAGCGGGCGCCGAGAGCCGGCGCCGCCGATCGCGCGCCGCTACTCCAGCGCGCGAACGTCCAGCTCGTCGCGAACCTCGATGACGCCCTCGACATAGTTCGCCACGGCCGCGAGATCGTCGCCGTCGTCGATGTCGTCGACCATGCCGCGCAGTACGACGAGGCCGCCGCGCGTGCCGATCACGACCTGGTCGGCATAGCGGCTGGTGCTGGCGTCGGCACGAAGTGCATCGCGGACTCGCTCGGCCAGATCGGACTCAGCGGAGAGCCCCGATGACGCGTGGTCGCCGTCGTACGGCTCGTCAAGCGAGCTGGTCCCGAAACCGCTGGCGACCTCGATGCCCTGGTCGTCATCCGAGGGCACGACGGGCGGGTCGATCGGCGGTACATAGGTGAGACCCTCCTCGGCGGCCACGTAGGCGTCGCCGGTCTCCCCCGAACGCAGCTCGAGCTCGGTGAGCGCCTCCAGGTTCCCCGATCCCGAGCCTTCAGCCCCGCTCTCGCTCGGACCGGCTTCCAGCTCGCCTTCGTAGACCTCCGTGTCAGTCAGCTCGCCGCGTGAGTCGATATCACTGGCATCGACGTAGGCCGCCTGGTCCTCCCTGGGTCGGGCGCCGGCCATGCCGATGAGGTCCTCTTCCAGCGAGCCCGCGGGGGCGTCCGCCGTCGCCTGGTCAGTCGTGTCGTCCGTCCGGTCGGTCATGTGAGTTCCTCTTCAAAATCTGGGCCCCGAGGGGCGGGGGAGGGGAGCGGCTATGCTGTCGCTCGATTATGGCCCCGGCTCAGCTGATCAATCTCATTCCGCTCGTCGAAAAGGCGTTTCTGATCGCCGTCGACACCGGGCGCGACGGCGGCTGGAGTGCCGAGGAGTCGCTCCGTGAGCTGGCGGCGCTCGCCGATACGGCCGGGGCCGAGGTGGTCGGTGCGGAGTGGCAGAACCGCCGGCACATCGATCCCAACTGGTACGTGGGCAAGGGCAAGGCGCAAGAACTTCAGCAGGCCCGCGCCGAGACCGGCTTCACCATGGTCGTGGCCGACGACGAGCTCAGCCCCAACCAGCAAAAGGCCCTCGAGTCGCTCCTCAACGTCAAGATCCTGGACCGCAGTGGGCTGATCCTCGACATCTTCGCCCAGCATGCCCGGACCCACGAAGGCCGCCTCCAGGTGGAGCTGGCTCAGCTGGAGTACCAGTTGCCCCGCCTGACGCGGCTCTGGACGCACCTTTCGCGCACCGGCGGTGGGATCGGCACGAGGGGGCCCGGCGAGACCCAGCTCGAGACGGACCGCCGGGTCATCAGGGAGCGGATCAAGAAACTACGAGAGCGCGTCGACGCGGTCCGCCGCCAGCGCGAAACGGCCGCTCGATCCCGCGATCGACGGCTGGTGCCGACCGTGGCGATCGTGGGGTACACGAACGCCGGCAAGTCGACCCTGCTCAACACGCTCGTCGGCAGCGAGGAAGCCCGCGCCGAGGACCGCCTCTTCGCCACGCTCGATCCGACGAGTCGCGCAGTCAAGCTGGGCGATGGCCAGTCGGTGGTCGTCACGGACACGGTTGGCTTCATCCACAAGCTGCCGCACCAGCTGGTGGACGCCTTTCGCGGCACGCTCGAGGAGGTCAACCGGGCCGATGTCCTGCTCGAGGTGGTCGACGCCTCCGACCCGCATGCGACGGAACACCGACAGACCGTGCAGCAGGTGCTCGGCGAGCTCGGGGCCGGGGACAAGCCGCGCCTGGTCGCCTACAACAAGGCCGACCTGATCAGGCCCGCGGCCGGGAACGGGGAGACGCCGGCGCCTGTGATCGCCGACGCTGTCTCCGTGTCGGCGCTGACCGGCTACGGACTCGAGAGCCTCAGGGCAGCGCTCAGCGGCCTGCTCTCCGACCTGTGGGTCGACGTCGACGTGGCGCTGCCGTACACCGCCGGTGAGCTGCTCTCGCGCGTGCGGGAGCGGGGCACGGTGGAGCTGAGCTATCGCAACCGGGATGTGCGCGTACGAGGCCGGGTGGCTCCGACGCTCGCCGCGGAGCTTGAGGCGGCGACAGGCAAGACTGCGCCCGCCGGCAACGGGTCGGAGCCGGCGGCCTGAAGGCAGGAACGACGATCGAGGTTGACAGCCAGCCCGCTCTGGACGGGACGCGTTGTGATGTCCGCGTTGCCGATGCCCTGGGCGAGACCCGTCACAGGGTCTGGATCAGCCAGGCGGACCTGGAGCACCTGGCGCCGCCCGGAACCGATGCCGATGCGCTGATTAGTGCCTCGTTCGCGTTTCTGCTGGAGCGTGAGCCAAAGGAATCGATCCTCAGCGAGTTCCGAATCGGCGAGATCAGCCGCTACTTTCCGGAGTACGACACCGAGATCCGGGCCGGGTTGGGTCCGCCCGATCCGCCGGGGACCTCCTAGGGCGACCCTCCCGGCGACGGGGAGGCATCCGGTACGGGCGAGGCGGAGGCACCAGGCCGTTGTGGGATCACGAGTCGCTGGCCGATCTCCAGGAGGTCGGGGTCCGCGATGTCGTTTGCCTCGACCAGGGCCTCGACGGTCACGCCGTAGCGCTCGGCAATCTCGCTGAGCGTCTCTCCCTCGACCACGACGTAGAGCGTCTCAGAGGCAGAGGGACTGGCGTCGTGGGAGGCAGAGGAACTGGCGTCGGGGAAGGCAGACGCAGGGCTCCCAGTCAGCGTTGGCGAGCTCGGACTGGGAGAGATGTCGAGCAGCTCGTGCTCCGGCGGTTGCTCCGGTGTCCCGGACACGAACCGAATGACCTCGGACGCACCCGTTGCGGCAACCGTCACCCCGGCCGCGAGGAACAACGCCACCACGACCGCCAGGGCAATCGACTGCAGGCGCACCATCAGCGGAACATCCGGCTCGAAGGCGGATCGCAGCGTCGCTCGATAGGAGGCGACCATGTCTGTCCAGGAGCGCGACGCCACGGCGCGGGCGAAGGACCGAGCCGGCGTCGGGCGCGGCTCGCGGTCAATGACCGCATACGCCCGGTCGAGCAGTCCAGGCGGGACCTGTGGGGCATTCTCCTGTGCGTGCGACCGGAGCGACTCGTCGACCAGCTCGAGCCCCTCGGGAAGCTCGCGAGCACCGGGCTCGACGTCATCAAGCCTGCGGTCGCCGTTCGGGCCGTTCACGCGCGTCATCCCTCACCCTCGGAGACCGGTCCCGATGAGCCGGCCGAGCCCCGCAGGCGCTCGAGCCCGCGATGCAGGTGCGTCTTGACCGTTCCCAAAGGCCGCCCGGTCGCAGCCGCGATCTCGCTCAGCGACAGCTCAGCGAAGTAGCTGAGCGTGATGACCTCGCGCTGCTGATCGGGAAGGTCCGCGACCTCGCGCAGCAGCGCCTGCCGCCTCTCCGCCGTGAGCGCGGCGTCGACCGGATCGGCCTGCGCACGATCAGGAAGCTCGCTGACGGCCTCGAGCGGAACTGCGTCGCGTCGGCGCGCACGGCGAGCCAGGGAGCGCCGCGAGGCGATGCGTGAGAGCCATCCCCGCAGCGTCCCTTCCCCTCGGAACGTGTTAAGTGACCGGTAGGCCGTCAAGAAGGTCTCCTGGGTGGCGTCCTCCGCCTCCTGGGGGTCCGTGAGCACTCGATAACAGACGCGATACACGATCTCGGCGTGGCGTTCCATCAGGATCCGGAAGGCCTCGCGATCCCCCTGGGCGGCGGCTCGGACCGTCGCCCCTTCGTCGTACGGCTCCGCCTCTCCGTCCCCGACAAGGTCGCTTCTCTGGTGGCTCACCCGCTCATGGTGCCCGATCTATCTACATCGAGCCTGTACTACATGAGGGCGCCGGACGGGCAATCGGTTTCGTTGCAAGAGAAATTAGTTCCGGTGACACCCACTTGCAAGGCGAGGGGTTGTCGAAGCTACTCCTGGGCTGCGCCCCCGGGCACGAACAGCGAGACGTCCACCGTGATCGTCACCGCCTTCAGCTCCGCGAGGTCGATGCAGGCCTGGTCGGCCGCAGCGGCCCTCGCACCCTCGAGGACGGTCACAGTGAAGCCGCCCTCATCGTTGCGGTCGATCGAGGCGTCGGCAAGGCCGTAGCAGTCCTCGACGCCACCGTAGTAGTAGATCGTCGCCGTACGACCGTCCGCGGCGATCGAGACATGGTCGAAGGTGTGCGGGATGGGATTGATGATGCCGGGCTCCGGCACCACGACTCGTGCGCCGCCGTCGAGCCCCACGCCGGCCCCGGGATCCACGCCCGCCCCGGGATCCACCGGATCGGCCGGTTTGCCGACGACGCCGCCGTTCGGATCGCCCGTACCAGGGTCGGAACCTCCGCCGGTGGGCTCACTGGCCACCACGGCAGCCGAACACGCGGTGGCCAGGATGAGGACCGCGCAGAGCGACAGGAGGCGAGCGGCAGGTCGAAGTACCACGTCGAACATGAGAAACCTCGGGTATGTACCTGGCCGACCCACTCCCCGGTGGTGAGCGAGCAGCTGGTGACCCGATGACGGCCGCACTGTTGACTCGGTTCCCACCCCATTCGATCGTGAGCAGGCTCGCTGGGACGGACCAAGCTCGGTCAGCGGGGAGTGCCGACTCCCTCGGTGCAGGCTCCGCCGCGCTCCGGAGCTGTTGCGGCCAGGCGGAAAGCCTGGATGAATTGGCGGAGTCGAGGATCGTCGGGCCCATCCACGGCCAGCTGGCGGCCCCATGCCGTTGTCACCACGGGCGCACTCAGACCGTCATATGGGCTGACCAGGATGTGAATCTGGCTGTAGGCGATCGAGCGCAGCCGAGCCTTCTGGTCGTCCGGCAACTCGGGCCGGTAGGCGATCCAGACAGCGCCGTGCTCGAGGGAGTGGACGACATTCTCGTCAGCGATCGGCGCGTCGTAGAATCCGCAGTTCTGCCAGATCGGGGCGTGGTCACCTCCGACCGGCGGTCTCTGTTCGTAGGCGACCGAGCCCTGCACGTGACTTCGACCGGCGACCGCAACGGTCTGCACGTCACCGGGGGCCGAGGCAAGAAACGGTAGCTGCGGGATCCACAGGATGCCCAGGACGGCTGCAGCTCCCACCCCGGTCAGGCCAGCGGTCAGCGCGCGTCGCGGGTTAACCCGCCCCCATCCGACCAGGCCGGCAAGAAGCCTACGTCCGACCAGGACGATGAGATAGACAGTGACCGCCAGCGGCAGGACTGCCAGGGCGAGCTGAAGGAGGGCCAGGGCAATCCCATCGGCGCGTCCCTGTTCCCGTGCCTCGGCGAGCTGCCCTAGCTGATGGAGCGTCGCATCCGAGGCCGCCGCAACGAGCGCCGGTACCCCGCCCACAACCAGGACGATGAGAACCGCGAGCGCCGGGATCGTGAGCGCCAGGAAGACCAGAAAAGTGACACGAGGTGCACGGCGAAGCTCAGGCAGCCGTTCCCCCGCTCCCCCACGTGAGCCGAGGAGACTTCGGATGAAGGGGCCCGCCTGGGAGAAAAGGTCCGGCACACCTGCGAGGTCGGTCAAAACCCAGTAGCCGTCGAGTCTCAGGAACGGAATTAGCTGGCGCACGATCTCGACGTCGATCAGCAGAACGCCGAGCAGCAGGAATGGCTGACCGGTGAGCAGGTAGAGCCCGATGATCCCCAGCGCCGCAAGGAGGTGGAAGTAGATGCCGCCGAGATCGGTGCGCAACCTTCCGGCACGTGACAGGCGATAGCTGTCGGTGACATCGGTGAAGAGCGCGGGGTAGACGAGAAAGAGGCCGACCCCCATCGCGCCGACGCGCCCGCCCCCGTAGACGAGGGCTGCAGCGTGACCCAGCTCGTGCACGATGCCCGCCAGGACGAGCAGGAGGAGCAGAACGAGGATGAGAGCGGGCGCGTACAGCAGCTGGAGCACGCTGTCGGAGATCCCACGCGCTGCGAACAGCCAGGCATGGCTGGCACCGATCAGAGCAACCAGAACCACGACGAGCGGCGGCCAGAACAGCCACCGAAGGGGTTTCGCCAGCGCATTCACGGTCGACTCCGGGACCACCCCCAGCCGGGTATGAAGTCCGAGCGCTGACCCGGCGGCGGGGAGCGTCGACGCTGCTCCACCTCCTTCGGCCACGATCAGCCCCAGCGGTGTCAGCTTCTTGTCGATGAGAAGGGCAACCTGCTCGGCACTGACCAGCCAGGGGCTCGACCTGCTGACGACAGCCGCGATCTCCTCGACGGTCCGGCGGCCATCGATGACTTCTGCAACCCGATACAGGAGCTCCGTGAGCTGAACGAACCGGCCTTCGCGGCGGACCAGCCACTGCTCCTGCGCGAAGCCACTCCCCTGCAGCTTGCCGACCAGCTCAACGCCGTTCGTCAATGAGGGTGGCTTCTCGAGGGCGGGCACGTTGCCCTGGACACGCAGGCTTGCGCGACGGTCGTCCATCTCGATGAGCATCAACGAAGGAGCTCGCCGGCGATCGAGTCCTGGACGAGCTGAGCCGTGGCGTCCGTGTCGGCGCTCACGAGCCAGTTTGGTCCCGCGACGCGGGGGACGCTTTCGACGCCCGCCTCGCCAAGCAGTGCCCCTATGCTGGCAAGGTACCGATTTCGGGCACCTGGATCTTGGAAGACCCGGATGACGACATCATCGGCGCCGATCTTGCAGCGGCCGGCGTCCAGCTCGCCGGACCCCGCGGGTCGACTCTCGAGCCCCTCACAGGTGACACCCCGGTCGGCCAGCGCCTGTACCAGGCTCGTCGCGCTATCGAAGGTTGGACCCTGTGTTCCAAGACTGGCATAGGCCGCAGCGTCTCCCTCCCCCGACAGCCCGAAGCCTTGCCCTCGCTGGTCCGTGGTGAGGCTAAACAGGACGATGACACCGGCCAGGACCAGCAGGGCTGTGAGGATGACACCGAGTTGGGCTCGGCGCCCTCCGAACAGCCTTGGCCGCCCGTTCACCCGCGCTCCCGCGGCGGCGTGATCAACCGACGCTTCCTTCATGCTCCCTCATCCGGCGGGGAGCCATTGTGGCCCACCAACAGAAAGCGGGCCGGTCGAGCCGGCCCGCCATGGTTACCGGACCCCATCGAGGGGTCGCGGGGTTCCTACTGCTTCTGCTCGATTGTGCAGGTTAGCGGGGTGCTCAGCCAGGTGCTGAGTGCGGTCACGACTGCGCAGACTTGCACAGCGACGTTGTTGTTTTTCACCTCGAGCTTCAGATCATTCAGGATGTTCACGCTGCCGATCACGATGGTCACGAGCATCGTCTCGCGCGCCGGGAGCTCGAAGCCGGCCTGGGACTCGAGATCGGCAGTCGTTAATGCGGTCTTGGTAAGCGACATGAATAAGCCTCCTTGGGCTCTGGGGCGCCTCGTGGGTTGCGGCGCGTCACTGGTAAAGAGGGGCACGAGGCCCCGAACGGTTTCACGGATCCTCTACGGGAATCCGCAGACTCTCAGCAAACCCGCAACGCCCGATTTACGGGAACAGGTGGGTATGCGCTCGTCCCTAAGACGGCGACATCCATACCATCCGGTGCGTGTCAGCGATCGTTGCCCGGAGCGCCGAGCTGGCGCAGGTGCAGGAATTCCTGGACGAAGTCCTCGCGGGCCCCGCCGCGATGGTGCTGGAAGGCGAGACCGGCGCAGGCAAGACGACCATCTGGAAGGCCGCTCTCGAGGCGGCACTTGCCCGGGGATACCGCGTCCTCTCCTGTCGCCCTGTCGAGGCCGAGTCGTCGCTGGCGTTCGCGGCGCTTGGCGACCTGTTTGATGGCGTGCTGGAAGAACTGGATCCACCGCTGCCTGGACCCCAGCAGCACGCACTCGAAGTTGCGATTCTCGTCGCCAATCCCGAGGGTCCACCGCCAGACCAGCGCGCCGTTTCAGTGGCTTCACTGGGCGTTCTTCGGTCGCTCTCGGCGCGCTCACCCGTACTCGTGGGCGTCGATGACCTCCACTCGATGGACATCGCATCCGCTCGGGTCCTCGAGTTCGTGCTTCGGCGTCTCGAGGTCGACCGCGTGGGCTTCGTCGCGGGACTGCGCAGCGGAGATACGGCCCCACTGTCGATGGACCAGACCTATCCGGAGGCACGCCTTCACCGGCTGGCGGTCGGCCCGCTCGACGGCGACGCACTGGACGAGCTGTTCCGCTCGCGCCTGGGCGGAAGCTTCCCCAGACCCGTGCTGCGGCAGATCGAAGCGGCATCTGGGGGCAACCCGCTGTTTGCACTGGAGATCGCCAAAGGCATCCTCCGCGGAGACGTCAGTGCTGAGCCCGGGGAACACCTTCCTGTCCCCGACACGCTCCAGGAACTCATTCGCGACCGGCTGGGAGCGTTGTCAGCTGACGTGCGGGATGTCCTTTCAGCGGCCGCCGCATTGTCCGATCCAACGCTTGAGATGCTGGAGCGTGCCGCCCCGACCGAAATGCCGACGCTCCGCGCGGTGGAGGAGGCGATCGAAGCCGGAATTGTCGAACTGAGCGGGCAGAGCCTTCAGTTCAGCCACCCCCTGTTCGCCTCGACGCTATACCACCAGATCACTCCCAAACGCAGGCGCGCGCTGCATCGTCGACTGGCTGACCTCGTGTCCACCCCGGAGGAGCGGGCACTTCACCTCGCACTTGCCGCGGCCGGTCCCGACGCCGCCGTGGCTGCCGCGCTGGACCAGGCGGCTCGAAGGGCCGCCGCGCGCGGCGCCCCGGACGCTGGCGCCGACCTCTCCGAGCAAGCGTACCGACTGACCCCCGCGAGAAGTGCCGGGGAGGCAACTCGCCGGCGAGTCGAGGCAGCGGAGTATCACTTCGCGGCGGGCGACACTGGGAGGGCACGTCGCCTGCTGGAGGAAGTCGCATCAGCCGCGGAGCCGGGGCCGGTCCGCGCGGGCATCCTCCGCCGCCTGGCCAAGGTGCGCTACCGTAG
This sequence comes from Chloroflexota bacterium, assembly GCA_013815585.1. Lineage (GTDB taxonomy): Bacteria > Chloroflexota > Limnocylindria > Limnocylindrales > CSP1-4 > JACDFU01. The sequence continues at coordinate 16,434 of JACDFU010000004.1, forward strand.
CGACAGTTGCTCCGTAGCCGCGGAGCTTCTCAACCGAGCCCTCCAGGAGACGGGCGACAACCCCTCGGCGCGAGCCGAGATCCAGCGCGATCTCGCCTGGGCTGTGACGTTGTGTGGTGACGTACCGAACGCGGCGGAATACGCGCAGGCTGCGCTCCAGGCGGTTCAGGGCGAGACGGCTGAGCAGATGGTGCCGGAGCTCCTCGCGGCTTCCGCAATGGCCGAGTTCCTCCTGGGGCGCGGGATCCCCAGGGATCTCATGCGCCGCGCTGTAGAGCTCGAACGACCCAGTCCCGACGTTCCGATCGAGTGGCGCCCCAGCATGGTGCTGGGCATGATGCTCAAGTGGTCCGGCGACCTCATCGGCGCCCGAACGCGCTTCGAGAATTTGCACCGGCAGGTGCTTCAGGCGGGGGAGGAAACGTCCCTCGCATTTCTGCTTTCCCAGATGAGCGAGGGCGCAACGCTCGAGGGCGATTGGAGCACGGCGCTTCGGCAGGCGGACGAGGCCGACAAATTCGCCCTGCAAACTGGTCAGGACCTGGTTCGGGCCGGCGTGCTCTATGCCAAGAGCCTCGTCCAGGCGCACATGGGCCACGCGGATGAGGCGCGTGAAACCGCCCGTGCGGGCCTGGCCCTTTCGGAGCGGGTCGGCTCGGTGCTGACCATGATGCTCAACCAGACCGTGTTGGGGTTCGTGGAGCACTCGCTCGAGAAACCAGCCGCCGCGCACGGCTACCTGGCACCGTTAGTCGCCTGGCTCGACATCGTCGGAATTCGGGAGCCGGGTATCTTCCGGTTCGTCCCGGACGAGGTGGAGGCCCTGATCGCCCTCGGCGATCTTGACAAGGCACAGGCACTGCTTGCGCCCTACGAGGAGGACGTCGCGCGGCTCGACCGACCGTCACCGCTCCTGGCGGCCGCCCGCTGCCGCGCGCTGCATACCGGTGCGGTGGGCGATTCCTCGGCCGCGGCGTCATTGCTCGAACGTGGCTTGAGCGACCACGGAGAGCTTGCCCAGCCCTTTGAGCGTGCCCGTGCCTGGCTTGTGATGGGTACGATCCAGCGTCGTACCCGGCAGCGGCGAGCCGCTCGAGCGTCGCTTCAACAGGCGTTGGAGATCTTCGACCACCTGGGTGCCAAGTTATGGTCATTGCGGGCGCGGCGTGCGCTAGGCATACGAATGGAGCGGGGATCGACAGGCGGGGCCGTGCTCACGCCGGCCGAGCGGCGCGTAGCCGAGCTGGTCGCCTCGGGTGGTACGAATCGCGAGGTCGCCGACCGCCTGTTCGTGAGCGTGAGAGCCGTCGAGCTCCACCTCACGAGTATCTACCGTAAGCTCGGCATCAGGTCTCGCACTGAGCTTGCGCTAAAGATCGTGCGTGACGACGCAGCGGTCGCTCGGATGTGAAACGCTGTCGCACGCTCCACGTGCCGTGACGAGGAAGGAAGGAACTATGGAGGAGCAAGACGGTCGCGCAGGTCCCGCCGTCGCCCAGGGACCGGACATCGATGCCGAGCTGCTGCGCGAGCTGGTGGCGCATCTGAGGCACCACCGGACGCGGCTTCGGGAGGAGTGGGCCCGGCGCATTACCGACGCTCAGCTGCTGAGTGTCATGACGGCCGGCGAGATCTTTTCCGAGGTCACGGCGGTCTACGACAACTACGTCGACGCTCTCGAGACGGGGAGCATCGAGGCCCTCGAGGCCTACGCGAGGAGCCTCTCCGAGCGAATCATCCCCCGCGGCGTGGAAACCCACGAGGTACTCGGCGTCGTGCTCCTGCTGCGCGACGTGCTGGCGCGTTCCCTGTTCGAGAAGTACGTCGAGGACTCGGACCTGCTCAATCGTGTGCTCGACGCGTACGAGCCGGCTGCAAACCGGATCGCAGTGACGGTCGGTGTGAGCTTCGTTCAGGAGCGAGAGCGCGTCATTCGCCAGCAACAGTTGGCGATCCGAGAGCTCTCAACCCCGGTCCTCAAAGTGCGCGAGCAGCTGCTCATTCTCCCGATCATCGGCGCGCTCGACACCGCGAGGGCCCGCCAGCTGACCGAGCAACTGCTGCGTGGGATCCGCGACAACCGCGCGAAGGTAGTGGTCATCGACATCACCGGTGTACCGGCGATTGATGTCGAAGTCGCAAACCATCTTGTCCAGGCCGTTCGCGCGTCACGGCTGATGGGCGCCCACGTCATCATCAGCGGTCTCTCGGCCGAGATCGCCCAGACGCTCGTGAACCTCAGGGTCGACTTGAGCATGATGCAGAGCGTGGGCGACCTCCAAGGTGGGATCGAGGAGGGCGAACGTCAGTTGAGCTACGCCGTGACGAGGATCGATGGAGTCGGGGCGGAAGGGGAAGGATAGACCCCGCCTCCATGCCCGTCTCGATTCTGAAGCAGCGCCACTACCTGATCGCCTCGGTTCAGTCCGCGCTCACCGATACCGAGGTCCTGGAATTGCGCGACGCGCTGCTCGCGGAGCTGGCCAAGCATCGCTCTCGCGGAATCATCATCGATGTGGCGGCGCTGGACGTGATCGATTCCTTCGTTTCGCGGTCGCTGACGACCGTCGCACGCACCGGCACGCTGCGCGGAGCAAGGACCGTGATCGTCGGCATCCAGCCTGAGGTGGCCGTCGCGATGAGCCATTTCGGCCTTGGGTTGGAGGCCGTGGATACTGCTCTCGATCTCGAAGCCGGCATTGAGCTGCTCGATCGCTGACTCGCCCATCGTGTCCGAAGAGATCCGCGTGACCGTGGCCGCTGATGCGGACACGGTGGTAGCGCGCCAGAAGGGGAGGGAACTGGCGCTGCGGCTTGGGTTCACGCGAACCGACGCGACATTCATTGCGACCGCGATCTCCGAGATTGGCCGGAACATCTGGACCCACGCCGGGGAGGGCGAGATCGTGCTGTGCGGTCTCAGCGAAGACGGCCGCGAGGGCATCATCGTCATCGCCCGCGACAAGGGCCCCGGAATCGCCGATGTGGATGCGGTGATGCGCGACCAACTCAGCTCTGACAAAGGTCTCGGGATGGGCTTGTGGGGCGCAAGGAAGCTCATGGATGAGGTCACGATCGTCTCCGAGCGCGGCAAGGGCACGACAGTGACGATGAAGAAGTGGCGCGGTTTCGCCTTCGACGAGGTGCGCCAGCTCCTGGGCGAGGGAGGCGCGGAGCAGCGCGCTCCGAGGCTCGGTCTACGGATCGACGTCTCGAATGTGGCAGAGGCGCTCGAGCAGCTGGAGGACACACCCAGGCGCTGATGCTGCTCGACGTGAACCTGCTGCTCTATGCGGTGGACGCGTCGGGACTCGCAACCGCCTGGCGCTCCAGCCGCCCGAGATGTTGTAGTATCGTGCGATGATCACTGTTCCAGAGGCAGCGAGGCGGACAGGCCGGGATGCCGAGACCATCCGCCGCTGGATCCGGACAGGGAGGCTCCAGGCGCAGAAGGTCGGTACCCAGCACCTTATCGACGAAGCGGACCTCGACGTTCTGGTGGGAGACGAGCAGCTGCCTTTGCCGGCTGAGTGGTCACGCCTGCCCGACGGACGCCCGATGCCCAATGTAGTTCGGGCTGTCCGACTCTCGCGGGCCGGCCGTTGAGCTATGTCATCGACACGAGCGTCATCGTCCCCGCGTCATTGACCGGCCGATGGCCCCGTTCGCTGGCTCGCTTCGCGCTGGCAGCACCCACGCTCCTCTGGTCGGAAGCGGCGTCTGCGCTCAAGCAGCTGGAATGGCGAGGCGAGATCGATGCCGATCAGGCCGAGCGAGCCGTCAGCTGGCTGCAGAAAGCAGGTGTCGAATCGCACGACTCCCGCGAGCTCATCCTGTCGGCCTGGCAGGTGGCAAAGGCGCTGGGATGGGCGAAAACGTACGACGCTGAGTACATCGTTCTCGCACAGGGCCTCAGCGTGCCGCTCCTGACCTTCGATGCGCGGCTCCAGCGCGCCGCGGGCCACCTGGTGGAGATCCGAGGGCCGACTGAAGCCTGAATGGTCGCTGGCCCCAGCGCGAGCGGATCAGGCGAGCCAGTTCTCGAGGCGGAGGTCCGGCACCCGCTCGAAGTGACGTTGGTTGCCGGAAACCAAGGTCAAATCGAAGGCGAGCGCGATCGCGGCGATCCGGAGATCCGGCTCAGCCAGAGGAGTACCAAGGCGTTCGAGGTGAGCCTTCAGACGGCCGAAGATCTCTGCGCCCTTCTCGTCGAACGGCAGAACCGGCAGGGCGTCCGTGAGCTGCTCGAATCGCTCCATGAGGTCCTCGCGGTTTCGGCGGACAGCACCAAAGACCAGTTCGCCAAGGCTGATCGCGGACATGAACTGTTCCTCGGCCGCGACCGTGGCCAAGCGCCGGACAACTCGGACGTCGGGATTTCGGCGCAGGGTCGCGGAAAGTGTGTCGGTGTCGAGCAGATAGCTCATTCGAGCTCGGGGAGCGGGCGATCAGCGGCCGCCTGGCGACCGGCAACGACGTCGGCCATGACAGACTCAAAGTCATCCCAGTCAGCCAGCAGCCCTGTAACAGACAGGAGCCCGCCTGCGCGCTCTGCCCGGGGGTGCTCAGGGTCGGACGTACCCACATACGGGACGACACGCGCGACCGGCCGGTCCCGCCTGACCACAACCGTCGCTTCGCCCCGTTCGGCGGCATCGAGGACCCGGCGAAAGTCACGCTTTAGCTCGCCCACCGCTAGTTGCCGTGTCATAGTGTCAGAGTGACTACCGACAGCAGTCGTGTCAAGCAGGGCGGTCCGAAGGCCTGGGCCCCTCACTACCACCAGAACGGATCACTGCCGATAAGCGAAGTTATGTAACAAGCACAGGAACCGCGGAACTTCTGGTGCCGTGCAGGGGTGCCCGACAGGGCCTCGACGACCTGACGGCAGGACGCATGTCCGTCGAGGGGGTGCTCGTGCTGTCCGCGCGTCAGCGCTTGAGCGTCCGCCAGAATCGATTGCCCGGCCAGGCGAAAATGGTGGCCCGTCGCGCCCGACCACAGCCCGGGATCGATGCCCACGAACAGGACGCGCCAGCCGGAACGCTTGGTGGAGCTGATTCGTGACTTCCTGACCAGCTCAGGAAACGACAGCCTCGACGATGCGTAGCGGCCCAGAGGTGTGGATCAGAGTGCTCTCGGTGAAGCCAGCGGCCTCCAGGAGCTTGGCGAACTGCTCGCCCGTTCTCTCGCGCCCGCCGGTGATCGCAAGCATGATCACGTCCAGCGTGTGGCCTCGCAGGTCGGCGGCGACGTCCACGAGAACGTTCTCGATGATGAGCACTCGCGCACCTGGCGAGGCCGCCCGGCGTACGGCGCTCAGGATGGCGGCGGTCTCCGCGTCCGGCCAGTCGTGGAGCACCTCCATGAGGACGTACGCGTCCGCAGTGGGCAGCGGGTCGACGAAGAAGTCGCCGGCGTTGGCGGTCAGCCGGTCCCGGTCTATCTCGAGTGAGGCGATGACGTCCGGTAGGTCGAACAGAATCCCTTCGGCTGTGGGCACGGCGTCGAGCATTGCGCGGAGCAGGTGACCGCGACCTCCTCCGATGTCGGCGATCGTGTCGAAGCGGCTGAAGTCGTAGGCACTGAGGACGGCGGCCGTGTCGGCGGCAGCTTTCCCCGTCATCGCCTGGCCGAAGATCTCCCGTTCCTCAGGATGCTGCAGGAGGTATGCCCAGAGTCCGCCGTCGTCGGCCAGTTCGATGGACGGGGACCCGGTTCGGATCGAGTGGTCGAGCCGGCCGAAGGACGCGCGCATGACCGGTAGGCCGATCATCCGGGAGTACGCGCGCATTGACATCGGGTGGTCGCTGTGCAGCAGCCGCGATGCGTCCGTGTGACCGTACCCGTCGTCCTGACGCTCGAAGATTCCGTTCGCCGCCAGCAGGCACAGAACTCGATCGAGCGCACCAGGGTCAACGGTGCATGCGGCCGCCAGCTGCTTGATGCTCACGGGTTCGTCGTCGATGTGGTCGGCCACGCCGAGCTCCGCCACGGCATGCAGGGCCGAAGAGGCCACGACGGCATTGGTCAGCATCCAGATTGTCTCGTGCGGTTGCGGTCGTCGCCTCGCTCGGCGCTCCGGGATGCTGTCAAGCCTCGCGTAGGTCTCGGCGCTTTCGAATTCGAAGGCGACGACGGGCTCATCGCCGACCACCCATGCATCGTGGCCAGGTTCGATGACATAGGCGTCGTCCGGTCCGGCTTCTCCCTCGGTGCCATCGGTGTGTGCGACGTGCAGGCGGCCCTCCATTGTCGAACTGTTCTCCCGACGCACAGGGATGCCAACAGCCTGGTCGATAGATGACCGGGGAGAATAAGCCGCTCGAGATCAGCGAGCTGCAGGTACTGGGCGAGCGTTTCCGGTGGCGCGAATCGATCACGACCCTCCACCGACCGACAATGAACCTTCAGTAGCTCCCGCCCCGGCGCATCCGGTCGAGCTCCCGACGAAGCCGCTTGCTCGGACGGACCGCGCCGCGCGCCCACTCCAGGCCCTCGGGCATGGTCTCCGTCGGAGGCGGCGGACTATGGTCGATGTAGCAGGTCGCAGCGACCGGAGCGCCGACCCTGGACTCGATGACGCGAACGACCTCGACGACGCGCTGGCGGCCTCCGATCAGAGCATCGACCCGATCACCGATCCTAACCCTGGTCGACGCCTTCGCGGTGTTGCCGTTGATCCGGACATGGCCGCCCTCGCACAGCTCGGTCCCAATGGGACGCGTTTTCACAAGCCGGACCGCGCACAGCCAGCGATCGATCCTGGTTTCCTCGAGACCCGGGCTCCATCTCCCCTCGTCTGTCAAGCGTCGGCGCGGTCCGCTAATGGCTTCTGGAGGAGGACTGGGTCCGTCACTAGCTCAGCGTCCCTTCGCCGCGTAGTCAGCCAGCAGGTTGCGAACGACTTCGCTCACCGTTCGACCTTCCTTGGCGGCGCGATCAGCGACGCCTCGATGCAGCGTGCGAGGAACACGGACAGCAATGCGCGGGGAAGGCTCCGTGGCGGCGCTGTCAAGGGATGGCCTACCGCGCCGTGGCGCCCAGCTCGACAGGTCAACCCCCTGCTCTGCCTTGGCTGCCAAACGGTCCAGGTCGGCATCAGATAGGACGCGCCCGCCTCTTGTTCTTACCTTTCCTGACACTCCACCACCCTCCGGTAGGCCTGTCCGGCCCGAGGAATACGACAAGATCCTCGTCACCGGGATCAGAGCTGTAGAGCGGACAGGCGCAGTTTTCCACGGCGTCGCGCGACCGCTCGTGGATGACTCCATGACGAGTTGCGGAGCGGCTATAGCGAATCGCCATGTCACCAGGTCCATTGTGTCCCTCGGTTGTCAAATGCGCCGACGGCTAGCCCCGACGAGTCTCCAAGAGTCGTCCACCTCGCGCCGGCATTGCGTTATCTCGCAAGGGCTTCGAGGACGGCCTCTGAGACTGCTCGGGGGCTTCGCGTCATCGGATGCACGGCGATGACGTATCTGCGGACCCACCCCATCTGGCATCCGTTGACGGTCCCCTCCCCCGTCTGACGTGCGACGCGCGCCAAGGGTCGCTGCATCGACCGGCGTAGCGACGTCCCACCTGTCGATCCAGCCGTTCACTGCTCTGCCGATCACGAGGAGGTCGCCGTCGTACTTCGCGCCGACCTTTGGCCAGAACAGCGCCAGCTCGTGAGGCTGGATCCCGGGCGTCGATGCGACCCGGGCGAGACGCCGAGGTTGACGCCGATATTGATGTGAGAATAGGCTTCGCTTCATGAGAACAACGACCATCTCAAAGGGCGGTCAACTCTCGATCCCTGCCGACGTCCGCCATCGCTGGGGCACCCGGCAGGTCGTGATCGAGGACCGCGGCGGGATGCTCCTCGTGCGACCGGTCCCTGTCGACCCGATCGCGGCGGCGATTGGCTCCCTCGCCGGACGACGGCCGGACACCGACGAGTCGCGAGCGCTGCTGCGCGAAGAGGCCGCGGCCGACGACGTGAAGCGGTCCCGTCGCTGACGGTCCTCGATGCCCAGGCGGTTGTCGCGGCGCTCACCGGCGAGCCCGCCGCGGCCGAAGTCGAGGCGCTCCTGCGCGACATATCCGATCCACCCGCCATCAGCGCGGTCAACCTGGCGGAGGTCCTCGACGTGCTCGTCCGCCACCAGGGCTGGCCGGCGGACGAGGTCGAGGAGAAGCTCCGCTGGCTCACCCTCGGCGGTCTCACGGTCGTCCCAGTCGACGAGGTAGTCGGTCTTGCGGCGGGGCGCCTGCACGCGGCGCACTATCACCGCACGCAGCGACCGATCTCGCTCGCCGACTGCGTCGCGCTGGCTATCGCGAGCGCGGTGGGGTCTCGCCTCGCCACCTCGGACCCCGCGCTGATCGCCACGGCGCGCGAGACCGGCTGCGCCGTGGTGCCGCTCCCGGATGCACGGGGTCGTCGCCCATAGGGCTTGGCCGTGTTTGTCCATTGTCAATCTCCCCGTTCGTCGGGAGGATCGCGCCGGAGTTCCTGGGCGACTCTCTCGAGCAGTTCCAGGTGGCCGGCGTCCTTCGGACGACCGGCGGTCCTGTTCATCGCGATCAAGTGATCCACGCTCGCGACCGGGTACGTGGCTGAGCCATGGATTGTTCGCGCACTTGCCGCGAGCGACGTGTAGGTCAGTCCGGGAGCCGGCTCGTCGAGGAGATCGAGTCGCCCAAACCTCGTCTTCAACGTCCAGACGCTTCCGCTTGCCAGCGACCGCTCGTCCAGCTTGACCGTTACGCCGGACGGTAGGCCGATGGGCTCGGCGTCCAGAGCCGCAAGCGCAGCCGCGAGGTGTGTGAGGTCTTGCCGGTCCCGGGCGTACACAAGATCGAGATCCGTCGTCAGCCACATGGCACCCTGTACGCCGGCGGCGATGCCGCCAATCACGACAAACCGCACTCGGTGTTCGTTCAGGACGCGGATGATCGCGATTGGATCGAAAACGCCGGCCGCGTCCTCGGTCACTGACTGGTCTGCGCGTCGTCGATCATCCGAAGCATGTTCCGGTTCGAGGCGAGGTAGTAGGCCTCCCGTTCTTCATCGCTCATCCGCACGAGCCGGCCAATTTCGACCTGGTCCGCGTCCGCCTGCGCCTGGCCCGCGGTGCGCGACTCGCTGAAACCCGACGGACCGCTCGCCCGGTCCACGGTGAACACCTTCATGACCTCGTCGCCGTAGTGGTTGATGACCTTCACGGCGATCTTGCCGGTTGACGGGCGCGGGAATGGCCGGCTGACCGTCGAGTTGATGCTGGCCCAGGCCTCGTCGCTGATGTCGGCCTTCAGGGCGCGGCGGAGCTTGTCGTAGGGATCGTTGGCGCCGGTGAAGTAGGCGTGGCGGACGAAGAAGGCATCGCCGTCGTAGCTCGTGTCCAGGAACCAGGCCGCGATGTCCTCGACCGACGATGAGCGGAGCACGCCGGTGGTCGGGTCGTAGACGTCGAGCCCGCGGACCTCGACCGTGAGCTGGTCGTCGCCAGCCGGCCGCACCTCGATGTCGGGCTCGCCGAAGACCATGAACAGGTTGCCCGAGCCGGTCTTCTTGAGCAGCTCGTCGCCCATCGCCAGGTCGGGGTTCATGCGCGCCTGGAGGATGGTCAGCCGGCCGAGGGTGGAGGCCTCCTCCCCTGCCAGCGGGTCGAAGGCGAAGCCGCACACGACGAGCAGGTCGGCGATCTTGACCGCTTCCTTGGCCGCCTCGCGGATGAGCTCGGGGCCGACGGTGCCGAACTCGGGCCCGATGGCGATCGCGACCGTCTTCGGATGGCTGTTTTCAGCGTACTCCCCGACCGCCTGGACGTAGACGCCCGGGTATGGGTCGAGTCGGCTGAACTGGAGGCGCTCCTTGCGCTTGGTGTTCTGCACGCCGGCTCGACGAAGGTTGTCGAGGATACTGGTCACGAACTGACCCGAGTCGGGCGACGATGGCGGAGGCTCGGCGGCGTTGTCCTCCGGCCCGGTGCGCAGGACTCGGTGGGGCGAGAGACTCTCGACCGTGAATGGGCCCGACACGCGGACGATCTTGCGGTCCTCGTAGGGGCGGTCGAAGAGCGTCTCGGTCTCGGCGTGACGGGCGATGGCGGCGTCGATCTCCTCGCGGGTCATGCCCTCGCGGATGTCGGGGTTCTGAGCGATTGACCTCAAGGTCACGTGCGGCACGCGCTCGTAGACGAAGCCGCGCCGGACGTCGTTGGTAGTTGACGAGATCGGCGATGGAGGCGCGATGCCGGTCACCTCGGCCGCCTTGCGAATGCCGGCCTCCGAGTCGGCCAATATGTAATACGGGTATTTGGCGGCCATCACGCGCGAGCGCGCGAGGGCGAGGGCGACGCGACTCGTGTCTATCGTGATCCAGCGCCTCCCCCACTGCTCGGCCACGAATGCGGTCGTGCCCGAGCCGCAAGTCGGATCGAGCACGAGATCGCCTGGGTCGCTGGTCATCAGCATGCATCGGGCGATAACTCGTATTCCCGTCTGCACTACGTACAGGCGTTCCTCGCCGTAGCCCGAGCGCATCGTGTCGTCCCACAAGTTCGTCACGCGCACAACTGGGAAGTCCTCGGCAAACCTCTTGTATGTCAGGGTTCGTCCGACACCTAGCAGCCGATCCGCATCGCGCAATCGGCTCATCCCATCGCGGTTCGTCTTCCAGTACCACTTCCCCGGAAGCATGTATTCGACTCCGTCGACGTGGACCGGGAATCGCGTCGTGTCTCCACCGCTCTCTGAAAATAGGCCATCAGCCTTGAAGCGCCTGGGAATTCGCGAGCCAGAGGCGAGTTCCGCTCTCGATATCCGCTCCACATGGCCGTCCGCCAACTGTCGCCAGGTGTATTGCTCTAGGAGCGTGTCGTCAGTCCTGTCAGAGTAGAGCTGTCGGAACTTCAAAGCTTGTTGTGCTCGCGCATACCACAAGAGAGAGTCATAGACGGCGTCTAACGCCGCCCCAGCCTTTCCACTGGTCTTTCGGAAGGCAATCTGAGCCACAAAGTTGTCTGGCCCGAAGATTTCATCGAGAACTGACCGGACGAGATGGACGTTCTCGTCGCCGATCTGGACGAAGATCGAGCCTGAGTCGGTCAGCAGCTCGCGGGCGACGGCCAGCCGATCGCGGAGGTAGCTGAGGTACGAGTGGATCCCGAGCTCCCAGGTGTCCCGATACGCGCGCACCTGCTCGGGCTGGCGCGTCAGGTCGGTGTCCTTGCCGTCGCGGACGTCGCGCTTGCGGGTCGAGACCTGCCAGTTGGAGCCGAACTTGATGCCGTAGGGCGGGTCGATGTAGATGGTCTGGACCTGGCCCTTGAGGCCTTCCTTCTCGGCGAGGCTGGTCATCACGAGCAACGAGTCGCCGAGGATCATGCGGTTCGCCCACTTGCCGGGGTGGCGATAGAAGTCGACTTTTTCCTCGAACGTCAGGTCCGTATAGGGCGCGAAGAAGCCGAGCTGCTGCTCTGAGCGGCGGCCCTCGCTCTCGGCGCGGAGCTCCTCGACCAGCGCGAGCGGGTCGATCGTCTCCTGGATGTAGATCGGGACGGCCGGAACCTGGAGGTCGTGGCTGTCCTGCTCGTCCTTGCCCTTCCAGACGAGCTGCGGGTCGAGGGTCGGGTCGCGGGGATAGCGCACGATCGCGGGCCTCTTCTCCTCTGGGCGGGCGAACGACTCCAGCTCGGCAGTCGGGATGTTCGAGCGGCTGTCCGACGGATGGGTGGTCGCACGCACGACCGTGCGGGGCTTGATCTTCTCAGCCACGACTTACCTCGCGCTCATCCGATCCGCCCACATGCTACGACTGTAGCGGCAGTGCTACATTGAGCGGCATGACCGAGGTCGCTTCGCGTGAACTCCGCAACAACACACGTGCGCTGCTCGATCGCGTCGCGGCCGGCGAGTCGGTGACGATCACGGTCGACGGGCGACCGGTCGCGGTCCTCGCCCCCGTCGGACGGCGCCCGCGCTGGATGCCCAAGGAGGAATTCCTGCGGATGCTGAGCGGGCGCCAGGCTGACCCCGGCCTCACAAAGGTGCTCAGAGAACTCGCTCCCGACACGACCGACGACATCCCGCTGGCGTGACCGACGGTCTCGCCGACACGTCCATCTTCGTCGCCCGGGAGTCGGGCCGGCCGGTCCGGGCAGACGTGGTGCCCCAGCGACTCGCCGTGTCGGTAATCACGATCGGCGAGCTTCGCGCCGGAGTCCTCGCAGCCGAGGATCTCGAGACCAGGGATCGCCGTCTCGTCACGCTGACGCTCGCGCTGTCCCTCGATCCGGTACCCGTCGATGATCGCGTCGCGGAAGCGTGGGCACGCCTGCGGCTGGCCCTCGCCAAGGCGGGCCTCCGCATGCCGGTCAACGACTCCTGGATCGCCGCCACCGCGATGGCCCTCGGCGTCCCGGTCGTGACGCAGGACGACGATTACGTCGAGGTGCCGGGGCTCGCGGTCATCCACGCCTGATCCTCACCGGGGCACCCGGGGACGGCTGAAGGAAGCGAGCTCGGATCAGGTTGCCGGCGTCCCACGGGTCGGTGACCTCGAGGAATGCCCAGCGGCCGAGGCCGCCCCAGTTGTTCACGGCCACCGTCCAGAGATGCTCCGCTGTTGCGACCTTCGCCTGCTTCTCCTTCTTGGCCTCGCCAGTGACCTCCAGGACGAGCGTGAGCAGGTCGTCCGGGCCGGACGACGCCGGATGCCGCAGGCGGATGAGGAAGTCGGGCACGTAGTTCCCTGCCCTCCCCTCGTACGTATACGGGATCTTGAAGTTGAGGCCCTGGTTCTTGGCGTAGGTCACGACCTCCGGCATCGACTCCAGGACCTCGGCCAGCTTGCACTCCCAGCCGGAGTCCTGGACGACCAGGTTGAGGTGACTCCTGGTCGCCTCGCAGCAGACCTTGGTCGTCTCGAACCAGACGTCGTCCGTGGAACCGATCGGCTCGTACGGCCGGAGATTCGGGAGGAGCCGCTTCTCGCCCCGCGTGCCGGCGTAGATGGCGTTGCGGATCCTGTCTGCCGCGGCGTGGCTGTACTCCGTGAAGAGGAGCATCTGCGGGAACGTGTTGTCCTTGAGGTACGGAGTGACGCATTCGTCGATCCAGGCATTGGTGATCCGGACGAGCTGCGGGAAGAGCCACGGGCGCTGGCCGCCGTCCTCGTCTCGGAAGTGGTTGTCCAGCGTGCGCTTGGCGATGGCGAAGACGACCGTCTGCATCCGATGGTCTCGCAGGTCGACCTCGTGCACGTCCATCTCGCCGACGATCGGATCGACCTCCGTCCGTAGCGCCACGTCGCGCGTCGAGAGTTCCAGGATCGACGAGGCGTCGAACCGCGCGTCCAGGCGGTCGGTCGGCATCTCGTAGCGGTAGCCGACGAGCTTGGGGAACTCGATCCGCAGGTCCGAGCGCTCGGGCAGCGCCCGAACGGTGAGCACGGGCTTGGAGCTCTTTGGCTTCCCCTTTCCGGCGACCGACAGGAAGCTGAACGGCACGCCGTAGACCTCGGCATATTCCGGCTCGAACATCCCGTCCGGCGTGGCGTCGTAGCTTGCTCGCCTGAGCGCGCGCCCGACGACCTGCTCGCACAGCAGCTGCGTCCCGAACGCGCGGATGCCGAGGATGTGCGTCACGGTGTTCGCGTCCCAGCCCTCCGTGAGCATCGCGACCGAGACCACGCAGCGGACGTGCTCGCCCAGCCGGTCGCGCTTCCCGACGGTGTTCATCACCTCGCGGAGGATGTCCTCGTCGGTGATCTCGTCCGCGCTGCGGCCCGGGAAACGCGCTACGTACTCCTGCTTGAAGCGTTCGATCTCCGCGGCGGCCGCCTTGCGGAAGGTGGGGTCGAGGGCGTCGCCCCGGTCCAGCTGCGCGGAGTCGACGAGGATGGTGTTCGGGCGGTCGCGGAAGCGGCCGTCCTGCTCGTTGGAGAAGAGCGGCAGGTGCCCGGGAGCCACCACGGTGCCGCCATCCTCGAGCTTCACCTCCCAGCCGGCAATCCAGTCGGCGACGAGCTTGGAGGTCGCGGTGTTGGAGCAGACCACGATGAACACCGGCGGCACACCGAGACCCGCCTTCTCCCAGGCGGCGAAGTCGCGCTCGTAGTCCCGGTAGAGCGAGAAGAGCGCGCCTTCCAGCTCCTTGGGGATCACCGGCTGCCCGTCGATCGGCGTGTCCCTGATCCCCTTCTTCGGGAGGGCGTCGCGCACCCGCAGCCACAGCTCGCGGTACATCGGGCCCTGGCCCGTCATCGAGTCGTCGCGGACGGGCACGCGCGGGATCTTCACGATTCCCGACTCGATCGCGTCCATCAGCCCGAAGTCGGAGACGACCCAGGGAAAGAGCGTTCCCTCCGCGTAGCCGGAGCCCTTGAGGAAGAAGGGCGTGGCGGAGAGGTCGTAGACCGCGCGAATGCCGAGCTTCTCCCTGACGGCCTGCAGCCCGGAGAGCCAGATGCGGGCCTCCTCCTGGTCCTTCTTCGCGAGGACTCGCTCGTCTGGATCGAGCGCGGCTTCCTCCGCCTGCTCCTTGGGCGCCGGCGCGTAGCAGTGGTGCGCCTCGTCGTTGATCACGACGAGGTTCTTCGCGTTGCCGAAGTCGCGGAGGACACGCCGGACCATCTCCGCCGGCGTCTCGCGGAACCGCCCGTCGTCACCGTGCGGACCGACGAGCACCTTCTTCGTGAGGCTCGCGGCCTGGATCTTTTCGCGGCGGATGAAGGCGTGGAAGTTCGTGATCAGGATGTCGGCGGCCTGCAACCGGTCGAGCTGCTCCGGAGTGACGATCTCGAGCGCCCGGTAGAAGTTGTGGGGGTCGTTCGGAAGCAGCACTCGGAGCCGGTCGCGGATCGTGATGCCGGGGGCCACGATCAGGAAGCGGTCGGCGAACCGGCGGTCCTGCGGGCTGGCCTGCTTGTTGAGCGCCTGCCAGGCGATGAGCATCGCCATCAGGACCGTCTTGCCGGAGCCCGTCGCCATCTTGAACGCGACCCGTGGCAGCCCGCCGTTGAGGGCTTCGTTCTCGCTCCGGATGACGTTCAGCGCTTTTGTGTCACCCAGCTTCTCCGCAGCTTCCGTCAGGTAGATCGCCGTCTCGGCCGCCTCGATCTGGCAGAAGAAGAGCCGGCGCTCACGGTCCTCACCCTGCCAGTGCTGGAGGAGGTCGCGCGTGACCGACGTAATGTGCGGGTAGCCCAGCTGACGCCAGCTGGTGACGGACTGGCGGATCTCGTTGACGATCTCGTTCGGCTGCTGCCGCTGGGGCCCGCCGAACTGGTCCATCGACATCTGCCCGGACAGCTTCTTCGGGCGGGCGACCGGAACGAAGAACTCCGACGGCCGGCGACGCGGCGCGATCTCACCGGTGACCCTGCCGGCGGGGG
Organism: Chloroflexota bacterium; assembly: GCA_013815585.1. Lineage (GTDB taxonomy): Bacteria > Chloroflexota > Limnocylindria > Limnocylindrales > CSP1-4 > JACDFU01. Next base: position 31,819 of record JACDFU010000004.1, read on the forward strand.
ACGTCACGAAGTGGCGCGCCGGCTCCACGAACGGCGAGTTGATGATCGGGTTCTCGATCGTGCCTGGCTGGGCGGTGCCCTCGCCCGGAACGACGGCCTCGACTGCCCCCAGAGTGCCCTCCCCTCCGCCGACCGCCTAGGTCGACTCCCCGTTGACTATAGCCCGTCGAACCTGGCGTCACGCGAGGGGTGAGCCAGGGCCCCTGCTAGCGCGGCGTCATCTTCAGGAGGCCGAAGCTGGCGCCCTGCGGGTCGGTCACGATGGCGAAGCGGCCGCCGGGGAAGTCCTGGGGGGCAACCATCTCTCGACCACCCAGGTCGAGCACCTTCTGAAAGGCCGAGTCGACGTCGTCGACGTTGAAATAGATCTGCCAGTAGCTGGGCACCTCGGTCGGGATCATCTCGTTCATCTCCCAGGCGCCCGCGATGCTCTCCTCGTCCAGCAGGAACTCGGTGTAGGGCGGCTGCCCCTCCCCCATCGGGCTCTCCCGGGTGGCCCAGCCGAAGACCTGCTCGTAGAAGGGCAGCGCCTTCTCCTTCCCGCGTGCGTTCAGCTCCGCCCAGCCGTACGCGCCCGGCTTCTCGGTCTGGAAGCCGCCCATCCGGGTCCCCTGCCAGGCTGAGATGAAGGCTCCGCTGGGATCCTGGAAGACGGCCATCCGCCCCTGGTCACCGACGTCGAACGGCTCGGCGATCACGTTTCCACCGGCTGCCTTGACTCGCTCGACCATGCCGCCGAGGTCGTCGGTGCCGATGTAGAGCGACCAGACGGTCGGCTGCTCGGGTGACTGCTTGGACCCGATGCCGGCGGCATCCTTGCCGTCGATCTTGGCGACGCCATAGCCGCCGTACTGTGGGTCAGGGTCGACCTCGACCTGCCAGCCCAGGAGCCTTGAGTAGAAGTCCCGCGACGCCTCGGCGTCGGGCGTGGCCAGGTCGACCCAGACCGGCCTGTTCGTGGCTGTCGCGCCTGCTTGTGCCATGTCGCCTCCTCGTGAGCTCGTCGACGGCCCAGCTTGGCACAACGAGCCGCGAACGCCCGGAATGAATCGAAATGTGGCCCAACGACCCTCGAGTGGGGCGCCGAGGCGGGGAAACATGGCCAGCGGCTCGAGTGAGCGCTTGATCCGTTCGCGGGTCGATGGAGGCGGACTGTGGGTTCGTATGAGCCGGTCCAGATCTTCGCGCGCCGTCGGCGTGACGAGGACCGTGGTCACCCCGTTCTTCGTCGAGGATGACTTAATGCGCGTGGCATCCTCTACCGACGGCACGTCCACGTCAGACGGGTACACCTGCTCCGCAAGATCCCAGAGCCGCTCCCGCCCGACTCGCCCACAGATAGCAACCTCGCCACGCATCATCAGGATTTCGAGCATCTGGGTGACGTTGCGGTCGTTCGTCCAGCCACTCGACGGCCACGGCACGACCGACGTATCGGGGATGGCGCGCGAGGTCAGTGGGCCCGAGTTCGCCAGCCGGCCGAGGACGTCGCGACGGAAGCGGTCGTTGTCGCGCAGCCACGCGCGAGGTTGCTGATAGGACGGCCGATCTGCGGCGCCGGCGAGGTACAGGCCGAGGTCGCGCATCGGCCGCACCACCGCGTCGAACTCGAACAGCGTCCGGTCCTGCTCCAGCGCCTGCTTGAGGTCGGCAGGCCGATACGAGGAGCCGAGGCGGCTCCAGGCTACGAGGTCCGCGCTCGGTGCGATCGCCGAGGTCGGGTCGATCTGGAGCAGCGTCAGGCGCTCCACGAGAGACACCAAGTCCGTCGGCCGAGCGGCGTCGAGCAATTGCGCACGCACAGCGATTCGCCGAGCCTCCACCTTGGTCAGCCGGTGCACCATCGGAAGACACGTTAGCGGGCCGCGCGGCGAGCGACTCCAACTAGGAGCTACGAAGGAATGTACGACCTCAGCTCAACGCCCGAGGCGAAAGCGTGCTCCTCAACGAGACGGAGTCGCAGCTGCGCGTCGAGCTCGGGCCAGAACGGTGTGCCGGCCCCCAACACGACCGGATGGATGACGAGCCTGTACTCGTCCACGAGCCCGCGGCGCACGAACTGGCCGGCCAGGTTCGGTCCGCCGACGCCGAGATCGCCGTCGAACTCCCGGCGCAGTCCCTCGAGCACCGCTCCCACGTCGCCGCGCACCAGGCGGCTGTTGTGCTCGACGTGCGCGAGACTCGACGAGAAGACGATCTTCGGCATCCGCTTCCAGATGCGCGCGAACTCCCGCATCGCATCGGTCGCCGCTGGATCGTCCTCGCCGGTCGGCCAGTAATCGGCCATCAGCTCGTACAGCCGCCGTCCGTAGAGGGAGGCCTCCAGCGTTCGCGTCTGGTCGTTGAACCAGGTGTGCAGCTCGTCGTCGACGGTGGTCCAGTCGAGGCCGTGGTCCGTCGTCTCGACGAACCCGTCGAGCGACACGTTCAGGCTGTAGATCAGCTTGCCCATGCGCGCTCGTCAGTCGACCTCGCCGAACTCCGGTCGCCCGGTCGGTCGATACACCGAGATCGTCACGCCCTCAGGCCTCGGTGAGAACCTGGCGCAGCTTGGCGGCGAAGGCCTCGGGCTCGCCCGTCTGGCCGTACTCGCCGCCGAGGAATCCGCCATGGCCGCTGGGGAAGACCACCGGCTCCGTGCCGAGCCGCTCGGCGACGGCGAATGCACCACGGCAGGCCATCTCGCCGTCCGATTCCCCGCCCGCCGCGATGACGATCCGGGTCGGGGCCGCCCGCAGGGCATCGAAGTCGGGCTCGTAATGGGTGCAGGTGATCATGTTCGAACCCAGCATCATGTCGGTGCGGGAGCCGTCGTCCTCCGTCGGCATCCCGAACATGGCGGGGTCCGGCGCGGGCTGCTGCGCGTAGTCGTCCGGAAATTCGCCCTTATGGCTCACGATTGCGATGAAGTGGGCCATGCCCGCGCCCCAACCGCTGCGCTGGTACGTCTCGTGGACCGCTCGGGCGGCCGCCATCGCGTTCTCGCGGTCGGGCAGGATCGAGGCGAGCGGCGGCTCGTGCGCCACGAGGATGCGGACGTCCTCGGGATTCGTCGCGACGAGGGCAAGCGCGTTCACCGCGCCTCCGCTGCTCGCGAAAAGGTCGACCGGTCCAGCGTCCAGCTCCTGAATGATCCGATGCAGGTCGTCAGCGTGGTCGTGGGGCGTCGAGGGGCTCAGCGGATCGGCCTTCTGGCTGCGCTCGGCGCCGCGGGGGTCATACGTCACGACCGTCCGGTCGGGGAAGTGGCTCGCCAGCGTGGCGAAGCCGGCGGCGCCCATCGGCGAGCCGATCAGGAACAGGGCCGGCGCGGTGCTGGCGCCGTTGCGCCGGACGTCGTACGTCAGCACGGCCCCCGGAACGTCCAGGGTGTGCGTCGTCGGCTCGGTCATCGTGGTGGTCGCGGTCATGGTGCCTCTCCTTTGCGGGGTGGTCTCGATCTCTCGTTGTACAGACCGACCGTGGCGGCCAATCTCATCGGCCGGACGCTCTCGTCCGTCTCGTCATCAACTCTGGGGTACGGCGTCTTCGGCGAGGATGGCGTCGATCTGGCCGATCGCCTGGCTGAGACCCTCTTCCATGCCCATGGCGAGGAGTTGCTCCATCGCCTCGGTGCTCGGGAAGGTGCTGTCGATCGACATCCGCGTCCGCCCGTCGCCGATGGCCTCGATCCGCACGCGGCTTCCGTGCCCGGCAGATCGGTGTTCGGCGAGCCGTCGTCGTTCGCAAAACCATCGCGGAAGACGAGCCGATGCGGCGGCTCTGCCTCGACGATGTCCCAGTACCCGCGGGGCTGATCGCCCTCGGGACCGGTCATGTAGTACTCGACGCGAGCGCCGGGGCGCAGGTCGTGTGCGGTCACCGTAGCGGGGTACGTCGGCGGGCCCCACCAGCGCTCCAGCTGGCGTGGATCGGCCCACAGCTGCCATACCCGCTCCACAGAGGCGTCGAACTCGGCGGTCGCGGTCATGGTCAGCGCCTGGGGGTCCTTGCGGACGGCAGTCACGGTCATGCGTCGGTCTCCTTCTTGTCGGTGAGGAGCTCGGTCATTCGGCTGATCCGTCCGCGCCACAGCTCCTCGTACTGGTCGAGCAGGCTCCGCGCCGCGCGCAGTCCCTCGACGTTGGTGTGGACGACCATTCGCCGCCCCGTGCGCTCCTTCGTGACCAGGCGGGCCCGCTCGAGCACCGCAACGTGCTTCTGCACGGCCGCGAAGCTCATGGGATAGTGCTCCGCCAGCTCGCCAATGCCCTCCCCTCCCCCGATCGCCCGGCGGACGATGTCACGCCTGGTGGCATCCGCCAGCGCGGCAAACACGCGGTCGACGTCGGGTGCGGTGGTCATTCATACAACCATACGGTTGCATGTCAGCGGCGTCAAGCCGTGTCGACGGAATGAGTCGCCCGATGGCGGCGTGAGATCATGCGAGCAGTGTCCGACACGGCCAAACGATCGCCGCGACTTCCCCCTCGTTGGGTCGTCGTCTCGGCCTGGGTGATTCACCGCGCGATCTATCGGCTTACCGGAGGCCGCAGGGGCCTCTGGCCGCCGAAGCCGAACCGGTGGGGGACGATGCGCCTCACCACGGTGGGCCGCCGCTCAGGCAAGGAGCGCAGCGCGATCCTCGGCTACTACGAGGACGGCCCGAACCTGGTGACGATGGCGATGAACGGCTGGGCAGAGCCCGAGCCCGCCTGGTGGCTCAACCTCCAGGCGCAGCCGGACGCAACGGTCGAGCTTCCCGATGGCCAGCGCGCGATCCAGGGGCGTGCCGCACAGGGCGAGGAGCGAGAGCGCCTCTGGGCCCGATGGGGCGAGATGGGGGACGATGTCGATGGCTACGCGACTCGCCGCCCGTCCGGCACCGCCGTCGTCGTCCTTGAGCCGCGGTCCGCTTCCAGCTGATCCGTTAGTCCTTGCCACGTTCGATCCGCTGCTTGGTGACCGGGCCGCCCGCTCGTTTGAGCACCGCACCCGGGGGCCAAGAGGTCGAGTGGTGATCGTACGGCGACCACCACTCGACCTCAAAGGGACGCGGTCAGATCACGGTTCGATCTGGATCGAGTCCACGACCGCCTGGAGCTCAGCACGGTTCTCTGCGGAACTGCCCGGGTAGTGCCTGGCGACGACCACCAGGCGGCTGCCGGCGACGTCGACGATGTACACGACGTCGGTGTTACCGGGGGGATTGCAACACAGCCCGCTAGTCATATCGGGGCCCGCACCCGGCCAGTAGCGGAGATTGCCATTCGTGCATGTCGTGACGTCCAGATCCGGGTCGACGGTAAGCTCGATCCGCTTCGCCGGAAAGCCACCGAGCGTCACGTCGGTCGGTGCTGAGGCTTCGCGCCCCCTCTGGTCGGCTAGCGCGCTGGCAAGCTGGTCGACCGTTGTTCCGACGTCGACCAGCGCCCCCTCGTCCCACTGGCAGGCGTCGCTGAAGATGTGGGTGACTACCCAGGTGACGAGCAACACCTCACCGGGTTCCTCTCCCTCCTTGGTGAGGAAGCCGTTGTCGATCGTCCATCCGTCGGGCACCGTGAAGGTGAAGCGCTCAGCGTTGGTGATGGTCCGGTCGTCGATGTAGTAGGCCGCCGCATTGAGCTCGCCGCTTGCCGGGACCTTGACGGCCGCAGCAGTCGGGGATGGCGACGGCGTCGGAGTCGGTGCGGCTGTGAGGCTCGCCGTCGGACCGGGACCAGGCCCCCCGAACTGCCCCGGCGGGGGTGTCAGGTTGAAGGCGACGGCGGCAACGACCAGGACGGCCGCCGCAGCGATCGCGAAAGGCGCGAACTTGGACATGTCAGGCTCCCTCCACGGGCCGATGACGGCCCGTTGACGTGTGTGGTCGATTTCAGCTCTGACCGCGTCATAGGAGCGGTCCGCCAGCTCGGTCGGGCCGTCGTCGAGGAAGGTCCGGATGAGGCGGTCGGGATCGCGGCGTGCGGTCATGCGAGTCGCTCCTGCGAACTGGATGGCGACCGGGCGTCGGCCTCGAGGCTTGCCCGGAGCGCGCGGGTGGCGTGGTGGAGTCGGGACTTGGCGGTCCCAACAGGAATTCCCAGACGATCGGCCACCTCGGTGAGAGGCAAGCCGACGTAGTGGTGGAACACGAGCACCGACCGCTGCTCCAGGGTGAGCCTCCGGAAGGCTCGGTCCAGTTGGTCACGGTCGTTGACGGCCGAGATCTCACCTGACTCCAGCTGACCTGGCATGGGCAAGAGTCGGATTTGGGTCGACCAGCGCCTGCGACGCCTGGCCTCGGCGTAGCACTCGTTGGTCAGGATCCGATGCAGCCAGGGTTCGAAGCGTTCGGCGTCGCGCAGCGTGCGCAGCTCACGCCAGGCCATGATCAGCGCGGCTTGCACAGCGTCATCGGCCCGGTCGGCGTCGCGCAGGATCCGAAACGCGATCGCCATGCATCTGTCGCCGACCGTGCGGGCGAGGGCATCGAAGGCCTCTCGATCGCCCCGTTTCGCCTGGTCTACGAGTGCTCGCTGCACCCGACTCTCCTTCCCCTGGGATCGGTCCGAGTGGACGCGATCACCCTTGAGAGGGATCTCTGTGCCCGGAAGGTTCAATCTGGGTGTATCCCGGCTAGCCAGCCAGAAGGCGGACCGGCGTAGGGCAGGACTGCGATGGCGATGGCGATGGCGTCAGGTAGGAAGGATCGGGCGCGAAGCCATGTTCGAAACGCTGGCAATCAGTGCCCGTCGACTATCCGGAGTCTGTCATCCCGCGATTCGGTCCTGTCCGGGCGCCTGGACGGAAAGGCCCAGTACCCTGGCGGCGGCCGCCTGGCGATCGTCGTAGGTCACGAACGCAGCGATCTCGCTGCCCAGGCGCTGGGCCGAAGCGAGATGGATGGCATCGAGTGCCCTGAGCGCGGCGCCGCCCGTCGCTGCGCCAATCCGGGCGAGTTCGGCATCCAGTTCTACGAAGGCGACGCGCGCCAGCACCGGCTGAGGGTCGGCGGTCGGATTGGAGCGCGCCACGGCCTTGGCCACCTCGACCACGGCGACGCGACTCGAGACGAGGCTGCGACCCAGGACACGCTCCTGGAGAGCGCCGGTTTCTGCCTCGGCGATGACGAGCTTCGTGATGGCCGACGCGTCCAGGTAGAGGCTGCTCAGCGTTGATCTCCTCTGCGCTCGGCGAGCAACGCAGCTGTGGCGCTGGTTCCAGTGCTCGGGGCAATTGCCGGCGGGAGGACGCTCGTGTCCGGGTTCAGCGGGGGCGTCAGGCGGCCCTCGGCCACCAGTTGCGAAAACGTCGGCCGCCCTCCGACCACGGGACGCAACTGCGCGACGGGACGGCCGAAGACGGTCACCTCGAATCCCTCTCCAGCCTCGACCCGAGCGAGGTATTCACGCAGCCGATGCCTCAACTCACGCATCCCGATCTGATCCATGTGACACAATGTAACACAGCAGGCGCGCCGAGAACGCCAGAAGACCAGCCTGGAGGTTGCCCGCCGAGTGGAGGTCTCGGGCGCAGGTACGCGCTTCCTGCGAAGAAGCTCAGCCCGGAGCGGCTTCGCGACAAGGTCCGGGAGGCCATGGGGTGCGCGACGGCGCCCGACGCATCGCCGCGGCTTTCGCGGCTGCCGGTGGTCCTGTCGCGGCGGCCGATGCCGTCGAGCGCCGACTCCTCAAGCTGGACCGTGCCGCTTGAACCGAATTTCCGAGGGCGCCTCTTGGGTGCCCGGTTGAATCGCTTCGCCCGGTCGGTCCTGCTTTGGGCGATTGGTGTTTCGCTCGTGGCGTGCAGCCTGGTCGCCGAGGGCCCGATGCCGGCCGGTGGACGGCAGTTGCAGATTCCCGTGTCCAACGACAGTGACCGGCCGGCGGTGCTGGTCGTCGCCGAGGACGCCGGGACTATGGGCCCGCAAGTCGGTAGGTCGCAGCCGTCGGTTGTGCCGCCACGCACTCGCGTCAACGTCACGTTTACGGTTCCAGGCACGTCCAGCTGGGCCATCTTCGTGAACCCCGGAGACTCGGGCGTGGGCCCGCTGATCGTCGCCCGAGACGTGGCTCAGTGCGTCGGCGTCGTGCCCATTGAGATACAGGTGGACGACAGAGGTGACATCTTCTACTCAACTCCGCGCCAGTGGTGCGGGGATCCGTGAGCATGGGTTAGCCGCCACGAGCAGGGGTGGTCGAGTCGATCAGATTTGAGCGCTGGGCGGCTTCTCCCAGACCGAGACGTGCTGGCGGCTGTCGCTCGTGAACGGCTCCTGCCTCCATCCTGACCAGCGGTCACGGAGCGCCATGCCGGCCAGCTGCGCCATCAGGTCCAGCTCGGCGGGCCAGACGTAGCGGAAGGGTATCGAGCGAAGTTCGACTTGTCCGTCGATGGTCCGAAAGTGATGCGAGACGAGCCCCTGTCTCGCGACGTCGTATTCGTCGATCCCCTGGTGGGCCTCGGTCCACTGGAAGACATGGAACGTTTCGCCGGGCGCCACGCGCTGAAGGTCGGGCACACCGACCTCGATGACGAAACACCCACCGGGCTCGAGGTGCGCCGCGACGTTCTGGAAGCACGCGACCTGAGCCTGCTGGGTGGTCAGGTTCATGATCGTGTTCCAAACGAGGTAGGCGAGGCTGAATGTCCCGTCGGCCTTCGCCGTCGCGAAATCGCCGATGGTGATGCCGATGCCATCTCCTCCCGGCTTGGCGCGCAGCCGCGCGGCCATCGCCCGCGACAATTCGATTCCATGCACTGGGACGCCGCGCGCAGCCAATGGC
>JACDFU010000089.1 GCA_013815585.1 Chloroflexota bacterium
CGTCGCAACGACGAGGAACGCGTCGCGGCGATCCGCCCAGGCCGGCGGCCCCTGCGGGTCGCGGAGGCCGGTCGGCCGTGATGCCCCGGTCGCCACATCGACGACGATCAGCTCGCCCGTCGCGTCACGAAGCATGACGATTGCGCCGTCGGTGGCGGCTGCGCCAAATCCCCAGGACCCGGCTCCAGGCTCCGTCGGTGTGACCACCGGGGAGGCGCCCGCATTGAGCTTGGGCGCACCGCTGGCGAGCAATTGCCGACCCTCTCCGCCGTCCAGCGGGCGCAGCCAATAGCCCAGGTCGACATCGTCGAGGTCCAGGCGGCCAACCAGCACTCCCTCGCCGGCAACGAGGCGCGGCCCGTACTCGACATAGGAAGGCTCGGTCAGGGTGGTCAACGTGCCGTCGGCGAGGGAGAGCGTGCGTACGGCGCCGCCTGCGGCGTAGGTGAGGAGCGCCCCGTCGGCGTCGATGTCGTACGCCGTCACCGGCACGATCTCGGCCGTGAGTTGGCGCCCGTTCGTGCCGTCGGAGTTCATCGCCCAGACGTTCTGAACTCCGCCGCGGTCGGCCAGGAACAGCACTTGGTTGGAGGCCGGCTCGAGCGGCTGACCGGTCGTGAACTGCCAGGTCCTCGCGTCTGCCGCTTCTGTCGATCCCGCGGCACGGACGACGCCGGCGAGCAGCTCCACCGTGTACGTAGTGTTCGGGGCAAGTGGCTCGGTCGGTTGCAGGAGCAGGACGCTCGCAGGCGTCGCCTCCGAGGGGCTGCCCGAGGCTGGTGAGCCCGCCGCCTGCCGGCTCATCTCGTCGGGCGGTGAGGTCGCCGTGACCGTGCCTGACACAGCGGGGGTAACGCGCAGGCTGTCCGCCACCGATGCCGGGTCGATCGCCCGCTCGAAGACGAGCGCGATGGGCCCAGTCACCGGCGCACCGGCCGAACCCTCGGCGGGGATCACCGCGCTGAGTCCAAGGCCGGTCGAAACGGTGGTGAAGCCGAATGAGAGGACAGATCCGAGCCGATTGCCGTCGGTGTCAGCCGCCTCGGCGCCGACCTCCACCTCGTATCGCGTTCCGGGCGCAAGGGCTTCGGTCGGAGCCACGATGAGCGTCGTGCCCTGCCAGGTTGCGGCAAAGGGCGCTGCAGGTTTCAACTCCACGGCCCTGGCCGTGAGCTCGGTGTCCATCAGCCGATCGAACGTCAGCCGGATGGGGTCGCCCAAGCCGACTCCCGCGGCCTCGGCGACCGGACTGGTGGAGGCCAGGCTGGGCAGGTCCACCGTTCGGAAGGAGAGGGCCTGGCTGTCCGTTTCGCTGACATTGCCGGCCAGGTCCACCACCCCCGCCCCGACCAGCACGGTGAAGTCCGTGGCCACCGGCAAGGGAGCCGATGGGGTGAAGATCATCGTGCGCCCGGCATCCCAGCTGAATGCCCCATCGACGGCAGGCTGGATGCGGAAGCGCAGCTCGGCGCTGCGGGTCTGGACCGCCTCACTGAACGTGACGTCGACCGTCGCACGCGTCAGGGCAAGCCCAGCCTGGTCGCCGACTCGGCTGAGCGAGATCCCCTCGACAGCCGGGGGTCGCCGATCGAGCAGCGTGGCGCTGGCCAGCACGACGAGAAGGACCCCAAGCCCGACGACGAGCCCGGCTCGTTCGATCGTCCGGCGCGACACGGCCGGGGACGATAGCACAGGACCACGTCCCCCCCGCGCCAAGGACCGCCGACCTTCGCCTGGGACGCTCGCCCTATACTGCCCTGCTTGTGAGCAGAGGCCCGCTGGGCTGCCTTTTTGAGGTGGTCGAGACTCTCGTCCTGACCGTCGTCATCTTCCTGGTCATCCAGAACTTTGTGGCGCAGCCCTACCGCGTCGAGCAGGAGAGCATGCAGCGGACGCTCGAGGAGGGGCAGTACCTGCTCGTGGACAAGCTGACGCCGCGATTTGACACGTATTCCCGGGGCGACATCGTCGTTTTTACCCCGCCCGATGACGCCGGCTCGTCGGCGACCCCGTTCATCAAGCGCGTGATCGGAATCCCTGGGGACAGGGTCGAGATCCGCGATGGCGCCGTCTGGGTGAACGACCGGCAGCTCGAGGAGGACGGCTACGTCTACGAGCGCCAGCCTACCGAGGCAACCGGTGACCAGGAGCGTTTCGTCGTCGAGCCCAACACGCTCTTCCTCATGGGCGACCACCGGAACAACTCGACGGACTCGCGGGTGTTTGGAGCGGTGCCCGTCGACCGCGTGATCGGCAGGGCGTGGCTGCGATACTGGCCCGTGACGACGCTCAGCATTCTGCAGGTTCCTGCCTATGCCGGCCTCTCGACGGCTGGCGACGGCGCCACACCCGCAGCGCAGCCGGCCCCCTAGGAACGCGCGGAAGGAGTGCCCGCGCTCGTCATCTTCGGAGCGATCGGGGTCGTACTCGGCAGCGCCATGGTGCTCCTGAGCCGGGACAGCCGGGCGGTGGTCATCGCCCTGGGGATCGTTCTCGTGCTCAGCCCCGTGGCCGCGGCCCCCCTTCCGAGCATCCCGGCGCTCGGCTTCAGAGTGGTCGCGGCATTGTTGGCCGCATACCTCGTGCAGCTCGGCTTCCGGCGCGTTCGCCGGCAGCTCGTTGACGCCTGGCTGGGAGGCGCAACCGAGGCGGCGTTCGTGGGGCTCGCGGCGGGCGCGGGGCTGCTGCTTGGGCCGTTGAGCCTCGAGCAGCCGACGGGCCTGACGCTCGCCGCCGGCCTCGCCAGCGGGACGGCGGCGGTCAATCTGCTCCTGTTCGGGCGGGAACCGATCCGCACCGGTAGCGGCGTTCTCCTGGCGATCGTGTCCGCCGGGCTGCTGCGCGGCGCCCTGGCCGGACCGGCCGATGACCTGGGGCAGGCGGCCGTGGCCGCCTGCGTGGTAGCGGCAGCGACAGCCGTCGGCTGGCTCGGCCTGACCGGAGCACGAGCCGGCATCGAGCTGGACATGACCGCATTCGGCCGCGACATCCGAGGCGGCGGGTGAAACGCTGAGCGGGCTGGACCCGGCCATGTTCGTGGCGATCGCCGGCGCCGGGGCCTTCGTCGCGGTTCTGCTACGGCCACGACCCGAGCTGCTCCGACCTGCAGCATCGCTGGCGCTCGGGTGCTGTCTGCTGGCCGCGGTGCTGCTCCCCCCCGAGACCTCGCGCCAGGTGGGTTCCGGCTGGCTTGCCGGGACGCCGCTGCTCCGGATCTGGCTGATCCTCGCATCGGCCAGCTTTCTGGGACTCCACCTGCTCGCCACGGCGGCGGGGTGGCAGCGCAACCTGCCGGCGGCGATGCTCGGCGGGTTGGCCGCGATTGCCCTCGCGATCGGAGTGCCGGACGCGGCCGCTGGTGCAACCTTCGCAACCGCAGGTGGCTTCCTCGCGGCGCTGTCGTGCCTCGTTCTTCCACTTCAGGTCGCAGGGGCACGGCTGGGCGCCGATCTGCTGCGCATTCCCGCCCTGGCACTTCTGCTGCTTGTCCCGGCAACGGCGCTGCCCGCCGTGGTGGCTGGCGACGTCGAGCTCGGGATATCGATCGCGATCGCCGCCGTCGCCGGCGCGTCCATCCTGCGCGGATCGATCCCACCTTTGCACCGGGTGGCTGTGACGGCCGCAACGACGGCGCCAGTCGCTGCGCTGCCCCTCCTCCTCGCCTGGATGCCCGCCGCGTTCCTGCTGGTGGCGGTCGAATGGAGGTCCGGGCTGGGGTCGACGGCCGGCGTCGAGCTGCTGCTGGTGGGACTGGGACTGGCGACGATCGTGTACGCCGCGATCGGGTGCTTTCTCCAGCGGGACGCGGCGCTCCTGATCGTCTACTCGACCGCCCAGGACGCCGGCTTCGTTCTCTTTGCGCTGGCGGCGCCTGCCGAGGCTTCCGGTTCGAGCCTCGAGGCTGCCCGAATCTGGCTGCCGTTGTTCGCCGCCGCCAAGGCTGGTGGCTGGGCCCTGGTGATCGGACTGCTCGCGGCGGGCAGCAGCTCGCGAATGGACGACCTTCAAGGCTGGGCTCGCCGCGCGCCCTTGCTGGCACTGGCCCTGCTGGTCCTACTCATCGGCAACTACGGCCTGCCCGGGTTGCTGCCGTTCGAGGCCCGCCGGGACCTCGTGGCCGCGAGCATGAGCGACGGCGTCGGCCTGGTGGTCGTTGGAGCAGCGTCCATCCTCCCGGTCCTGGCCTTCCTGAGGCTGCTCTTGATCGGGCTGCGCGCCGGGGAGCCCCCGAGACCTGAAGCCGACGCCCGGTCCGGGACCGGGAAAGCCAATCCGGAGGTAGAGGACGACCCCGTGACCCGCGACGGCCTCAGGGTCGAGGGGACGCCCAAGACCCCGGACGCCGCCGGCGTCGAGCAGGATCAGCCCCCAGGCATCGGGCGGACCATGCGCAGTCGCCTGGCCACCGCCCGTGCCCAGGCAATCGGCCTGGCCCTCTCCCTGCCAGGGCCTGCCGCCGTGGCTGCCCTTCCGGCCCGCCTGGCCGGGAGAGGACGCTCACCCTCGGGTCAGGAAAGGCTCACCGCTGTCGTGGCGCTGCTCCTGGCACTCCTGCCATTCGCCGTCGCGCTGGGCGTTGGGGATCTGGGTGCTGCGGCCGCCGGACCTGGCGCGCGCGAGCTCATCGAACGGCTTCCCTAGCGATGCGCAGGGTCCGGCCGGCCCTCGTCAGCCGTCGGGGGAGAGCACCCAGCGATCGACCTCGCGGCTGTAGCTCACGAGCTCCTCGGGCCGGAACCAGAGTGCAAGCTCCGTCGCAGCTGTCTCCGGACCGTCGGATGCATGCACGATGTTCTGGGCCGTCTCCAGGGCGAAATCGCCCCTGATTGTTCCCGGTGCCGCCTCGTGCGGCCGTGTGGCCCCGTTAATCGCGCGGACCACGGCGATGGCGTTCGGCCCTTCGAGTATCGCCGCCACGAGTGGGCCGGAGGTGATGAACTCCACCAGGCTGCGGAAGAAGGGCTTGTCACGGTGCACGGCGTAGTGCTCCTCGGCGAGCCCCTGGTCCACCCGTACCAGCTTGAGCCCGACCAGCTTCAGCCCACGCTCCTCATAGCGCGCGAGGATCCGGCCGGCCAGCAGGCGCTGGACGCCATCGGGTTTGATCAGGACCAGGGTCTGCTCGCTCACGCGTTCTCCTCATTGGGCGGTGGTTGGCTGAGGGATCGGCCGGACTGACGGTACGCCGCGGCGGCCTCGCTTTCGCGGCCGAGGATCCTGAGGGCGTCCCCCCGGACCAGGTGCAACGCCGCGGCCGTGCCCCCGTGGCCACCGGCCAGCGCGACCGATCGCTCGGCCAGCATGAGGATGCGCGTCGCGAGGCGAGGCTCGGTGCGTACCAGGATCGCCAGCCGGGCGGCGAGCGGTTCGATGGCGCCTGCGTCGAGGGCGGCCTCGAGAGCGGCCAGTTCCGACAGGGCTCGCTCGAGTGCCGGCGCCGTCGGCGTGGGGCCGCCGGCGCTCACCGGCCTCCTGTCACCCGACAGTGGCGAGCGTGTTGCGGGAGGGCTGGTCGCCAACGAACTGCCCGCCGGCCTCGGCGCACTCTCCCATGCGGCGAGCTGCTCGCCTCTTGCGACGGGCGCGGCCGCCGACCCTGGAACCGTCTCGACCGGCCATGCCTGGCCGCGCGGCTGCCCGCAGAAGAGCTGATCGATCTCAGGCCCGGCGCGTTCGATGACCCGAAGGGCCATCGCCCGAGCGTCCGCGGTGCGGCCCTGGGCGCCGAGCGTCTCGGCCATGACGACAAGAGCCATCGTCTCGTCGCCTCCGCTGTCGAGGTGAGCCTGGGCGGCACGGCCCGCCCCGAGGAGATCGCCACTCCGCCAGCGCGCTTCGGCCAGGTCGGCCAAGGCCGGCCGATCGAGGGCATTCTGAGCTGCCATCGTCTCGAGCTCGGCCCTGGCGAGAGCGATCAGGCCGCCCCGCAGGTGGATATGCGCGAGTCTAGCGTCCGCCGATCGCTCGCTCCTCGGAGGCCCGGCCGCCTCCGCCGCCTGCCCTGGGGCGGCATCGCTCGGGGGGGTCGCGGCGGGGGTGTCGCCCGTCACGGGAGTCGGAAGGACCGTTCCAGGCGGCGGGCCCTTCGGCCCGGCGCGATGACGGCGAGCGTCAGGAGTTCATCCCGGATCAGCCGTTCACATAGGGCCCGGACGGACTCGCTCGTGACCGAGTCGATCGCAGCCAGGGCCTCTTCGAGGGTTAGGACGCGGTCGTGCAACGCCTCCTGCACGCCGATCCAGGAAGCGAGATGACGCCCCTCCTCAAGGCGGATCTCCAGGCGCCCCCGCGCATAGGCGCGCGCCTTGGCGAGCTCCGCTTCCGGGACGAGGTCGTCCCTGAGCCGCGCCAGCTCGAGAAGAATGGCAGCCATGGCCGCCTCCAACCGATCGGGATCGACACCCGCGTAGATCTCGAGGACCCCACAGTCGGCGTAGTCGACTTGGAAGGAGTGCACGTCATACGCCAGGCCGTGCTCCTCTCGAACCTTGAGAAAGAGCCGGCTGCTTGCGCCGTCGCCCAGCAGGGTGTTCAAGAGCTCCAGCGTCCAAGCGTCCGGGTCATCTCTCCGCAGCGCCGGCATTCCCAGGCAGAGGTGTGCCTGGGCTCCCGGTCGAGCCTCCAGGCGGAACCGCTGGCCGTTAGGCAAGCTCGGCGCCGCCGAAAAGTCAGGCACCGGCCCGTTGCCCTGTCCGAAGGCTCCACTAACCAGGGCCACCGCATCCTGGTGCTCGAAGTCCCCCGCCAGCGCGACGACGATGTTGGCCGGCCGGTAGGTCGTACGCCAGAAATCGCGGACTGTGCGCGGCGCAAGACCGCGAACGCTCTCCTCGTCGCCGGCAATCTCCCAGCCGAGCGGCGTGTCGCCGAAGAAAGTTTCGTCGAAGACGTTGAAGATGTGCTGGGCGGGGTCGTCCCGGTACGAGCGGATCTCCTCGACGATGATGTCCCGCTCTTTCAGGATGTCCTCGTCGCGAAGCAGCGGGCGGACTGTCAGCTCGGCCAGGACGTCAACCGCGCGCTCCAGCTCCCGGCCGGGCAGCCGCGTCCAGTACACCGTCGACTCGCGATCAGTGGCCGCATTCGAATTTCCCCCCAGACCCTCGATCGCCTCCGACACCGCCCTCGTCGTGGGATAGGCCGCCGTCCCCTTGAAGGTGACGTGCTCCATGAAGTGGGCAACACCGGACCGCTCGCGGGACTCCATGCGCGAGCCCGCGAGCACATAGGCAGCCGCCGAAAGCGAGTGTCTGCCGGGAAGGCGCGCCGAGATTACCCGAGGCCCGTCGGGCAGTGCGGTCCGTTCGAACATCCGCGAAATCCTACACGCCGGTCGCGGATCGACCGGCGTGGGTCAGGCTGGGGGCGGCGGCGCGAGGCCCGGCACCGACTGCTGGATCCAGGGGATCGCGAAGAAAACCAGGAAGGCGGCCGCCACGGCCCAGAGCAGCGGATGAACGTCCCGGCCCCGCCCTGTCACCGTCTTCAGAAAGACGTACGAGAGGAAGCCGGCCGCGATGCCATTGGCAATCGAGTACGTCAGCGGCATGACGATCATCGTCGCGAGCGCCGGAAAGATGTCGTCAATGCCTCCCCATTCGATCTCGCGCGCCATGGTGAACATGAGGTAGCCGACGACGACGAGCGCGGGGGCAGTCGCCTGGGCGGGCACGATTCCCGCGATCGGCGCGAAGAGGATGGCGACGAGGAAGAGGACGCCGACCACGACGGCCGTCAGCCCCGTTCGGCCACCCTCCGACACGCCGGCGGCCGACTCGATGTAGGTCGTGTTCGAGCTCGTGCTGAACAGGCCGCCAAGCACCGCCCCCAGGGAGTCCACGAGCAGGACGCGATCGGTTCCCGGAAGACGGCCCTGCGCGTCGGTCAGCCGGGCTTCCTCGCCCACGCCGATGACGGTACCCATGGTGTCGAAGAAGTCGGACAGCATCAGGCTGAACACGACCAGGGCGATCGTGATGGCCACAGCACCCGGCTTCTGCCAGAGCGTGAGCATCGAGCCCAGCGGTGCCAGGAGCGTCGAAAAGTTCTCCGCGCTGAAATCGAAGAAGAGCTGACTGGGGATCTCGGCCTGTCCCTCGCCGAAGCCCGATGCCTCGGCCCCGAAGACGCTCTTGAGGACGATGGCCAGGACGGTCGCAATCACGATGCTGATGAGCAGCGCACCGCGCACGCGGAGCGCCATGAGCCCGAGGGCGAGAGCGAGGCCGACGGCGAAGGTCAGGAAGGCGGGCGTATTCAGCGCCCCGAGCGTCACGGGAGTGCCGGTACCAGCGCGAACGAAGCCGCCGTTGACCAGACCGATGAACAGGATGAAGAGCCCGATGCCCACGGCGATGGCCCGCTTGAGGCCGATCGGGATCGCCTCCATGATCGTCCGGCGCAGGCCGGTCACCACGAGGATCGTGATCAGGATTCCCTCCCAGGCGATGACCGCCATGGCTTCCTGCCAGACGAAGCCTCGGGTCAGGATCAGGTCGAACGCGACCACCGCGTTCAGCCCAAGGCCCGCAGCCAATGCGAACGGGTAGTTCGTCGCCAGACCCATCGCGATGCACAGGATTCCCGCCGCCAGGCAGGTGGCAACGACGGTCGGCAGGAAGGGCGGACCCAGCCCTTCGAGTGGTCCGCTCGAAAGAATGCTGGGGTTCACGAAGATGATGTAGGCCATGACCATGAACGTGGTCAGTCCGGCCCGGAGCTCCGTTGCGAGGGTGGTGCCGCGCTCCACGAACCGGAAATAGCCGGCCACGCCGTTGTCGCGGGCAACAGGTACCTGCTGCTCGTCAGCTGTCACCGCGCCGTCCTCCTCCCACTCCCGATGTCTCATTGCCGGGCGTCAATGGCCGGCCGGGGTACCTCCGCCATCACCGGTCGAGCGCTCGCCCGGGTCGAAGCCGCCCAGCTCCATCTGGACGTAATCGGTCGGCTCGAACTTGAAGGCCTGCTGGATGGCCCCGGGGTCGCCCGGGTCCGAGGCGGGCACGTACTCGATGACCACGCGTTCATCACCCTGGACGAGCGTGTAGACGAGGAGCTGATCGGGGCGCGTCTCGAACTCGAGGTGCTCGAAGGAGTCGACGTTGACGCAGATGGAGAGCGGCGTGAAAAAGGTCGACACGTCCGGGCTGTCGATCACGATCCGCTCGACCCAGCCGGTGCCGTGCGAGATGACCGCCTCGGAGCGGAGGTACCGGTAGTGGACCGTCTGTTTGATGATCGGCCGGAGGATGTTGTAGATGTCCGTCCGGTTCGAAACCAGTCCGCTGTTGACGAAGAACTTGGCAGGCGACTCGGACCCCACGCGCTCCTCCTGGTCCGGAACCTGGTTTTCGTCGCTCGGTGACGGGGCGGAATGGTACCCCACCCCCGGAGCGCCAACAAGACGATTCCGCAGCTCTTCGCCCTGACGACCGAACGGCGGCCCGGCCCTCAGTTCAGTGGATAGGCCGTTCGCCAGACTCGCCATAACGCTGCCGGATCGCTGAGCGGGTCGCCGTGGACCAGGAAGAAGTCCGCCGGTCCTTCCTCGCGGATGACGCCCGCCTCGGGTTCGCCGAGCAGCTCGCCTGCTCGCCAGGTGGCCGCAGCGAGTGCTTCCCACGGCTCCAGGCCTGCCGCCACGAGCGATTCGACTTCCCAGGCAAGCTGATTGGCGCGCGGCGAGCCACCACCGAAGTCCGTGCCGGCGCAGATGACAACTCCCGCCGCCCGCGCAGCGGCCACACTCGCGCTCGCTTCCTCGAGCCGCGCCTGGTTGGTCGCGACGGTCTCGGGTCCGAAGCGAGGATGGGTCGTCGTCCTGGCGAACGTGATCCATGACTGAAAAACCGTGAGCGTGCTGACGAGGACGACCGCCCGGTCGGCCATCAGGCGAGCAAGGGAAGCATCGATCTCGAAGCCATGCTCGACAGAGTCGACCCCGGCCTCAGCACAGACGCGCGTGCCGGCCAGCCGCGTAGCGTGGGCCGTGACCTTGCGGTCGCGTGCATGGACGGCTTCGACGACGCGCCGTACCTCGGCGACCGACCACTCGGGATCCGGGCGATCAAGGTAGAGCTTGACGAAGTCGGCGCCGTCCTCGATCTGGCGAAGGGCCAGCGCCAGGAGCTCGTCTCCGTTCGATGCCTCCACGGTCAGTCCGCTGGGTAGACCACCGGCACGCGTCACCCATGTCCCCGCGGCTCGCACGTAAGGCATCTCGCGCCGGCCCTGCCATCGCTCGCGGATACCCAGGCTGAGGGCTCGCTCCGAGCCGTCCACTGGGTCCACCCGGGTCGGCGCGCCCACGTCTCGCGCCCAGCGGATGCCGGCGCCGCTCATCAGGCGTCCGTTGTGGTCCGCGACCGCGAGCAGGCGCTCGGGCGGATCGGCGAATCGTGCGATCCAATCCGGGCCGCCCGGCCCGGTGAGGTGGCTGTGCGCGTCCACCATTCCCGGCACGATCGTGGCGCCAGCTCCATCGACCAGCTCCAGGGTCGCCAGATCCCCGGCGTCCTCCTCCGCGTCAGAGGGCCGGATCCAGCGAATGCGTCCGTCCTCAACGAGGATGCTGATGCTCCGCTCCAGTCGGTCCGATCGAGCGTCGGTCAGCGCGGCATTCCGGTACAGCGTGCGACTCACCGCTCCACCGGGGCTCGGGGATGGCGGGGCGCTCGCGGCCTCCGAAGCCGTGGGAGGGGCATCGGTGGATGCGGCCATCGTCTGCCCAGCCGACGAGGCCGCTTCGGAAGAGCTGGCCGTTGGTGTCTGCGGCCGAGGGGACCGGGTGCGCGGGCTCGGATCGGCGCTGTCGCAGGCGGCCAGAACGGAAGCTGCGATCGAGGCCTGGAGGAAGCGGCGGCGCGAGAGCTGGGGCAAGTGATGGCCGAGAAGCGTAGCATCCGAGCCCGCCACTCGCGACGGGCGGGCCGGTGGACGCGCGGTGCCATTGGGGAAGCCCGGAAGGTCGCGCGTATGATCGCGGCCATGTGGGTCGTGATCAACGCCGGCAACACCAATGCCGCCCTGGCAGCTGTTGAACCGGGTCGTGCGGGTGAGCTTGGCCCCACCGGCAGAATCGCCACGCAGCCACTCCCCTTGCCGGACGAGCTGCGGCACCTGATCGACGGGCTGGCCGAGGATGGCCCGGACGGCCTGTTGCTGGCCAGCGTCGTGCCCGCCTTCAGCCAGCTCGTGCGCGAGCTGGCGGCCGATCGGAGTATCGGGCTCCAGGAGATCAGTGCGGGCTCCATTCCGATCCCCGTCCGGGTGGACGCTCCCGACGAGGTCGGAGCCGACCGGCTGGTCAACGCCTTCGCTGCCGGGCGGCTCTATGGGACGCCGGCCGTGGTGGTGGATCTCGGCACGGCGACCACCCTGGATGCTGTCGCCCGTGATGGCGCGTACGTCGGCGGCGCGATCGCTCCAGGTGCCGAGCTCGGGCTTGCCGCCCTCGCGGAACGCACGGCGCTGCTGCCGAGGATCACGCTTCGCGCGCCTCACCAGGCCATCGGGCGCAGCACCGTCGAGGCCATGCGCAGCGGGACGG
>JACDFU010000090.1 GCA_013815585.1 Chloroflexota bacterium
AGCGGGCACGGCCAGCTTCCGGGGAATCAGAAAGTTCCGCGCATACCCGTCGGCAACGTCCTTGAGCTCGCCGCTCCGGCCGAGGGTCTCGACATCGCTGGTGAGGATGACTTTCAAGCGCTGAACTCCTGCGAATTGACCGGGCGCGCTCGGCTGGCTCGCTCGCCCTCCGGGTCGACCATCTCCCGGAAGCGCCGATCGAGACCGCTCTGGCGGAAGATGCCGGCGATCCCCTCGAAGACACCCGGCAGGCGCATCGCCGCCCGCCGCACCGGCGAAGGAACGAAGCGCCGGACCTGTGCCAGGTCGCGATCGAGCACCTTGGGGTCGATCTCCAGCTTGGCCAGCTTCTCGTCCAAAAGCTCACGCGGCACGCCCTCCAGGAAGAGGTCGAGCGCCAGGATCACGACGGCGACATCATCGATCGCCCCGATCACGGGAATGAACTCGGGGATGAGGTCCACCGGCAGCGCGAGATAGGCAAGCGGAATGCCCAGCATGGCCTTTTGCGAGGCGGGGATCCGGTCGTCCCGGACGAGCTCCAGCAGGAGCCGGCCATACATCGGCGCCCGCGACACGAGCGGCATGAAGGCCACGTAGTTGAGCGTGCGCAGAAAGCCGAAGCGGCCGCGTGAGCCGCGCGATCCAAACATGGGACGCGCAGTATAGCCGCCGCCCTCGCAGCGGCCCGGCCTTGCGGTTGACATTGGAACAGACGTTCGGTAGAGTGCCTCCGCAAGGAGGTGCTGCTCTGACCAAGCACGACGCGGCGCGCAAGCAACGGATCGTCGAATACATCGCCGCGACCCTCCGGGCCCGGGGGTATCCGCCGTCAGTGCGGGAGATCGCCCAGGCCGTGGGGCTCGCCTCCACATCCGCCGTCCACCACCACCTCTCGGCACTGGAGCGCGAGGGCTACCTCGAGCGGGGCGCCACGCAGTCGCGTGCTCTCCGCCTGACACCAACGGCGGCGCTCCGGATGGGCCTGACCAACGAGTTGACGCCCCAGAGCGTCGGTCGGGAAAGCTACCAGTTGCCCGTCATCGGAGAGATCGCCGCCGGCGGCCCGATCGAGGCCTATCACGATGCGAGCGAGACACTGTCCGTGCCGGACTTTCTGGCGCCGAGCGGAGACGCATACGTCCTTCGGGTGCGCGGAGATTCGATGATCGATGCACACATCGACGACGGCGATTTCGTCGTCATCCGACCACAACAGACGGCACACAACGGGGACATCGTGGTGGCCCAGGTCGAGGAGAACGCCGTCACCCTCAAGCGTTTCTTCAAGGAATCGGGGCGCATCAGGCTGCAGCCAGCCAACCAGCGCTATGAGCCGCAGTTCTACGAGGACGTTCGCATCCAGGGAAAGTTGATCGGCGTCATTCGCAGGCTCGATTAGAGCCGCAGCCCGCCTAGTTCTCCACACTCATCCACAAAAATGGCCCGAATTGTGGACGAAGTTCGTTGACCGCCGCCTAGCGAGGGGGCCATCGCGCCGCCACCATACGGCCTTCCTGTCCGCCGTCTGGGGAAGCATTCTTGTCCATCGACCGACTTCCGCCGCAATCCATCGACGCCGAACAATCGGTGCTTGGGGCGTTGCTCATCGACCGCGACGCCGTGATCGAAGTCGCGGAGGTTCTGCGCCCGGAAGACTTCTACCGCCAGGCACACGGCTCGATTTTCGCCGCGGTGCTGGAGCTCTACGAGCGGCGCGAGCCGATCGACATCGTGACGGTCTCCGAAACGCTGGAGCGGATGGGCCAACTGGAACAGGTGGGCGGAGCGGCCTACCTGACCGGATTGATCAACCTCACGCCGACTGCGGTGAACGCCGTTCATTACGCTCGGATCGTCGAGCGAAAGGGTGTGCTTCGAAACCTCATCGGCGCCGCCGGGCGGATTGCGGGCGTCGCATACGAGGACGGCCCGGATGTGTCGGAAGCGGTCGATCGTGCGGAGCAGGAGCTCTTTGCGGTCAGCCAGAAGCGCGTGGTCAGCGGCTTCAGTCCGCTCAAGCCGCTCCTCTTCAACGCCTACGACCGCCTCGACTATCTCCATCAGCACAAGGGCGAGATCAGTGGCGTCCGCAGCGGTTTCGCCGAGCTCGACGCGTTGACCGCGGGCTTTCAGAAGTCGGACCTCGTGATCGTCGCGGCCCGGCCGTCCATCGGCAAGACGAGCCTCGCGCTGAACATCGCGGAGCAGGCGGCGGTCTCGGAAGGCAAGACCGTTGGAATCTTCAGCCTGGAGATGAGCAAGGAACAGCTCGTTCTGCGGCTGCTCAGCTCGGTGGCAAAGATCGACTCCCACCGACTGCGAACGGGCTTTCTCGAGGAGATGGACTTCACCCGGCTGGCGCCCGCGATGAACAACCGGCGGAGGCCCCCGTCTACATCGATGACACACCGAACATCAGCACCATGGAGCTGCGCACAAAGGCGCGCCGATTGCAGGCCGAGTCGGGCCTCGACCTGCTCGTCGTCGATTACCTGCAGCTCATGCAGTCGACCGTCACCTCGCGGGACGCGAACCGAGTGCAAGAGGTCTCGGAGATCTCACGCGGCCTCAAGGGCCTGGCTCGCGAGCTCGAGGTGCCGGTGATCGCACTGTCGCAGCTCTCGCGACAGGCGGAGATGCGCGAATCAAAGGAACCGCGGCTCTCTGATCTTCGTGAATCCGGTTCGATCGAACAGGACAGCGACCTTGTGCTCTTCCTGTGGCGCGAAAAGGAACGCGGCGCGGAGGATCAAAACGAGGAAGGCGAGGTCATCAACCTGAAGCTGGCCAAGCACCGCAATGGGCCGACCGGTGAGATGAAGCTCTATTTCCGGAAGCGCCTCACCCAGTTCTATTCATACGCCGAGGCGGAGCGCTACGCGGAGGAGTACGCGTAGCGCCACGCCGCGGAGTTGGCCCCGAGGTCCCGTACCTCGGATCTGGACGAGAGGCTCAGCCCTGCTCGGAGGGCCTGCTCGTCGGTCGCGCCATCGTCACGGTGGCATCGGGATCGGTAGACCCGGCGGTGTCCTTGGAGGCGCGGGCCTCCTCAAACTCCGTCTGCCGCTGCTGAGCCTCCGTGTCGCGCTCGCCGGCGCGCTGCTCGCGCTCCTGCTCACGCTGCTGCCGCTTCTCCTCCGCCTCGACCTTAGCCTGCTCCTTCTGGGCCTCGCGCTGCTGCTCAGCGGTCTGCACCTTCTGCTCCAGCTCATCCACGACGGTGGCGCCGCCGGTCGATTGCTCGATCGTGGCGGCTGTCGTCGAGGCGACCTGCTCGGGGGCGCGCATCTCC
The DNA here is from genome assembly GCA_013815585.1 of Chloroflexota bacterium. Classification (GTDB taxonomy): domain Bacteria; phylum Chloroflexota; class Limnocylindria; order Limnocylindrales; family CSP1-4; genus JACDFU01. The sequence continues at coordinate 3,296 of JACDFU010000090.1, forward strand.
TCCTTGACGAAGTCAACCTGGCCCTTGTAGACCGATCCGAGGAGCGTGTCGAGCGCCCCCGAGTCGTACGCCCGCTGGACCCCGGTGTGGGTGATGATGTCGCCCAGGTTCAGGATCACGTTGTCCTCGCGATCCAGGATGACCTTGGTGACGGGCCGACCCACGGCGTCCTCGATGTCCGAGAGCCGCTTCTTGGTCTGCTGCTCGTCTACGCGCTTGCCTGTCGCATCGGTCATGTCCTGAATCTTTCGGGTGAACTGATCCCAGAGGCTGCCCGCCGCGTCACCAGCGGCGCCAACCGCTGAGGAAGCGCCGGCGCCGGCATCCTGCAGTGAGCCCGCGCTCGCGGCCGCAGTCAGCGCCTGCAGCTTGCCGCGCTGCTTGACCGTCTCCACGTGCTCTGCCCGGATGCGCTGGTTCGCTGCGACCAGGATGTTCCCTTCGTCGTCCTCCACGTCGCTGCCGGCCCTCCGACCGATGAGGTTGTCCTCCGGCTTGGCCGAGGTGACCTGCTGCCCGGCACTGTCCTTTGCGGCGCCGACCTTCTGCTGGGCGCCCTGGAAGGCCCCCTGGATACCGCCGACCTGAGAATCGAGGGATGCCACGGCCTCGGGTCGGATGTAGACGACGTCTGGACCGGTCCGGACGATCTCCTCGACGGCCAGGTAGGAGTTGCCTTTGGTCATGTTGTTGATGACGCCGCCGGTGACCTCGAAGCCGAGGATCCGGCCGGTCGCCTCATCGAAGTACATGTCGCCGATCGAGCCCTGCTCGTCGCCGCCCTCAGTGAAGACCTTCTTGCCGATCAGGCGCTCGCGCCGGTCGATGATGGAGTTGACCCGCGGATACTTGTTGGCGGGGACGACCGCGCTGCCGTCGGAGATCACCACGGCGTCGTTGCCGAAGCTCTGGACTTCCTCGATGGGGACCACGAGCGAGCTGCTGAGCAGTCCGCCCTCGTCAACCAGGAGCGCCACGATCTCGGTGTTGTCCGCGCCGATGATCACGTCCTTGACCGTGTGGAGGCGCGTGCCGTCGGCCAGGCTGAGTACGTTCTTGCCGATGATGCTCTTGCCCTTGCGCATCAAATCCTCCCGTCGCTTATTGCAGGAACAGGAAATACACGGCCGCGATGACCACGACGACCGCGAGGATGATGAGCAGCAGCGTGGTGGTGCTCCGGCTCCCGCCGCCTTGAAGTCTCATGGACTACTCCCTCCGCTCCCTGGATGACCTGCCGGCCCTCCGCGCGTCTCATCGCCCCCCGTGGCCAGTTCGCACGCGATCACAGCGCGGATGCGACGCAATTGTCCGAGCCCCCCACTTCCCATGAGCGTGCGTGCCCCATCGGGTGGGTTGCATGTCCATACCAACCACCACTGATAGACGCGGCGGCGTAGGCGGCGGTAAGAACGCTAGCGGCGAGAGCGGTATGTGGCTAGGCCGGCGCCGCGGATGCGGCACCGGCCTTCCGGATCGGACTAGGCGCTCTGGACGAGCGTCTTCAGCTGCTGCTCGATCTGGGTGGACGGCTGACCCGTCTTCTGCGAGATCTTCTGCACCAGCTGGTCCGGGTCACTCTGACCCGACTGCAGATCCTGCTCCGTCAACCCGCTGAACTGCTGCTGCAGTTGCGGCTTGATGGTCTGGAACTTCTGCTGAAGCTGTGTCTTGGTCTGCTGATCCAACATGAGCGTCTCCCAAAGTGCTTCGTTCGCGAGGTTGAACATGCTTCATCGATGGAGCGCCACCATGAACGCCCAGCTGATGTGACATACCGGTTCGGCCATACAGCTGGTTCATGTCAGGGCCGTTGCAGCGGATCCTGGTGAACGTGGCTCTCCGCCCTGTGCCGGATCGCGGGGATGGAGCCGGTCAGCGTTCCTCGTCGGGGAGGATCGGGCGCAGCGAGATGGTGTAGGGCTTGCGATCGGGGCCGGTGACGTTGATGCCGAGCACGCCTTCGACCGGCGTCTCCGTCAGCTCGGTCGCCTCCTCGGGCGTGAGGGTCCTGATCCGAAAGCCGAGCGCGGGATCCTGGACGAAGTCCTCGGGCGCCAGCTCCCTGAAGGGCCAGTCACGCACCTCACCCTGCATCCCCTCGGCCTCAATCAGCACCGCCCGGTAGGCCTCCGGCTCATAGATGCCGGCATCGGTGGCGTTGCCGCGTTCGACCTCCGCCTCGAAGCTGCGCAGGGACTCGGCCAGGCCGCTGAAGCGGCGATGCGCGGCGGCGTCCGGCCCCTCCCGCAGGCCCAGCGCGACGATCGAGACCGACTTGGTGATCCCGCCAGCATCGATGCTGAAGATCGTGGTCGGCGCGTCGGCGACCATGTCGTTCTCGTATCGCTCGCGCGCATCCGCGAGGCCGCTGTCCTCGAGCGCGAAAGACAGGAGCTGCTGGACCTGCGCCTCGGTCATCGTCGCCATGCGGAAGGCGCCCAGGCCCTCCTGTGTCTGATCGAAGCTGATCGGGCCGCGGTAGATGACGCGCCCGTCGCCGTAGAGCGTGAAGGAGGGCGCCTGGGTGGCGTTGACGGTGATCGGGACGAAGCCGCAGCACTCCTCCATGCGCAGCACGATCGACTCGGCATCGGTTGGATGGTCGATCGCGCCGGCGGTGTCGCCAGAGGCGACCGGGCTGGCGGCGCCCGAAGCGCCGGGGGCATCTGACGGGCTGACGACGTCCGACGGGGCGGGGCTCCCCGAGGCTTGGCCGGTGGGCGCCGGGCTGGGACGGACCGTGGGCACGGCACCAGCCGAGCAGGCCACCGCAATCAGGGCGGCGACGCCAAGGGCCATGGACAGGCTGATGGGGCGGCGGCGATCGTTCTGCATGGTCGCGCTGACGTTAACGGCAGACGTCTGGTTCCGCCGGCCATCGGAGCTGCGTCAGGGGGCCGGAGCCCAGCCGTACAGCGTGGATCGAGTCGGGTCCTGCCCCCACCCCGGACTTTCGGCTGTTCCACGACCGGGGATGAGTCTGCCAGTGTCAGGCCTGTTGCGCGGCACTCATGACTGGAGCCATTCCAGCCATGACCCGGGCGGCGCGTGGCGGGGAACTCAACCATCATCGAACCTCGAAGTGCCTCGGGTCGAGTCCGAACACGCAGCAACGAGCTCCTGGCCTTGATCGAGCGCCTGCTCCTCCCCGAGGAGGTGGGCAGGCGGGCGGCGCGCGCGGCAGACTTCCAGCGGGTCGTGGGCTTCATCGCGATCCTGAGCCTGGGTTTTTTCCCGCCCTCGCTGATCCTGGCGGGGGTCCCGACCGTGCTCTGGCCGCTGTATTCGGCCGCTGCAACTGTCATGGCACTTCTGATCGTCGGCTCGTTCGTTCTTGCCCCGAGCCGATCCGCCGTTGCCATCTGTTGGGCCGTGGTGAACGCGATTGCAGTCGTCGCCTTCGGCTGGGCAACCAGGGAGCACTACCCCCAGACGGCGCTTCTGTTCATGCTCCTGGTGGCGGCCCACGCGACGGTCCACGGTCTCCGTGCCGGGCTTGCCGCTGCCGTCGTGGGCGTAATTGGGATGCCGGTGCTCGTCGGCGTGGGGACACAGCTTCATGCTGCTGCCCTGGTTTATGCGGGGCTTTTCCTGGCCGGATCGGCGCTCATTCCCTGGACGGCTGCGCATATCGCCCATCGACGGGCAATCGCCGAACGGACGGAGCTGGAGCAGCAGCTCCGCCACAAGGCACTCCATGACCCGCTCACCGGGCTGCCGAACCGCGCGCTCATCGGCGACCGACTCCAGCACGCACTGGAGCGCACGGAGCCGCCTGATGTCCGAGTCGCCGTCCTCTTCATCGACCTCGATACCTTCAAGCAAGTCAACGATCTGCTCGGCCATCGGGCCGGCGATCGTGTCCTTTCGGCAGTGGCGGAGCGGTTCCGCGGCTGCGTTCGCTCGACCGACACGCTGGGGCGCCTCGGCGGCGACGAGTTCGTCGTCCTGCTGGAGGACGTCACGGACGTGTCCCTCGCAACCGAGATCGCCGACAGGATCCTTGACGTCCTGCGACCCCCATTCAGCGTTCGGAACGGTGAGATGGAGATCGGCGCCAGCATCGGCATCGCCCTCAGTGAGCCGGGTCAGTCGCCGGCCGAGCTCCTCAACGCAGCGGACCTCGCGATGTACGCGGCAAAGAACGGCACTGAGGGCTATGTGATCGCAGCCGGGACGGTTGAGGAGCTGTCAGGCCCAAGGGCCGTCCCGCCGGCACAGGTCGCCTGAGCCCCTGGCGCGGCTTTTCAGCCGCCGCCTAAACCCCGTCTTTGAACTTGCGTATTGCGGCCCGCTTGGAGGCGTGCGTATAGTCGCCCGATCAGCTTCCCGGTGACGGGCCTGATCGCTGTCGACGCCCCACCCGCGTCGCCACCGTCCGGCCCCCGCCCGGAGGCAAATGGGAGGGGCGCTGGGCGCCTGTGGGAGAGGTGTGGGAGGCGAGCGTGTTCCAGGACCGTACGTTGACGTGCCGTGAATGCGGCGATCAGTTCGGCTTCTCGGCGGGCGAGCAGGAGTTCTTCGCCGCCAAGGGACTGGAGAACGACCCGCAGCGCTGTGCCGGCTGCCGGGCGGAGGCCCGCAAGAACCGAGCCGTCGGCGCGCCGCGCGAGTACCACGCCGCGGTCTGCGCCCGCTGCAGCCAGCAGGCCATGGTGCCCTTCGCGCCCCGCAACGACCGCCCGGTCTACTGCAGCTCCTGCTACGACGTGGTGCGGCTGGAGAGCGCCCGACCGACCACCAGCGTCGGCGTCTGACATCCCAGTACCGCAGCGGCAGCCGGCATGGGCGTGCTGATCGTTCGGGAGATGGTCGGCACCAGCCCGCGCTCCTGGAGCGACGCCGCCCGCCAGGCCGTGGCCACCGCGTCGCGCACCGTTCGGAACATCCGTACGGTCGAGGTGGTGAAGTCGACTGCCCAGGTGGAGGACGGCGAGATCACCGAGTACCGCGTCGAGCTCAAGATCACCTTCGAATACGAGGGGTAGCGCCTGTACTTGGTCAGCGGTCAGCTCGACACATGTTGTGTCAGCGCCTGACCCGTTGTCAGGCGACGGAGTTGTCCGAGACGATCCGGCTACGGACCGAACAGAAGGGATACTCAGCGCCCTCGGGGACTGATCAATAGAGGGTCGTTCCCCGGTGCAGCCACGGCTCGGATGCAGCCCTGGGCTAGTCCCGCCAGTTCGGAACCGTGAAGACGAGCACCGTGACGGTCCCGTCGCGGGCGCCGGTCACTTCGCTCTCGTAATGGTCGACCACAAGGCCGTGAGGCACGACGTCGCCGACGTACTCCAGGCTCCGCGCTCGAGCGTCATGGTTGGCATGGGGGTGCACTACCCCGTGCTTGAGCCGTGATCGACCTGGGGCCGGAGGGGCTGACCGGCGATAATTGCGATGTGACGCTGAACCTCGACACCTCGACTGCGATCCGATCCCTGGCTCGCTACCGGGAGTTGGTGACCGCGATCTTCGAGGCGCCCGCCTCGACTCAGGAAACGCTTTGGGTCGAGTGGAAGAGTACCGCCGACATCGCCGAGAAGAGGTGGGCAGCCGAGCTATCACGCCAGGTCCTCGGGATGGCCAACCGGGATCCCGAGGTGACGGGCACGTGGTGCGGCGGCTGTGCGTACGTCGTCATCGGGGTGAGCCCAGCCTCCATAGTGGGGACGCCAGTCCACGACACGGCCAAGATCGAGAGCTGGCTGACGCCGTACGTCGGCCGGGCGCCGAACGCGCCGGAGTGGGCGCCAACCTACGTTGAGGTCCAGGGCCAGCAGGTCCTCGTCATCACCATCGAGCCTCCGCAGTTCGGGCACCCCGCCTGGCCCTGCCAGAAGACGTACTCGCCGGACCCCCGGAGCGGGAAGGATCCGATGATCGCGGTCCGCGACGGCGCGGTGTACGTGCGTCACAAGGCGTCAACCGAGGAGGCGAACAGCGCCGACGTCGCAATGCTGTCGCGGCGCGCGGCTGGCAGCCGGCGGCGGATCGGCGGGATCTCGGTGCTGCTGGCGCCATCCAGCAAGGCCCAGCCCGTGGACGCGACGGAGGACGCCATGGGCCGATGGGCCGAGGCCGAGAGGGTGGCCCTAAAGCCTGCGCCACCAAAGCCGCCGGCCAAGACAGTCCCCATTGACCCGAGCAGCTCCTTGGCCGCGACTGCCAAGCTCCTCGCCGAGCTGAGCCAGCAATCGCTGAACCAGGGGTTCCGGGAGCCCGACTCGCGGCCGCCGGAGAAGTACCAGGCCGAGGTCGACACCTACATCGAGAAGGCGACGAAGGCGATGCCAGCGGTCATCGTGCGCCGGGCCTACGAGCGGAAGCTCGGCCGGGTGGACCTCTCGATCCGCAACAACACCGACGATCCGATCGACAAGCTCCAGCTCGAGGTGTTCATTGGTGCCGAAGGGGTCTTTGCCGCCAGCGAGGACGTGGATGTGCCGGAGACGCGGCTGCCTGGGCGTCCGATCATGCTGGGCAAGGCCGGCCGGAGCAAGCTCGCCGGCTTCGACGGCCTCAGCGCCATCCGTATGCCCAACTACGCCTCCTACCTGTCGCCGGCGGTCCGAGCGATGGGTCGTGGCGTGACCATCGATAACAGCGGCTCGACACGCCTGACCTTCGATGCCCTCGACCTCTACCCGCAGGAGGTGCTCGAGCTGGATGAGTTCTACCTGTACGTCAACGCCGGGCTCCATACCGGCAAGACGCTCAGCGCGGGGTGGACCGCGAGGGCCCGGAACCTGAGCGGCGTGATGCGTGGCACTCTCGAGATCGCCGTGGACACGAAGGTTCCGACTATCGACGAGCTGCTCGCCGAGACCGAGGGCGAAGACGAAGAGGACTGACCCGCGCGGCCGGTGGGACTCGCATCGCGGTGACGCCGCCAACGCATCTCGAGTCCCGCCAGTTTTGCCAGCCAACCGGGCGCACCCGCAACGCCCTGGCCGCGGTGGGCTCGATGCGTTCCGTTAGCCGCTGATACCTGATCAGGCGATCTCGGAGCCGGACTGGGTTCGACGAACTGCGATGGTCGCGCCGCAATTCGGATCAGCGACTAGGGCTCTTGCGTCCGAGGCGGCGCTGGCGGAAGACCTCCGTCGCGGCCACAAGGCGGCCGTGATCGAAGCCGAGCGTCTCGTCCACAAGTGCGGAGGCCTCGAGCGTTCTGCCGCGGCGAACGAACTGATCCAGTCGATCAAACATGGCGACGAGCTGGTCGACCTGCTCACCGGTTAGCGCGGGAACCGCTAGTCGCTCAGCTTCTTTGGTCTCCAGCTTTAGAACGCCGCCGCCGTAGCTCCGGCCCTCGATCTCGCCCGATAGCGCGGTGGCGGAAGATAGAGCGGCGGCGACCATCGCACGAGCGTCTGGCGCTTCCTCGCGGAAGGCGACGCTGTGGAGTAAGTTCGTGCTCACGATACGCCGACCTGGGTTGAGGATAAGGCGCGGTGCGCGATGGGCCATATAGGGTAGAAATGCGTCTCCTATGAGGTGGGGCAGTGGCACCCGATGCCAAAACCGCCTCGTACGTGGTTTGTATCGCTGAGGAACACCGAGCCCGACACCAATCGTTAGGTATTCATGGGTGGCCCGATCATGAGCGCCGACCGATTCCGGTGGGAGGAACAGGCTCTTCTCCTCGCTCCGCCTAACCCTGATGCCAGCGAGGTCGCTTGGGCGCTCCACCACAGCCCGAAGAACTCGCTTCGGCAAGTCGTGTGCCCGCGCACTTTCGCGGCTGAGAATGAAATAGGAGTTGGCGCCACTGACGAGCCCGATATCGACTTCTGCAAGTTCGCCCAGCCTGACCACTCGGCCCGAGACAAGCAGCGCGTCATACACAGCGCTGGCCTCCACATCGAGTGATGAACTCCAGCGAGCCGACTGAATTGTCCGTGACTTGGCGACGCGAGCCTCCTCTTCCCAATGCTCCAACGCCTGGTAGGTGGGTGCGACTTCCAAGTCGACCGAGTCGAGCGACCGCTCATCCAGCAGCCGGATTACGCGGAGGCCGCGGCTGTCGTCGTTGGATGCAAGTAGGAGTACCGCGTCAACCTGGGCGCCCTCGAACACGAGACGGTCAAAGGCCACGATGACTAGAGAACTGAAGCGCTCACGAAGGTATCGCCGCACGGGCTCCGCGTAATCCGTGTGTAGCAGTTCGGCGGGCAACACGAGCGCCAGGCGACCGTCATTCGGCCGGAGGAATGCCGTCGCGTGGACAACAAAGGATGCCCACGAG
>JACDFU010000178.1 GCA_013815585.1 Chloroflexota bacterium
TTGCTCAGGTTCCGTCTGCCAGACGTTCGCCCCATCGCGTCCTCCACTCCACGGTGCTCGCCGTGGTGAAGTGTTGCGATGGTCGCTGGAGACCGCCGTGGTAGATGATCTCGTGCCGCCTCGCTGCCAGCGCGATACCCGGTGCCACGTGCAGCCAGCGTGCTGGCTGCCTGACGCCGGGTGGTATTTGCGACATAGCACTACCCCCATTCGTAGGTGACATCTGTCAGGGGGACCGGGCAGTGTCCTGCTGCCACAATTCCCTCCGATGACGAGCCCATCTCGACGCTGGCCGCTCCTCGTCGCGGTGCTCCTCCTCCTGCTCCTCGTCCCTGTCGCGGTTCTCGTCATCTCGGGCGGCGCGGGCGGGGGGGACACGGGCGCCAACGCCGATACGCCGTTGCCCAGCGAGGAGCCACCCAGCGAGGAGCCGCCCAGCGAGGAGCCACCCAGCGACGAGCCGCCCAGCGACGAAACGTCCGCCGCCATCGACGGTCCATCGAGCTCGGCCGGCCCCGGGACATCGCCGACGAGCGGCCCCAGCGGGTCCCCGGAGGCGACCGGCCCGGCCGCCACGCTGAGCCCCGAGCTGGCTGCCCAGGTCGCCCAGATCGAACAGCAGGTCGTCGGCCTCCGCGAGCTCCAGCCACGGGCCGAGGTACCGAAACGCGTTCTCGACGAGGCCTCGTTCGTGGCCGAGCTGGCGCGCCAGTTCCGTCGCGACAATCCCGCGGAGCGGCTGGCAGCGCAGACGCGCGCTTATCAACGGCTCGGGTACCTCCCCGAAGAGACGGAGCTGGAAACCGTCGTGCTGGATCTGCTGGGCAGCGCAGTTGCGGGCTTCTACGAGCCGGACACCGACCGGCTCGCAATCGTCCAGCGCGGCGATCGATTCGGACCGCTCGAACAGACGACCGTGGCCCACGAGTTCACGCACGCGCTCCAGGATCAGCATTTCGATCTCGACTCACTGGAGCTGGACGACATCACCGAGGGCGATCGCGGACTCGGGCGCCTGGCGCTGGTCGAGGGCGACGCGACGCTCGTCATGAACGAATGGAGTGGCGGAAACCTGACACGGGAGGAGCTCCGCGAGATGCTCATCCAGTCCAGCGACCCGGAGCAGTTCGAGGTGCTTGCCCGAACCCCGCCCATCCTGGTGCGCCAGCTGACGTTTCCGTATCTCGATGGGCTCAACCTCGTGAGCCAGATCCGCGAACGCGGTGGCTGGGCCGCGGTGGACAAAGCCTTCGACTCCCCGCCAGCCTCGACCGAGCAGGTGCTCCATCCGGAGAAGTACTTCAAGCAGGAGGCGCCTGTCGTCGTCGAGGTGCCCGCGAGCCTCCCTGACGTTCTCGGCGAAGGCTGGAGGGAGTCGCTCACTGACACCCTGGGAGAGCTCAACCTCAATGTCTGGATGGCGCAGGAAAACGGCCCAAGCGCTTCGCGCGACGCGTCGGAGGGCTGGGGCGGAGATCGCTTCGCGATGTACGAGGGACCTGACGATGCCTGGGCGATCGTCTGGTCGACAGCCTGGGACAGCGCTGCGGACGCTTCCGAATTCGCGGCCGCTGCCGAACGCGTCGAGACCGACCCCGGCGGCGACGGGCTCGTGCTCGCCGGCGGTGACCGGGCGACCGTGCTGCTCGCGAGCAACGACGCGGTGCTCGAGGCGCTCCGCCAGGCGGCACGGCTGTCCCAATCGAGGGAGAGCCCCTAGCGCGCCCGGATCTACATCGCCTCGGGCGCAGAGATGCCCACCAGCCCGAGTGTGTTGGCCAGGGTGATCCTCGTTGCCTCGACGAGCGCCAGGCGCCGGGCGGAGGTCTCCGGATCTGCCTGATCGACCACCCGCCGGTCGCGGTAATACGCGTGGAAAGTAGTCGCCAGCTCGGTGGCGTAGGCGGTCACCCCCTGGGTCTCGCGGGCGTCGGCCGCATCCTCGATCACCTCGGGAAGCCGGAGCAGCTGCTTGGCCAGACCCTGTCCGACGGTGTCGTCCGCGAGGGCGCCCCGGAGGGACGTGGCCGGCTGCAGGCCCTCCTCTGTCGCCTTTCGGAGGATCGATGCGATTCGGGCATGGGCGTACTGGACGTAGTACACGGGGTTCTCGTTCGACTGGCGCTTGGCGAGCTCGATATCGAAGTCGATCCCGGTGTTGTGGCTTCGCGCCGCGAAGAACCAGCGCGCTGCATCCACGCCCACCTCAGAGAGCAGCTCGTCGAGGGTGATGAACTCTCCGGCCCGCTTGGACATGGAGATCTCCCGGCCCTCACGAACAAAGCGAACCCATGCGATCAGCGGGACCTCGACCGCCGCCTTGTCGAAACCCATCGCCTCCGCGGCGTTTCGCAGCCGCGCCACGGTGCCGTGGTGGTCCGCGCCCCATAGGTAGATGAGTCGGTCGAAACCGCGGCTGAACTTCTCGACCAGGTAGCCGATGTCCTTGCCGAAGTAGGTGTATTCGCCGTTCGACCGTCTGATCACGCGGTCCTTGTCATCGCCGTAGGCAGTCGAGCGGAACCAGGTCGCGCCTTCCGCCTCGTAGAGATGGCCACTGCTGCGCAGCCGCTCGAGCGCCTGCTCGATCCAGCCGTCGCGTTCGATCATCGTCTCGGTCCGCCAGACATCGAAGCGGACGCCGAGCCTGGCCAGGCTCGCCTCGATGCCGCCCCTGATTCGCTGGGAGGCCCACTCACCGAGCACCAGGGCCGGATCTTCCCCGGGGTGGCTTGCCCGTTCCCCGAGCTCGGGCGGCAACTCGTCCGCCAGCTGGCGCACGTATTCGCCCCGGTAACCCTCCTTCGGTGGGGGGTCGCCATCTCGAAGCGCTCGCACCGACTCGCCCAGCATCCGTACCTGTGTGCCCGAGTCGTTGAAGTAGTACTCGCGCGTGACCTCGTGGCCGGCACCTTCGAGGATCCGGCAGACCAGGTCGCCCACGAAGGCGCCGCGCGCGTTCCCGATGTGGAGCGGCCCTGTTGGATTGGCCGAAACGAACTCGACATTGAGGCGGCCGGGTTGCTCGGCGCGAAGCCGCCCGAAGGTAGGTCCCGCGGCCCGGACGGCATCCACGGCCTGTGCCAGGTAGACCGCCGACAGGCGCACGTTCAGGAATCCCGGAGGCGCGACGTCGACGTCGGTGAGCATCTCGTGCGCTTCGGGAAGGGCCCGAAGCGCTTCGGCAAGAGTGTCGGCAATCTCGAGGGGGCGACGCTTCAGCGGACGCGCCAGCTTTAGGGCCAGGTTGGTGGCGAAGTCGCCGTGCTCGGCGTGCTGCGGCCGAGTGACCTCGATGTTCACCGTGGGCGCGGCCACGGCCGCCGATTCGGGCGGCCGGATTCCCGACCCTTCAACCGCGGCCCCGAGAAGGCGCCGAAGCGCGCTCCGCGTTGGCTCCACGGAGATGCTCGTCGTACCAGTGGACCCATTGGTACTACTCGCCGGCTGGTCATTTGGTGCCAAGGGTCAACGCCTTTCATCCCGTGAGCTGGCGACTTAGGTGCCGTGATGGGCGGTCCCTTGAAGCGCTGGTAAGTACATCGACGTAGTCGGGAGTACTAGACGGGTACCGCCTGGCGTATGAGACTCGGCGAGCGACGCCTGATGCGTCACCGCCGAATGTCATGTCGGTGCCAGCAGCTCTTGAGGGATACGCCATGTTGACACGATCCGTTCTTGGTCCGCGGCTCGTGCCGCACTCTCGTACCGGCCGCCGCCTGGCCTGGCTGGGAACGTTCATGCTCGCCCTGTGGGCGTTGCTCGGTGCCGGCATCCCGCTGGCTACGGCCACCCACGTGCAACCTGTTGAGATC
>JACDFU010000179.1 GCA_013815585.1 Chloroflexota bacterium
ACGGAACAGTCATAGGGCAGCAGGACGCTGGCGTGGGCCGGCACCGGGCGGCCAAGGCGCGGATCGTCGACACGGAGTCGGCGCAGGCGATCTGCGAGGGCGTGCGCCCGAGCGTTCAGGCGCATGTCGATCCGGTTGCCCAGCAACGCGAGCACCGCGCTGTCCCCGAAGGGCACCACCGTCACCTCGTCCGCCGGCTGGGAGCCCGAGCTCGAACCGTTGCTCACGGGTTCCCGGCCGGCTCCATGGCAGCCACCTCAAGACCAGCGCCCTCGAGCGCTTGACGGACCGCACCCGCGATCAGCGGGGCATCCGGGGAATCGCCGTGCACACAGATAGTGTCCGCCCGGATGTGCACCGTATCCCCTCCCGTGGCCGTGGCCACGCCGTCCCGGGCGATTGCGACGGCCTGGGCAGCCGCTGCGGCAGGTTCGGCCAGCACCGCATCGGCCTCCCCCCGGAACCTGAGCCGACCGTCGGGTTCGTAACGGCGGTCGGCGAACGCCTCGGCGGCCACCGCCAGGCCCTCGCCACCCGCGACATCCAATAGGAGGGAGCCCGCACGTCCGACAAGGCGCAGCTCGCGGGAGAAGCGCCGGACGGCCCGCGCGACGGCGAGCGCAGTCTCCATGTCCTCGGCTGCGCGGTTGTAGAGCGCGCCGTGCGGCTTGACGTGACGCAGCTCGCAGCCCATTGCGCCGGCCATGCCCGCAACCGCAGCGACCTGGTAGAGCACTGATGCCTCGAGCTCCCGGGGCTCCATGCCGAGATCGCGCCGACCGAAGCCCGCCAGATCAGGGTAGCCGGGGTGGGCGCCGATCGACGCGCCGCAAGCCCGCGCCAGCTCGATTGTGCGAGCGATCGTCAGGGGATCCCCGGCGTGAGCGCCGCACGCGATGTTGACCGAGCTCACCAACGGGATCAGCTGCTGGTCCCTGCCGATCACCCAGGCGCCGAACGACTCGCCCACGTCCGCGTTGAGGTCTATTTGCACACACCGATCGTAACGGCGGCATCGCAGGGAATTGCTCGTCTCCCCTGATAGACGCCTCGGTGGCCCCCAAGGGCCCGACCCCTAGCTGTTCTTTTCGTCGCGGGTGGGAGTCTGCGGCAGCTCATCGCGGCCGAGCGGCCCGATGTCATCCGCCGTCGCCTCATCCACCCGCTCCACCGGCTGTCCGGTGGCGCTCTGGGGGTGCGTCGAGTCGGTGCCCTGTCCCCAGGATTCGTCTGGCTTGAGTGAGGGCTGGTCCTTGTCGGTGCCGGTCGCCTTTGCGTCGTCGTCGGTCATGCGCGGAGGGTACGCCAGATCGGCTCCGCTGAGGGTGAGGCCCAGAACCCCGGCCAGCTCGCGCACGGTCGAGCCCCCGGCGCCGTCGAGGGCGCGCAGTGCAGCCGGCGTGTTCAGGTCGTCGGCGAGAGCGGCCACGAACCGCTCGCGGGCGCCGTCGTCGCGGTCCGCTTCCGCTGCCGCGACCCGGAGACGGCTCATCCTCCGGGCGGCCGACTCGAGATCGGCGGGTCGCCAGTCGAACGCGTCGCCGTAGCGGTGCTCGAGCAGGTACAGCCGTACGGCGTCGCCGCTGTGCTCCCGGACGAGGTCGCGCACGAAGACCAGGTTGCCCAGGCTCTTGCTCATCTTGACGCCATCCATCCGGGTCATGCCCGTGTGCAGCCAGGCGTGCACGAAGGGCCGCCGGCCTGTGGCGAGCTCGCTCTGGGCAATCTCGCTCTCGTGGTGCGGATACACGAGGTCCGCGCCGCCGCCGTGGACCGACACCTGCGGCCCGAGGTAGCGCTTGCAGATTGCCGAGCATTCGATGTGCCAGGCCGGCCGCCCCGGGCCCCAGGGGCTTGGCCAGGCGGGCTCATCGCTGCTGCCCGACCAGCCTTTCCAGAGCGCGAAATCGAGCGGATCCTCCTTGCGCGGATCATCGACATCCGCGTCATCCTGGCTGGCCGCGATCTCCAGCATGCCTGGGCGGTCGAGCCGCGACAGCTCCCCGTAGTGGGGCGAGGCAGCGATCCGAAAAAAGACGCTGCCGCCATCGGTGGCATAGGCGGCGCCCAGCTCGAGGAGGCGCTCGACCATGCTCCGGATCTCCGGGATGACGCTCGTCGCGGCCACGAAGTGGTCGGGCGCGGCCACGTTCAATGTCCGCATGTCCTCCAGGTATCGGACCGTCTCGCGCCGGCCGAGCGCCTGCCAGTCCTCGCCTTGCCGCCGGGCACGCGCCAGGATCGAATCGTCGATGTCCGTGACGTTCTGGACGTAGGTCACCTCGCGGCCCAGCCAGCGCAGCGCACGAACCAGGGTGTCGAACTGGACGAAGGTGAAGGCGTGGCCAAGGTGCGTCGTGTCGTACGGGGTGACGCCACAGACGTAGACGCTCAGTGCCCCCTCCGGGAGAGGAACGCGGGCGCGACGCCTGGTGTCGGTGAGCTCGAGCTCCCGTGGAGCTGTCGGCAGGGTCACGATCTCAGCGTACCGACCAGCCCGCCTCTGCGCCGATCTCGGAGCTGGCATGTCACCATCGCCGTATTGGTCCAAGTCGCTCAGCGCGGACACGTAGCCCGAGGAGACCTCCATGCCCCATCAGCCCGCTCGGCTTCATTTCGCGGGCGAGGCCGAAGCGGACGCCCTGCTGGCGGCCGACCCGTTGGCGCTCCTGATCGGCTTCGTCCTGGATCAGCAGGTGACCGTCCAGAAGGCCTTCTCCGGGCCGCTGGAGCTGAAGCGTCGCCTGGGCTCGCTCAGCGCGGACCGGATCGCATCGATGGACCGGGAGGCCCTGCTGGCCACCTTCCGTGAGCGCCCCGCCCTGCACCGCTTCCCCGGGTCGATGGCGCAGCGCGTGCAGGAGCTATGCGCCGCGGTGGAGCGGGACTTCGGGGGTGACGCAAGCCGAATTTGGTCGGAGGCGACTGACGCGAAGGACCTCGAGCGGAGACTTCTCAGCCTGCCAGGGATCGGCGCCATGAAGGCCCGGACCATCGTGGCCGTACTCATCAAGCGGTTCGGAATCAAGCCGTCCGGCTGGGAGGCAGCTCTGCCCGCGCATCCGACCCTCGGCGACGTGGATAGTCCCGAGGCGCTCCAGCAGTACCAGGCCGGCAAACGCGCGCACAAGGCGGAGCTCCGGGCGAGGAGCGGCTGACGCCCCGACGGAGGGCTTGAGCGGGGGCTCAGACGTCCGGGTTCGGCGTTCCCCGTGGCGCGTGGAGGCGCGTGACAAGGCGTGGTCCCCGAGGGTCGTGCCTGAGCTCGACGAGGTCGAAGGTCGCGCCGAGCCGCCTGCGGAGCGCCGTGCGGAGCTCCTCGACGCTTCGGTTGAGCAGGGCAGCGTCGGCGACCTCCCGCGCAAAGTCATCGAGCTCGATGCGACTGCGCCATCGGCCCTCAACATCGATCGACTCGTACCCATCGGCAGACCAGGAGATCCGGACCGAGCCATCCGCCTGAACGTCCATCAGGTCTCCCTGGCACGTGTCGTCCCGGCCTCGTGTCCCGCCTCCGCCATGATTCCACGGAGCAGCTCCTGGTCGAGGCGATGGGCCGTGATGCCGTCTCGGCCGGTCATGGTCCGGGCGGCGAGCAGGGCGTTCACGATCGCCTCCTGGGTCGCCTCAACGACCGCGTCGAATAGCCCGTTCATGCGCTCGCTCGGGTACATCCGTAGCAACACACCCTCCGGTGGTCCCGGCTCACTGGCCAGGCCGGTGTTGCCAGTGGCGAAGCTGATGACCAGGTCACCGCTGAGATGATCGCCGACGCCGCCCGTGAGCGCGATCCCCAGGGA
>JACDFU010000180.1 GCA_013815585.1 Chloroflexota bacterium
TTGTTGCCCTGTACAGCGCCGGCCGCTATGCGGACGACGAGCGCTGGAGCTACGTCGGGCTGGCCGGTTCCTTCTCCGTCTGTGTCGGGTTCCCCTACCTCATCGGCGAGATCACGGCAGTCGCCGTGGGCTTCGGCCTCGTGGTGCTGTCGGCGGTGTGGTACGTCGGCAGACGGCTGCGGACGCGGGAGGAGGATGCAGAGGAACGCAGGCGAGAGCAGGCAGCCGACGCCGACCGCGCTGTCCAGGCCGAGCGAACCCGCATCGCCCGCGAGCTGCACGACGTGGTTGCCCACCGGGTAAGCCTGATGACCGTGCAGGCCGGTGCTGCCAAGACCGTCGCGTTGGACGATCCTCAGGCGGCGCTGCAGGCGATGGAGGCAGTCGAACACGCCGGTCGCCAAGCGCTTGATGAGTTGCGCCACCTGCTCGGTGTCCTGCGACCGACCGGAGATGAGGGCTCGCTGGTACCCCAGCCCGGCCTTGCCGACGTCCCCCGACTGGTCGATCAGTTCCGAGCCGCTGGTCTGGACGTCTCACTCCAGATGGCCGACCTACCGCGTGGCCTGCCCACCCGGGTGGACCTGTCCGGGTATCGCATCGTCCAGGAGTCGTTGACCAACGTCCTCAAGCACGCCGGTTCCAAGGCGCGGACGGAGGTGCGTGTGAGCGCCGCCAACGGTGCCGTCGACGTCGAGGTCTCGGATCGGGGACATGCTGCCGCGGGCCTGCCAGGGTCGGGTTACGGGATCGTGGGCATGCGTGAGCGGGCACTGTTGTTGGGCGGAAGCCTGACGGCCGGTCCGCAGATCGATGGAGGCTTTCGCGTGGCGGCGCACCTGCCCGTCGGCGGAGCAGGGACGTGAGTATCCGCGTCGTCGTGGTCGATGACCAGGCGCTGGTGCGGGGCGGCTTTGCCATGGTGCTTGGCCACGAGGCCGACATCGAGGTCGTGGCCGAGGCAGGAACAGGACTCGAGGCGATCGACGCGGCACGGCTCCACCGACCGGATGTGATCCTCATGGACATCCGCATGCCGGTCATGGACGGGCTGGAGGCCACGTCGCGGATCCTCGAGGCAGCGGACTGGGATGTCCGGGTGCTGATCCTGACCACCTTCGATCCCGATGAGTACGTGTACCGGGCGCTGCGCGCCGGCGCGAGCGGCTTCGTGCTCAAGGACATCCCACCAGCCGGACTCGTCTCCGCGGTCCGCACGGTGGCCGATGGTGGGGCGCTGCTGGCCCCGTCGATCACGAGGCGGCTCATCAGCCAGTTCGCGGAACGGCTGGCAGTCGATTCGGCGTTGTCCATGCGCCTCAAGCGCCTGACCGAGCGTGAGCACGAGGTGGTGACCGCCATCGCCAGAGGTTCGAGCAACGCGGAGATCGGCGAGGAGCTGTTCATCGGGGCGGCGACCGTCAAGTCGCACGTCTCGAGCATCCTCACCAAGCTCGCTCTGCGTGACCGCGCCCAGATCGTGGTCTTCGCCTATGAGAGCGGGCTCGTTCAGGCCGGCGATCTCGATATCGGGCACTGACGTGCCAGACCACCCGGTCCGTTTGTGGTGCTGTTTGTGTGGTCCGGTTCGATGCCGATTGAGGAGCCTCGCACCATCGCGTCCCGCCGAGGAGTAGCCCGCTCCGCCCGAACGACGGCGCGAATCCGGCCGGGATACCACTGGGGGGAGCGATCTCCCAGGTGGGCTGGCGTGACCAGCCACGTCGTGGACGTGGCCGGTGCCCGCGTCCACTACCTCCGGGCTGGCGCCGATGTCAGCGGTCCTACCCATCTGCTCATCCATCCGATGGGGACGGGCGCCTGGTCGTGGATGGACGTAATCGGCCCCCTCTCGGCGATTGGGTCGGTGATCGCGCCCGATCTGCCGGGGTCGGGCCGGAGCCGACCGCTCCGCCGTGGCGCTATCGACATCTTCGCAGGCGCGCAGTTCCTCGATGACTTCACAACGGCTCTCGGGATCGAGCGCATGGTCGTGCACGGACACTCGATGGGCGGCCTCGTCGGTGGCTTGTTCGCGGGGCGGGTCCCCGATCGCGTCCAACGCCTCGTCCTCACCTCCGCGCCCCTGCCCGGCCTCCCTGACCCCCCGCGCTTCCCTGCCGCCTGGCGCGTCGGGCTCCACGTGGCGCGGCCTGTGGCCGACATCCTCGTGGGCGCCGGGATCCGCCTCAAGGCCGACGCGTGGCGACGCTCGGTCGAGGAACGGGACAGCTCGAAGCTGGGATCGGAAGTCTCCCGGATGTCGCCCGAGCTGTTGTCGCTGGCGGCGGAGGAAGTCGGGCGCCTGGCGCTCCCCTGGCGCGTCGAGGGAGCCGTGGACGCGGTCATCGCAGTCCTTGGTGCGTTGACCGTCGACGAAGCACGGACCCGCGAGTGGCTTCAGGCGATCACCGCTCCGACGCTGCTGCTCTGGGGTGCCGACGACCGAGTGATCCCGCAGCGCCTCATCGAGGACGTCGAGGCGGCGCATCCCAGCTGGGGCTCGCGCACGATCGATGCCATCGGGCACCTGCTGCCGTGGGAGGCTCCCGAGTCCTACGTTGAGCTGGCCGGATGACGGACCGCCAGAGCACGCACCAGGAGCGATTGGCCGGCCACGTGTCCTCAAACGTTGGGAAGACCGTCAGGTGGGCTCCAAGCTCGGCACGACAAGCCATCCGCCAGCACGACCTACGTAGATCAGCTGCTCGGTCGTGAGCCCCATCCGGGACCTAAGGTCGGCAAGGTGACGCTTCACGGTGCTCGGCTGGATTCCGACGAGCTGGGCGGCGTCCTGGACGGATCCGCCAGCGGCGACGTAGGCGGCGAGCACGTCCATCTGGCGCTGCGTCGCCTGCGTCGAGAGGCCGCCGCGCAGGTACCCGTCCTTCATGCTTGCAGCCGGGCCGCGGCCAGCCACTCGTCTCGTCCCTCGATCGGGATGGTGTAGGTTGGAATCGCGCGTCCAACACCCTTCGGGCGCGCAACGCTTCTTCTAGTGGAACGGTGGCGTCAGCGCCTGACAACGGCTCAGGTGCCAAGCCACACAGGACATCCGGCGGGGCGTCAGCCAAGTATCCGGGGTCGCGTCGGACAGGCGCTCCAACCGTCGTCCGCCCTCTACTCAGCGATCACCCTTGCGACTTTTGCAACAAGCCGGGGACTGCTTAACCCAGTGTGCTTTCCCCGCCACCGTCCCCTGTGTATTCGAAGACGACAACGTCATTGACATCGCGCGAGCCGGCGGGCCGACCGGCGCGCGCTCGAGCGTGATGGCCATTCCGTCGTTCCGTCACCTGCCGCAGCGCAGGGCACCGGCTGGTAAAGATTCGAATGAGAGCCGGGCCGGTGGAGTTGTGGTTAGTCGTGCCAGGGCCTGCCAGGCGTCACACGGATAGGCGCCGGCCGCGATGTGCTGGTGTCCGGGAGGCCGCTCTGGATGATGGCCTGTTCCAGCTCTGCCAGGGTCTCGACCCCTTGCGGAACGCCCGCCGGGCCGCTCAAGCCCTCCGGCGTGTCCAGCCAGACGGGGTGGATCAGCTGGCGGTAATACAGGACTCGGAAAGCAATGACGGCGGTGGAACCCACACCACCTGCCTCCCAGGACGCCACGCTGTGACAGAGGCCGGAGTGATCCTGGGCAAGGGCTACGGTGTCGGGGAGAGACCCACGCAGGAGGCGCTCCACGCGATACCTCGCTCCGCGGCCCTGTTGATTTGCGGCCTGGATCACCCTGACGCGAGCGACGCCTTGCGCGCCGGAGACAGCCTCAACGAAGGAT
>JACDFU010000091.1 GCA_013815585.1 Chloroflexota bacterium
GTCCTGGAACCGCCCGGGGAGGATGGTGCCGCTGTAGAGGACGACGCCGGGGATGTCCAGCCGCGCTACCGCCATGGCGGCAGCCGGGATCGTCTTGTCGCAGCCGACCAGGCACACCAGCCCGTCGAAGAGGTGGCCACGCGCCACCAGCTCGATCGAATCGGCGATCACCTCGCGGCTGACCAGCGAGCTCTTCATGCCCTCGGTCCCCATGGAGACGCCATCGGCCACGCTGATCGTGTTGAACTCCATGGGCGTGCCGCCTGCCGCTCGAATGCCGTCCTTCACGTGCGCGGCGAGCTCCCGCTGGTTGAAGTTGCAGGGCATCGTCTCGATCCAGGTGGTGGCCACGCCGATCAACGGCCGGGCCAGGTCGTCATCCGTGAAGCCGATCGCTTTGAGCATCGCCCGGGCCGGGGCTCGATCCGGGCCGTCCGTCAGGCGCGCCGAGTGCCGCTTTGCCGGGTCACTCGGCCGGTCGTAGGGAAGGGAAGGTTTTCGCTCGCTCACGGGTCGAGCTTACCGCGGCTGTCGTGGGGGCCGCCCGGACCCCGGCGGGTCGTATTCTTCGGCGATGCGCGTCACCGTTGGGCCCTCGACCATCACGATCAACCATGATCGCCAGTTCCTGATCAGCCAGCCCGACGCAACGATGAAGGCCACTGATGACGTGGGCTTCTTCGGTCTGGATACGCGTTTCGTGGCCGGCTACCGGATGACCATCAATGGCGAGCAGCCCACGCTGCTCAACTCGTCCAACATCGAGCATTTTTCGGCTCGCTACGAGTTCACCACCCCCGAGCTGCCGCTGGGCGATGGTGTCTATTTCGCCAACGCGGAGGCGCTGCTGCCGGCTCGGTCGATCGGCCTGCGCCTGGACAGGACGATCTTGGGCGGCATTCACGAGGACTACGACCTGGTCAGCTATGCGGCCAGGCCTGTGCGACTGGTCTTCGAGATCGAGATCGACTCAGACTTCGCCGACATCTTCGACGTCCGCGGCCACCGGATCGTCCGGCGGGGTGACATTCAGACTGAGTGGCACCGCGTCAAGGGCGAGCTCCACACCATCTACCGCAACAAGCGCTTCCGGCGGGACCTGCTGGTGCGCATCGAGCGGTCCGATTCGCGCCCGCAGTTTGCCAACGGCCGCCTGGTGTTCACGATCAACCTCAAGCCCAAGCAGGCCTGGCACGTCTGCCTGAAGTGGCTGCCCCTGGTCGATGGGCAGGAAGCCCGGGTGCTCGACTGCAGCGCTCTGCTGGAGGATGAGGCGGACGTCGTGACCGAGGTGCTGCCGCCTGTGCAGCTGGAGTCCGAGCACCGCACGCTGCCGCTGATCTGGGCCCAGGCGGTCCGGGATATGGAGGCGTTGCGGATGAACGTCTTCGCGCAGAGCCGCAGCATCTACGTCCCCGCGGCCGGCATCCCCTGGTACGTGACGCTCTTCGGGCGGGACTCGCTCGTGGTCTCGATGCTCTCGATCAGCGGTTTCCCGGAATTTGCCGTAGGCGCTCTTCATCGCCTTGCCGGGTTTCAGGCCACGGACGACAACGCCGAACAGGACAAGGAGCCCGGCAAGATCCCGCACGAGCTTCGATTTGGCGAGCTCGCCGAGCTGGGCCTGGTGCCCTTCGCGCCCTACTACGGCACCGCCGATGCGACGGCCCTGTTCATCATCGTGCTCTCGTACGCGTACCAGTGGACGGGCCAGAAACGGCTCCTCGAGCGCTATCGGAAGAACGCCGAGGCCGCGCTGGCCTGGATCACCGACTACGGCGACCTCGATGGGGATGGCTACCAGGAGTATCGGAGCCGCTCGAAGCGAGGCCTCTACAACCAGGGCTGGAAGGACTCGGGGATCGCCATCCTCCACGAGGACGGCTCGATCGCCGGGGTGCCCCTGGCCCTCTGCGAGCTGCAGGGCTATGCCTTCGACGCAATGCTGCGCATCGCCGAGATGTACGAGGTCTGGGGTGATCCGGAGCGCGCGGAGGAGATGCGCGGCCGTGCCAGGACGCTCCATGAGCGGTTCAACAACGATTTCTGGTGGGAGAGCGAGGGGACCTATTACCTGGGCCTCGACGGCGACAAGAAGCCGATCCGCAGCGTCGCCTCGAACGCCGGCCACTGCCTCGCGAGCGGCATCGTGCCGCCGGAGCGGGCCACGCGAGTCGTCGATCGACTGATGGCGCCCGACATGTGGTCTGGTTGGGGCATCCGGACACTCTCTGCGGACCATGCCGGCTACAACCCGTACTCCTACCACAACGGCTCGGTCTGGCCCCACGACAACGTGACGATCTGCGGCGGTTTCCGCCGGGCGGGCCGTCACGAGGAAGCCCAGCGTGTTGCGGAAGGCATCTTCGCCGCGGCGGAGCGGTTCGAGTCGTACCGGCTGCCGGAGCTCTTCGCCGGTCTTGCCCGCGAGCCCAGCGCGTTCCCCGTCCAGTATCTCGGCGCAAACGTTCCGCAGGCCTGGGCTGCGGCCTCCGTTTTCCGTTTCGTGGCCATCCTCTGCGGCATCCACACCACTGCGGTCAACAAGACGATCTACGTGAATCCGGACCTGCCCGATTGGCTACCCTCCGTCACCCTCCGCAACCTGCGGGCCGGACATGGATCCGCCAGCCTCCGCATGGAGCGGCATCGGCTGGAGATCCTCGAGAACAGCACGGGCTTCGAGATCGTGCACGGGCCCGTGCCGCGTCCCCCGGTCGCGGGCATCCAGCCGACGGCCTCAAAGGAGGCCGCCGAAGCGGCCAAGCCGAGGTCGCAGCCGCGAAGCGGCCAAGGCGAGGTCGCAGCCGCGAAGCGGCCGAAGCGATCTCAGGCGGGGAGGGGGCGGCCCAGGCGCTGACGAGGCGGCCGAATGCGCAGCTGGAGCCTCGACCGAATCCAAGCAAGGCAGCCAGGGACGCTCGAGGTGTTCCGCCTACGGGCGGGCCCGACCGCATTCTTCGTCCGGAATCGGTCGTGTTCAGACTCATACGAGCAATCGTTGATGCTTCCGAGGCCCTTGCGCGCACCGTTTTTCCGCATGCCGTCCAACGCGACTGTTACCAGGACTGAGTGCCCCGAGGGGAGGCTGAGCGGCTTGCTCGCACCCGTTTGCGTGGGTGGCAGGCGATCCCACGGGCTTTCGATGTTCCGAGGAACCCCGAAGCACCTGAATCGGGACGTGCCAGGTCAGGCCTCTTCGATCGACACCCGTTCGATGCGGACCGGATCCCGCGGACGGTCACTGGCGCCCTTGGGAGCGGAGGCGATCTGGTCGAGGACCTCCTCTCCGGCTGTCAGCTTGCCGAAGATCGTGTAGCTCGGGGGCAGCCCATAGTCGGCGTGCATCACGAAGAACTGGCTGCCGTTGGTGTTCGGGCCTGCATTGGCCATGGCCAGCGTGCCTCGCGAATAGGGTTTGCGGACCGGCTCATCGCGAAACTTGTAGCCGGGTCCGCCCGTGCCCTTGCCCGTCGGGTCTCCGCCCTGAATCATGAAGCCTGGGATGACGCGATGAAAGATCACGCCGTCATAGAAGCCGTCGCGCGCCAGGAAGACGAAGTTATTC
This sequence comes from Chloroflexota bacterium, assembly GCA_013815585.1. GTDB lineage: Bacteria > Chloroflexota > Limnocylindria > Limnocylindrales > CSP1-4 > JACDFU01. The sequence continues at coordinate 3,569 of JACDFU010000091.1, forward strand.
ACCGTCATCGGCGCCTCGGCCGGCCATAGCTCGGCCGTCATCGTCCCGACCGAGGTATCGATCGTCGCGGTGTAGCGCTTCTGTGCATCAACCGTGAGAGGCGGAGGGCTCGAGTATTGCTTCGGCATGAAGCCTCCTGTCGTGCGCTGGCGGCTACGGCTCCCGGAACCGGCCGCGGTCGCCAATGCTGACACGGCCCCAGGCAAGAGGTCAGTGGGCCTGGAGGGCACCCGCGAAAGGGCCGGTGCCCTGCTTCGGGCACCGGACTAAGGTGATGTGTGCTGGCCTGATCAGTCGGCGGCGGGTGTGTCACATGCGGCTGCGTCGTTGCCGCCGGTCGCGCCTCCGGGCGTCAGACCTGACTGACCGGGATCGGCCGGGAAAGAGCCGCCCAGAACCCCGTTCGCAGGTGTCGCGTCCGTCCGTGCCCCTCCGGCGTTGACCGACGGTGACAGGCAGCCCCCGCCGAGCGGTGTGATGCCATGGACGTGCGCAAATGCCGAGCCGACCACGGTCAGCGCCAGGACCCCGGCAAGCACCATGCTCACGAACAACCTTCTCATGAGAGGTCCTCCAGCGACTTCCTGTTACTGGAGAGAACGACGAGCCGGGCTGGTCGGTTTCCGAGCGCAGGTGGTGGGCCGTGGGGGCCGCCGTTTTCCCTGATCAGCCCAGGGTGCTTACCCGCCGAGGACGCCCGCCCTCGTACGCGCTGATCGCCGGCTCGCGCGCGAGCAGGTAGCCGATCTCGTCGGTTCCCGCCAGCAGCATCTGCCGGGCGAAGGGGTCGACGTCGAAAGGGACGTCCTCGTCGCCAGGAAGATGCACCAGCTGGGCCTCGAGATCGACCGTCGCGAGGACGTCGGCGTCGGCTGCCACCAGATCGAACAGGCGTTGGTGCGTCTCGGAATCGAGGACGATCGGGAGGAGCCCGTTCTTGAGGGCGTTGCTCCGAAAGATGTCGGCAAATGAGGTGGAGAAGACCGCACGGATGCCCCAGGCGGTCAGCGCCCAGGGCGCGTGCTCCCGGGACGAGCCGCTGCCGAAGTTGCCTCCCGTCAGCAGGATCTGTCGGCCCTGCATCTCCGGGCGGTTGAGCACGAAATCCGGCCTCGGCGAGCCATCCGCGAGGTAGCGCCAGTCGTTGAAGAGCGCCCCGGCTAATCCCGAGCGCTCCGTGGTCTTCAGGAAGCGGGCGGGAATGATCTGGTCGGTGTCCACGTTCTCCGCCGGCATCGGGATCAGGGCGCTGGTGAACGTGGAAAAGGGCTGGCTCACGGTGTGGCCCTCAGGGCTGGCGGCCAGCCGTGGCGATCGCGTCGCCGTCAGCCATGGACCGGGGATCGGTGAGGACGCCTGTCAGGGCCGACGCCGCGGCGGTCAGCGGCGAGGCGAGGAACGTTCGGCCGCCTTTCCCCTGCCGTCCCTCGAAGTTGCGGTTGCTGGTGCTGACCGCGTATTGACCCGGCTCCAGCTGGTCGCCGTTCATGGCGATGCACATGGAGCAGCCGGCCTCGCGCCACTCGGCGCCGGCAGCACGGAACACCTCGTCCAGGCCTTCGCGCTCCGCCTGTGCCTTCACCTGCTGGGAACCCGGCACGACCATGACGCGCAACCCCTTGGCCACGCGGCGTCCACGGAGAATCCCGGCTGCCTGGCGCAGGTCGCTGATCCGGCTATTGGTGCACGAACCGATGAAGACGACGTTGACGGCCTGACCGGCGAGCGGCTGTCCCGGTTGCAGGTCCATGTAGGCGAGCGCCTTCTCCAGGGCCCGCTGGTGGCCTGGGTCGGCAAGCGCGTCGGGAGAGGGCACTTCGCCGCTGATCGGGACACCCATCCCGGGGTTCGTGCCGTAGGTCACCATCGGCTCGAGGGCAGACGCGTCGAGGGCGATCGAGCGGTCATACGAGGCTCCGCCGTCGGAGGGCAGGGTGCGCCAGCGCTCGACCGCTTCCATCCAGGCGGAGCCCGTTGGCGCATGCGGCCGGCCTCCCACGTAGGCGAAGGTCGTCTCATCGGGCGCGATCAGGCCAGCCCGGGCACCGCCCTCGATCGACATGTTGCAGATCGTCATCCGCTCTTCCATCGACAGAGCGCGGATGGCCTCCCCGGTGTACTCGAAGACATGGCCGGTGCCGCCGCCGACACCGATCCGGGCGATCAGCGAGAGGATGATGTCCTTGGCCGTGACGCCGAGTGAGAGCAGGCCATCAACGCGCACCTCGTAGGTCCGGGGCTTGCGCTGCAGCAGGCACTGCGTGGCCAGCACCATCTCCACCTCGCTCGTGCCGATCCCGAAGGCCAGGGCACCAAAGGCACCGTGCGTGGCGGTGTGCGAGTCGCCGCAGACGATGGTCATGCCTGGCTGCGTCAGGCCGAGCTCCGGACCGATGATGTGAACGATCCCCTGGTTTGGCGAGCCCAGGCCGTGAAGCGGGATCCCGAACTCGCGGCAGTTCCGCTCCAGCTGCGTCACCTGGAATGCGGCCTGCTGGTCGAGGATGGGCAACGAGCGGGCATGGGTTGGGATCGAGTGGTCGGCGGTGGCCACAGTCTGCTCCGGCCGACGAACCCGCAACCCGCGCTCGCGAAGGCCCGTAAACGCCTGCGGGCTCGTCACCTCGTGAACGAGGTGCAGGTCGACGTAGAGGACAGCGGGAGCTGCCGGGTCCTCCGTGACGAGATGGTCGTCCCAGATCTTGTCGACGAGGGTCCGTGGTTGGGCTGTGCGCAGGTCAGCTGCCATGAGGCCCGAAAGGCTAGCACCCACGCCGTGCGTCGCGGTCGCGGTATAGAGTCTCGCCTGTGCCCAGACGCATCTTCAACTTCGATCCTCCCGACCAGTTCCGCGCGATCGCCGTCGGGAGGCCCGGTCAGCGAGCCTTTTACCTGCAGGCGACCAAGGGCGATGCCATCGTGAGCCTGGCGATCGAGAAGTCGCAGGTGGCAGCGCTCGCCACGCGCCTGGTGCAGCTCGTCGAGGAGGCCCAGCGACGCGGTCTCGCGCTCGACGCAGGTGAGGCGTCCGGCCCCGCGACCTCGACCGAAGAGGTGATCGAGCAGTTTCGGGTGGGGACCATGGCGGTGGCCTGGGACGGGGAGGCGGAGCACGTCGTCGTCGAGGCGCTGGCCATGGACGATGAGCCGATCGACGATCCGGAGGTGCTGAGCGACGAGGACGATGGGCCCGACGCGCTGCGAGTGCGGATGCCCGGCCCCGCGGCTCTCGCGTTCGCGGACGCCGCTGCCCGGCTCGTCGACGCGGGAAGGCCGCCCTGTCCCCTGTGCGGCGAGCCGCTCGATCCGGGCGGTCACATCTGCCTGCGCCGCAACGGCTACCTGAACTAGGGCGTCGATCCGCGCTGCGGTCGTCTCACTCCTGGATCGCCATTGACGACCGCCCATTGCCATACGGCCGCCCAGGGAACGTAAGCCGAGCCCATACCGGCGCGCGGCCCATCTCAGCCGCCTCCTTGCCGCCATTTGAGCTCAGATGGGGTTGGGCACGAGCTGTCTCAGCGTTCTAACGTTCCGTGGATGAGCGTATGGCAGCTAATGGAGCGCTCTGGAGGCCGTGATTCCATCGGACGATCGGGTCATTGGAGTTCCGCCCGCTGCGGCGGAGGATCGCCGGGCGCCGCCAGATCGCTTTCTCCGGGTCGCGGGAGCAGTCGATCGCATCGGGCAGTCGAGTCGAATCGAGCAGTCGGTCGGTCGAGCGGTGGACAGGCTCGAACGGGGTCGAGTAGACTCCGCGGCACTCTCGTCAACGTAGGAGTACATCGTGGGTCGGACCAACCAGGAGCCCGAGCTCGTCTCCGTCGTCATCACCAGCGACGGCCGGCGCGTGCCCGTTCGGTTCCGCGGCACTCAGCCTGACGTATCCCTCCTCAGCATCCTTCGGGAGCTCGGCCTTGGGCTGCTCGCCCTCATTACCGGCTCCTGGCGGGAGCCTGGAGGCAGACGGAGGTAGCGCTTCACGGGCGCACACGTCGGACCGACAGGACCCTCGCCGGGGAGGCGAGGGTCTTTTGTTTGTGCGGCGAGCCACTTCATCGGAGGCCACCGGAGACGAAAATGACGAGGCACCGGACCAGCAGATGACGATGACCAGTCGACCGAGCGGCCACGTGCCCGGCGCAGGGACCACCGCCGCGGCCGAGGTCGAGCACGCGCGCAGCCGGATGCTCCGCGACCAGAAGCCCCGTGGGCGGACGCGCATCGGTGCAGACGTCGTCTGCGAGGCGCTGCTTCGTCAGGGTGCAGACGTGCTGTTCGGCTATCCCGGCGGCGTGATCCTGCCGCTCTACGACGTCTTCGGTGACTACCCGGACCTGCGCCACGTTCTCGTTCGCCACGAGCAGGGTGCCGCTCATGCGGCCGACGGCTTTGCCCGCGCCACGGGCCACGTTGGTGTCTGCCTGGGGACGTCCGGCCCGGGCGCCACGAACCTGGTCACCGGCCTCGCCACCGCCCAGCTCGATTCCGTGCCGGTCGTGGCGATCACGGGAAACGTGCCGGCCGCCCTGATCGGCAAGGATGCGTTCCAGGAGATCGACATCACGGGCATCACGCTGCCGATGACGAAGCACAACTACCTGGTCCGGGATGCCGACGAGTTGCCCAGAGTCCTGGCCGAAGCCTTCCACATCGCGCGCACCGGCCGCCCGGGCCCGGTCCATGTCGACATCACCAAGGACGCCCTGCAGCAGGAGACGCAGGCACCCCACCCAACAGATGGGGAGGTTTCGGCAGGGCTGCCCGGCTTCAAGCCGACCTTCGACGGCCATCCTCGCCAGCTGAAGATGGCGGCCCAGCAGATCGACCGCGCCGAGCGCCCCGTCATCTTGGCCGGCCACGGGATCCTGGTCGCCGACGCGGTGGACGAGCTGCGCGCCTTCGCGGAGAAGGCGCAGATCCCGGTGGCCTGGACGCTGCTGGGCGTGGGCGCGATCGACGAGCGGCACCCGCTCGCCTACGGCTTCATGGGGATGCACGGCTGGAAGCACGTCAATCGTGCGATCCAGTCGGCCGATCTGCTCATTGCGCTGGGCATGCGCTTTGACGACCGGGTCACGGGCAAGGTGAGCACGTACGCGCCCGGCGCGAAGATCGTGCATGTCGATATCGATCCCGGAGAGATCGGCAAGAACGTGGCCGTGGAGGTGCCGATCGTGGGCGACGTCGGCCGCGTGATCGCCGCGCTCAGGCCGCTCGTCGCCCAGCGGCGCGCCGAGGAGCGCCGAGCGTACTTCGATGAGCTGGCAGCCTGGCGTCGCGAATCCGAGGCGAGCAGCTGGCACGGCTCGGGCGCCTGGCGTGACGGCCTGCTCTCGGCCGACTACGTCGTCAATCGACTGGGCGAGCTGACCGGCCACGAGGCGACGCTCGTGGCGGACGTTGGCCAGCACCAGATGTGGCTCGCCCGCTACGCGGGGTTTCGCCGACCGAACTCGCACCTGAGCTCCGGCGGCCTGGGCACGATGGGCTTCGCGGTGCCGGCCGCCATGGGAGCAGCGCTTGGCCGGCCTGATCACGAGACCTGGGCGGTGTGCGGAGACGGCGGCTTCCAGATGACGCTGCAGGAGCTGGCAACGCTGGTGCAGGACCGCATCCCGGTCAAGATCGCGCTCATGGACAACAAGAAGCTGGGGATGATCCGCCAGTGGCAGGAGATCATCTACGGGGGCAACTACCACTCAGCGCAGATGTTCGGACCCGATTACCTGAAGCTGTGCGAGGCCTACGGCATCCCGGCGTTCAAGGCCTCGACCCCCGACGAGGTCGACCCGGCGATCGAAGCGGCCCGCGCAGTCGACGGGCCGGCCTTCGTCTGGTTCGAGATCGCCGAAGCCCAGAACGTCTTCCCGATGATGCCGGCCGGCAAGGGCCTCTCGGACCTCATCGAGAAGTGGGGAGGGGCGGACGAGTGAGCAACCAGAACCTCTCGCCGACTCCAGCCTCGGATCCTCCGCCCAGGCACGTTCCTGGAAGCGGCGAGGCGCGGCGCCACGTCCTGGTTGCGGTGGTCAACAACCGCCCGGGCGTGCTCAATCGCGTCTCCAGCCTGATGCGCGCCCGCCAGTTCAACATCGAGTCCCTCGCCGTCGGCCATACGGAGCGGCCGGACGTCAGCCGGATGACGATCACGGTTCGTGGCGACGACGTGGCCGTGGAGCAGGTGAGCAAGCAGCTCTACCGGCTGATCGACGTCCTCAAGGTGCAGGACGTGACCGGCGAGCGAAGGATCGAGCACGAGCTGGCGCTGATCAAGGTGCGGGCCACGGCGAGCACGCGATCCGAAATTGTCAAGATCGTCGAGCTGTATCGGGGCCGAATCGTGGATCTGGGGGCAGATTCGGCGATCGTCGAGGCGACGGGCACGGAGGATGAGATCGACGCGCTCGTCGCGCTGGTCGGCGGCTTCGGGATCAAGGAGATGGTCCGGACGGGCATCGTGGTCATGCTGCGCGGCTCGGCGGCGGTCGAGGTCGAGGGCCTGGCGGAAGCGAAAACGGAGGAAGTGAGCTGATGGGCGCCCGGATGTACTACGACAATGACGCGGACCAGGCAGCCCTCGCGGGCCGGACGGTGGCGATCATCGGCTACGGGAGCCAGGGTCACGCTCACGCGCTCAATCTGCGCGATTCGGGCCTCGATGTCTTCGTGGGCCTGGCTCCGGGAAGCCGCAGTCGAGCTCTCGCCGAGGAGGCCGGTCTCAAGGTCGGTGACGTCGCCGACGCCGTCCGAGCGGCCGACGTCGTGATGATCCTCGTCCCCGACACAGCGCAGAAGGACGTTTACGAGGCCGAGATCGGTCCGAACCTCCGTCAGGGGCAGCTGCTGATGTTCGCCCACGGCTTCAATATCCATTTCGGGCGCATCGACCCTCCAGGCGGCGTGGACGTGGGGATGGTGGCGCCCAAGGGCCCCGGCCACCTGCTCAGATCGGTCTATCGCGCCGGCGGCGGTGTGCCCGCCCTCTTTGCGGTTCACCGCGATCACAGCGGCTCAGGCCGCGCGCGAGTTCTCGCCTACGCCCGCGCACTCGGCTGCACCCGGGCTGGCGTGCTCGAGACGACGTTTGCCGAGGAAACCGAGACGGACCTCTTCGGCGAGCAGTCGGTGCTCTGCGGCGGCACCGCCGCGCTCGTGAAGATGAGCTTCGAGACGCTGGTCGAGGCGGGCTACCAGCCCGAACTGGCGTACTTCGAGACGATGCACGAGCTGAAGCTGATCGTCGATCTGATGTACCGGGGCGGCCTCAACTTCATGCGCTTCAGCGTGAGCGACACGGCCGAGTACGGCGACTACGTCTCGGGCCCGCGGATCATCGACGAGCGCGTTCGCGAGACGATGAAGCAGGTCCTGGCGGAGATCCGCGACGGCTCCTTCGCCCGCCGCTGGATCGAGGAGAACGAGAGCGGTCGACGGGAGTTCGAGCGCCTCCGGAGCCAGGACCGGGATCACCTGATCGAGCGGGTCGGCGCGGAACTGCGCTCGCAGATGCGCTGGCTCGACCCCGTGGAGGTGCACGCCGGCCAGGCCCAGGCGTCCGCGGAGAAGCACGCGGGGACCGAGCGCGCGGCGAGCGAGCAGCCGGCATGACCGCAGCCGTCGACCCCGGCTACGTCCGCGTCTTCGATACGACGCTCCGGGATGGCGAGCAGGCCCCCGGGGCCGGCCTCACCGCGGCCGAGAAGCTGGAGGTCGCGCGACAGCTCGTCCGGCTCAGGGTCGACGTCATCGAGGCGGGCTTTCCCGCCGCTTCGCAGGGTGA
>JACDFU010000092.1 GCA_013815585.1 Chloroflexota bacterium
ACGCTGTGGCTGCCGAACTCAACGGCCGTCCTCGACAGACGCTCGACTGGATGAAACCATGCGAGGTACTCGCCGACCTGTTGCGATGAGGGGTTGAGGCCGCCCACTACCGGGGTTCGTAGCTGACACAAAGCCGCTCGGAAATGCCAGCGACCGCTTGATTCTGAAGGTGCGGTCAGCCTCTGAGCGCCTCGAGGTGGGCGGCCAGCTCCGCGGCATCCCGGGCCACGAGCGTTGGCCGGGCGTTTGGCGGCGTGGTTTCCAGCTGCGCCTGACTGGTCACACCGGTCAGCATCAGGACGGATCGCGCCCCGACCCGGATCGCGGCCGCGATGTCCGTCGTGAGGCCGTCCCCCACGACGATCGCCTCCCCGGGCTCGCCTCCGCCGACCCGCGCGGCCTCGATGAACAGGCCTGGCTCCGGCTTGCCGACGATGAGGTCCGGCCCGCGTCCGGCTGGCGCCTCGATCGCGGCCACGACCGAACCCGCCCCGGCGACGAAGCCGGTGGGCGTGGGAAACACCGGGTCCCGGTTCGTCGCGATGAAGCGTGCCCCGCCGCGGATGACGTCCGCCGCCACGCTCACCCGCCCGTGCGAGAGCTCCAGGTCCAGGCCCACCACCACCGCCCAGGGATCGGCCGCCCGTCCTTCCTCGGTCGGGGCAACGGTCGCTAGCCCGACGTCGCGAATCTCCTGGGCAAGTCCCTCTGCGCCAACCACCATGACCGGCCGACCGTCGCCGTCGCCGGCACGATCCCGATCCCACGCGACCTCCGGACCCACCAGGGCCGGATCCACCAGGGCCAGGGCGGTCGCACGGGCTGACGTGACGATCCGATCCTCTGTCGCCGGCAAGCCAAGGCCCCGCAGCCGCTCCAGGTACTCCGAGCGGTGAGCCCGCGAGTTGTTCGTGCAGTAGACGATGACGTCGCCCCTCGCATCGAGGTGGCTCAGCAGCTCGGCCATCCCGGGAACTGGCTCTCGACCGCGGTAGACCACCCCGTCGAGGTCGAAGATCAGCAGCATCTGCGATTCCTCTAAGATCGTCTGGTGGGTGGGCTGAGCACGTGGGCCGACAGCGCCTGGACGAGCTTCCTCGATGCGCTCGAGAAGCTTCTCGTTCCCGACTGGAACGACTACGTGGCGCTCCTGCCGATCGCGGTTCTTCTCGGATTGATCGGGCCGATCATCTCCCTGCTTGCCCTAGTCTGGCTGCACCACTGGTTCACGCGCCGGCGAGGGCGCGTTCGCTACGCCGACCTCCAGCCGGTTGCCGCGGAACGCGACGAGCTCGGTGCCTTTGTCTTCCCGCCGAATACACCGTACTGCCCGCGCGACGGTCTGCTCTATCCCCCCACCGCGACGCGGTGCAACATGGAGGGTGACGAGCTGCTCGTGCGATGTCCGGTTGATTCGGCGACGCGTGTCGCGGGTGAGCAACTTTGCCGCGTCTGCGGCACTCGCTACGTCCTCGGCGCGTCCACCACCGGAGTAGCCGTCCAGCGCCGGCACGGGCCTCCCGAAGGGGGCGCCGCGGTCGCCTAGAGGCTCGGGCCCGGTTCGAGAAAGCCGTCACAGCAGCTGCGAGGAACCCCAGACACATGGCCACGATGTCGGAGTATCTGTTCATCAGCGGAGCAATCCTGCTCGTGCTCGGCTTCGCTCTGCACGTGGCGCACACCACCCTCCTGGCCCAGGGTCGCGCGGCCGTCGCCCCGGGCGGACTTGCGAGGCTTCGGCTGGCAGGCGCCGGGGCGGGGGCAGGCTCGTTGGCGGGCGGCTCGATTGATGTCGCCGTCGGCGGCCCGGGCGGTCGAGCGGATGGCCGAACCGACGGTAGCGTCCGAGCGATCGGCGAATCACGGCTGGCCGGGCTGGCGATCGGTCTGGCCTGGGCGGCCTGGGCGCTCGTGGGCCTGTCGATGCTGACGCGTGCCGTGATCGTCGGCCGCGGGCCTTGGGGGAACATGTACGAGTTCTCCATCGCGTTCGCCTTCGGGATCATGGGCGGGTATCTCTTCCTCGAGCGACGCTACGCGATCCGGTCGATCGGCTTCCTGCCGCTCGGGGCAGCGCTATTCCTGGCGGGCTACGCGCGGACGCTGCCCGCGACGATCGAGCCCCTTGTTCCCGCCCTCGACAACGCGCCGCTGCTCACGATTCACGTGGCCATGGCGATGATCAGCTACGGCATCTTCGCCACGGCCTTCGGTGCCGCCGTTGCGTACCTGGCCCAGGGACAGAACGACCGCTTCGCCTGGCTACCCTCCCATCGCGTCCTCGATGAGGTGGCCTATCGGGCGGTGATCATCGGTTTTCCGCTCTTCGCCACGCTGATCATCCTGGGCAGCTGGTGGGCCTCGATCGCCTGGGGCCGGTACTGGGGCTGGGATCCCAAGGAAACCTCAGCGCTCGTCACCTGGCTGATCTATGCCGTCTACCTGCATGCGCGCAGCACGCGCGGCCTGGCGGGCCGGCCGGCGGCGCTGATGCTCGTGATCGGGTTCGGGGCCGTCCTCTTCACGTACTTCGGCAACCTGTTCTTCAGCGGCCTGCACGCCTACAGCGGCCTTTAGCCGTTCCCGCGTTCATCGAGCGATCCGCTCGAATATCAGCCGCGGTAGTGGTATTGCGAATATGACCGGCTGCGAGGGCTCAGCATGGATCTCTGTCCGGATCGCGAGCGTGGGTGGCTGGCTGTGACGGCCGGCGAACCCGTCGAGACGGTGCTCGACCGCAATACCACCACCCGCACTAATAAATGGAGGAAGGTCGACGAAAGGGCATTCGACCGCTTCGAGCGGGCCAGGAGAACGCGGCCTTATCCTGCCCAGCGGAGGGAGTAGCCGACAGGAGTTTGCAGCCATGTCCCAGGCTTCCGTCGCCGACATGTACGAGCGGTACATGGAGGCGGCCAACAAGCGCGACTACGAGGCGGTCGCGCAGTTCCTGACGGATGACTACGTCGAGGAATATCCACAGTCGGGCGAACGGGTTCGCGGCTTTGCCAACGTCCAGGCGATCCTGGAGAACTATCCCGGGGGCGGGGTCAAGCCGGGGAATCTGTACATGGGTACGGCGCGCCTCGTCGGTGAAGGGGATCGCTGGGTGATGACGCCGACGTTCGCGGTGCTCCGCGTCACGGGCGCTGGCGACTTCCATACGGCCGTCGTTCGCGCCAGGTATCCCGATGAGACCGACTGGTACATCATCAGCATCATCGAGCTGCGCGACATGAAGATCCGGAAGTCGACCGTCTTCTTCGCACCCGTCTACGAGGCGCCGGAATGGCGGGCGCAATGGGTGGAGCCGATGGAGAAGCCGGAGGCTAGACCTCCGACAGAAAGTCGAGCACGACGGTGGTGAACTCGTCGGGCTGCTCGAGGGGCTGGGGCTGCGCGCGCTCGTGGCCGTGTCGCTGGTAAGAATCGAGGATCCAGTCGTGTACCTGCAGGCGCAGATCGGGGTCCAGCCGATCGGCGGGCTGCCCGTACCCGTCGACCCAGAGGGCCGTCTCCAACTCGGCCAGCGGCGTCCAGTTGCCGGCCTCCTCGAGGGCCTCCATCGTGCCCCACAGGGCGTCCAGCTCCGGCGTGCTCTGAGGCTGGAAGCCCCCCGGGCCGCTGCCGACGGTGACCAGTGCGGCGACCCGCTCGGGCCGCTCGAGGGTGAAGTCGAGCGCGATCTGACCGCCGCGTGAACAACCGACGAGGAAGGCGGACTCAACATCCAGGTGGTCGAGGACGTCCGCCATGTCCTGCCGGTTGGAGTACGCGACGTCGGCGGTGGTGGTCTCACCGAATCCCCGAGTGTCGTAGCGGATGACGCGGTAGCGCTCGGCAAACGCGCTCACCTGCGGGTCCCACATGCGCAAATTCGCGATTCCCGCATGGAGCAGGAGCAATGCGGGGCCGCTGCCCTCCTCCTCGTAGTAGAGCCGGGCTCCTTCGACCTCGACGAATCCGCTGCTACTCATTGGGAGTCGCCGCCCTCTTTCTTCCTCGGCGCAGGGGGGCAGTCTGACAGCCCAGCATGGGAGGTCAGCCTGACGAATCGGCCGCAAGCCGGGCTGACAGGCGTTTCGGAGCGACGTTGCGATAGCTCTCGACGACCCAGGCGCGCAATATCTCCATCGACGCCTTCCCCCTGCCCAGGGGGATCGTGACCCAGCCCGACTTCCCCAGCCCATACCCGGCAGGCTCGGCGCCCGGCACGGACATGGCATCGTCCCAGGCCTCCGGCACCTTCAGACGACCAGCGTGCGATCCGAGTCCGGCTCGGGTTGCAGGCCGAAGAAGGCAAAGACCTTGCGGTTGACCTTGGCGACGTCCTCGCCCCAGGGATGATCGAGGTATGCCTCGGGGAGGGAGAGGGCATATTCGAGAAGCTGGGCTCGCACGTCCGTTGCGGCCTGACGATCCCTACTCATGCCGCCAGCTTGGCACGCTGCTCGACGCGGTCACACGGCTCTGCGCCATAACAACGAGCGCTCGGCGCCCTATCCTTGTACGCGCCAACATCGAGCGCAGGCCAGGGATAGAGGTCGTCGTGGATCTGGAACGGCTGTTCCTCGGGGCGTTCGGTGCGCTGGTGGGTGTCATCGGCTGGCTCTTCGTGGGCATCTACATCCAGCGCCGCCAGTTCGACCGCCAGGCGCGCGACGCCGCGCGCGCGGTCTATTTCGAGCTCCTCAGCAACGAGCTGAATGTCCAGACCGCGCTCGAGTTCGGCGCCTTCGGTCAGCTGAGTCGATCGACCTTCGAGCGCCTCCTCCCCGAGCTCTCGACATGGCTTCCGGCGACCGAGCTCCAGGCCCTGGTGATCGCCTACATGGGCCACGCCGGCTACCAGCAGGCAGCCGAGGACACGAGCGTGCCCGAGGAGCTCCGTCGACGTGCGCTGGCGGCACTCCGCGAGGCCCACGGCACAGCGCTCGGAGCGCTGCGGGCACGAGCGTTTACGAGAGCTGAGGTGGAACAGATGGCGGCGAACGCGACGGCGGCCGAGCAGCGGGCGCTGGAGGGCACACAGGGCGCAGAGGCCTGACGATCGGCCCGGGCCGATCGTCAGGCTCAGCAGGAGGGTTCATGGACAGCCAGGCGGCGCGCGAGTTTTTCGACCGACTCGTGCGCGCGATGAACGACCGCGACCTCGACGAGCTCCAGACGTTCTTTGCCGATGACTTCGTGGACGAGTACCCGCAGTCGGGCGAACGGATCCGCGGCTGGCGCAATCTGAAGGCCACCCTGGAGAACTATCCCCAGGGTGGACCGCGATCGGACTCGCAGGAGATTGCCGCCGCCCGGGTCGTCGCGGATGACCGCTGGGTGATGACGCCATCCTTCACGGTCGTCCGTGTCACCGGCAGCGGAGACACCCATACGTACGTGCTCAAGACTCGCTATCCCGATGGCTCGGACTGGTACATGATCAACATCGTCGAGCTGCGCGGCGGGAAGATTCAGAAGGGATCCAGCTTCTTCGCCCCCGCCTTCCCCGCGCCGCAGTGGAGGGGACAGTGGGTGGAGTCGATGGACGCCGCGGCGTCATGAGCGGAGGGCCGATCCGATGAGCACGCCGTCGGCCGGCGAAGTGCTCGAGCGCTGGATCGGGCTCATCAATGCGCGGGACTACGACGCCCTCCCGACGATCCTCACCGAGGACTACATCAATGACTGGCCGCAGTCGGGTGAGCGCATCCGCGGCTGGCGCAACCTGAAGGCCACCTTCGAGAACTATCCCGGCGGGCTCCAGGAGGGCAACGTGCTGGCGTCCAGGGTCGTCGCACCGGAGGATCGCTGGCTCATGACGCCGACGTTCACGATCGTGCGCGTCACAGGGACGCAGGACGTCTGCACGGCCGTGATCAAGACCCGGTATCCCGATGGATCGGACTGGTACGTCGTCGTCCTCGCGGACGTTCGGGAAGGCCGAATTCGCAAGGCGAGCACCTACTTCGCGCCGTGCTTCCCGGCGCCGGAGTGGCGCGCGCAGTGGGTGGAACCGATTGGGGCCGGCACGAGCGACCTCGTAAGGGGACCAGCGCGGACCACGACATCAGCGCGCGACATCATCGAGGTCTATGTGGCAGCCATCAACGACCACGACTTCGAGCGCATCGGAACGCTCCTCGCTGACGACTACGTCGATGACATGCCCCAGTCAGGCGAACGGATCCGCGGTCGCGACAACATCATCGCCAGCCTCAGGAACTACCCCGGCGGCCTGGAGAGCAGCCAGATCGACCGCTCCAGCGCGCGCCTCATCGGCGACGAGGATCGCTGGGTGATGACCCCCTCCTTCACGGTCGTCCGGGTGACCGGATCCGGCGACACGTTCACGGGCGTCCTGAAGTCAAGGTATCCGGACGGCTCTGACTGGTACGGGGTCACCATCCTGGAGTTCAGCGGGTCGAAGATCGGCAAGGCCACGACGTTCTATGCCCCGTGTTTCCCCGCGCCCGAGTGGCGCGCGCAGTGGGTAGAGGCGATCCCGGCCGGATAAGACCGGCCGCGGGCGCAAGAGAAGCCCCCGGCGCAAGAGAAGCCTTCGCCGCTAAGAGAAACCCCCGGCGCCGACAAGGCGAACCGGGGGTTGTCGCGATCTGGCGAAGGAGGAGGCACCAAACGGGTGTTCGTCAGAACGCGTCTCTGAAGTCTCTTCGCCCGCGGCCCGGCGATGGATCACTCCGGGGCGGGCCTCCTTGAGCTGAGGCGTCGCGGACTCAGGATGCGCGGAGGGTGATCGTCTCCTGCCCATTGGTTTCACCTAGCAATGGGGGTAGTGGTAGATCTGAGATCGCTCCGCGTCGGGTCGTGGCAGCCGGGGATACCTGGACATTCGGCGCTGATACCTAGACAAGGCGAGCCGGCCGGGAGGTTTGGAGGGGCCCGGGCGCCGTCTACCACTACCTCGGTTGCTATCTGACCCATGCCAGCCAGGTTCAGGCCGCCGACAGCGAACGTATGTTCTATCCTTGGCGCGGCACTCTAGCCGCCGCCCCATCCGAACGAGCCGTCCACAGCGGCTCCACAGTCAATGCACCGCTTGTCCACTGCTCGTCCCCCGCGTGGTCCACAACGGCGGTGGACGAACGATGGCGCCGCCACGACATGTAGTGGTGCGAATTTGCCCGGAAACCCCACATCTTGTGGTTTTCGGCTTGACAGGCGCTTCCCGGCACCATAGATTCGGTGGTCTGAGACGACGCCGAGGACGGACCCTCGTCGACCGGCCGGCAGCCCTTTCGACGGCCTGTCCAGCCGACCAGGTCGGCCCCCGACGCGATGCGTGCCAATACGGCGCGCAGCTACACGGTAGAGGTCGAGGAGCCCAGACCCGACGAACGAGCTGCCGGACGACGAAGCCCCCGATCCAGCCCCCGCAGTCACGACCCAACGCACGGAGGGAACACAGATGGCCCAGGCCGGAGCCAGCCCCACGGTCGACAGAACACGAGCCGGAAAGCCGGCAGGCCAGAAGGGCAGCGTGGATGCTGCGAAGGCCTCCGGAGCAGTCGGCCCCGGGGCCGGGCAGCCGGTCGGGCCGATCGCCCTGACCGAGCGGGGACCCGTCTTCACCGGCCACGGAGTCGAAGGCCTCGAGTGGCCCCGCCGCTGGACGCGCCCGGACGTCCATCCCTACGACGAGGTGACCTGGGAGACCCGCTCCGCCTCCATCTCGAACGAGGCGGGAGGAACCGTCTTCGAGCAGACCGACGTCGAGGTGCCCGCGTTCTGGAGCCAGCTGGCCACCAACGTCGTCGTCTCCAAGTACTTCCGTGGCCATGTCGGCACGCCGGGTCGCGAGCGCAGCGTCAAGCAGCTCATCGATCGGGTGGTCAACACGATCGCCGCCTGGGCGGCGACGCAGCGCTACTTCCGGAGCGACGAGGATCTAGAAGCGTTCAAGGCGGAGCTGACCCACCTGCTCCTCCATCAGAAGATGGCCTTCAACTCGCCGGTCTGGTTCAACGTGGGCGTGGAGGAGCGACCGCAGTGCTCCGCCTGCTTCATCAACTCGGTCCAGGACAACATGTCCTCGATCATGGACCTCGCCAAGACGGAGGCCATGCTCTTCAAGTTCGGCTCCGGCGCGGGCTCGAACCTCTCACCCATCCGCAGCTCGCGGGAGCGCATGTCGGGCGGCGGCGTCGCCAGTGGCCCGGTCAGCTTCATGCGCGGCTACGACGCCTTCGCGGGCGTGATCAAGTCGGGCGGCAAGACCCGCCGCGCGGCCAAGATGGTCATTCTCGACGCCGGGCACCCGGACATCCTCGAGTTCATCAACTCCAAGGCCAGCGAGGAGAAGAAGGCCTGGGCACTCATCGAGGAGGGCTATGACCCCTCCTTCACGGGCGAGGCCTACGGCTCGGTCTTCTTCCAGAACGCCAACCACTCGGTGCGCGTGGCCGACGATTTCATGCACGCCGTCGAGAAGGACGGAGACTGGACCACCCACGAGGTCACAACGGGCAGCCCGGCCGACAACTACAAGGCGCGCGAGATCTTCCGCCAGATGGCGGAGGCGGCCCACCTCTGCGGCGACCCCGGCATCCAGTACGACACCACGATCAACGACTGGCACACGTCGGCGAACACGGACCGGATCTACGCATCCAATCCATGTGTCACCGGCGACACTCTGGTTGCCACGGACCTGGGCTGGAAGCGCATTGATTCCCTGGTCGGCGAGACGGCACCGATCATCGGCTCGGACGGACAGGCTCATGTCGTCACCAGCGTCTTCCCGACGGGGCGAAAGCAGGTCTTCGAGCTCAGGACCCGCTCGGGCTATCGCGTTCGCATTACGGCGGACCACAAGGTCGCGACGACACGCGGCGATGTCCCGGTCAAGGATCTTCGGCCGGACGATCGCATTCACCTGCAGGGCAGCGGCTTCGGCTCGACGAGCATGCCAAGCCGGCTCGCGGAAGCGATCGGATTGGTCGTCGGCGACGGTTGCCTGACATGGATGGAAGGCGCGCAGCGCGAGCGGCCAATGATCGTCCTGACGATGCACGCCAGGGAGGCCGGCCTGCTGTCGGCCGTGGCTACCGAACTGAATAGTCAGAAGCAGGTTCGCAAGGCCGTCGGCTCCATCGGTCGCAATGACGACGTGCACGTTTCCCTGACCGCCACGGGCTCCCGTCTCGCGTTCGCTTCGCGACCGGTCATCGAGCAGTTCATGCAGTACGCGGCCCTCGATGAGGGTTCCTCGCTCAAGCGCTTCAAGCCGGCTGTCTACGAGCTTGATAGGGCAACGATGGCTGCCCTCCTGCGCGGGCTCTTCACCGCGGACGGGACGGTTGTCAACGTCGGCGACAAGACCCAATACGTGGGCCTTGATTCGACGTCACCGGAGCTGCTGCTCCAGGTCCAGCGGATGCTGCTCGGCTTCGGAATCAAGTCGAAGCTGTACGAGAACCGCCGGGGTGGTCGGTTCGAGGCGCTCATGCCCGACGGGAAAGGCGGCATGCGCACGTATCCCGTTCAGGAGATGCATTCGCTTCGGATCACCCTCTCTTCGCGAGTGATCTTTGAGCAGGAGATCGGGTTCTCTACGGAGAGCCCGAAGTCGGCCGCGCTGGCCGCCCTCAATGCATCGTTCGGCACCTACCGCGACGAAATGACCGACGAGGTCATGGTCGTGAAGCCGCTCGGCGAGGAAGACGTCTTCGACCTGACCGAGCCAGTCACCAGCCACTTCGTTGCAAATGGTCTCGTTGTCCACAACTGCAGCGAGTACATGTTCCTGAACGACACGGCCTGCAACCTGGCAAGCCTCAACCTCATGAAGTTCGTTCGGGACGACGGCGAGTTCGACGCAGAGGCCTACCGCTATGCGGCTCGCCTGACGATCACGGCGCAGGAGATTCTTGTCGACAACGCCAGTTACCCGACGCCCAAAATCGAAGAGAACTCACACAAGTTCCGCCCGCTCGGGCTGGGCTACGCCAACCTGGGCGCCCTGCTCATGAGTCGCGGCCTGGCCTACGACTCCAACGAGGGTCGCGCCTTCGCCGGCGCGCTCACCGCGATCATGACCGGCGAGGCCTACCGCCAGTCGGCTGTCATCGCGCGAGACCACGGGGGCCCCTTCCCCGAGTACAAGATCAACGAAGCGCCGTTCCTGCGGGTGATCGCCAAGCACCGCGACGCTGCCCACCGGATCGCCTATGCCGACGGTGCCCACGAGGTGATCGACGAGGCGCGCACCAGTTGGGACGAGGCCCTCGAGCTCGGCCGCCAGCACGGCTACCGCAACGCCCAGGTGAGCGTCCTCGCTCCGACCGGAACGATCGCGTTCATGATGGATTGCGACACCACCGGCATCGAGCCCGACATCGCGCTCATCAAGTACAAGAAGCTGGTCGGCGAGGGCTTCCTCAAGATCGTCAACCAGACCGTGCCGCATGCCCTCAAGAAGCTCGGCTACAGCCCTGAGCAGGTCGAGGAGATCGTCCGCTACATCGACGAGCGCGAGACGATCGAGGGCGCGCCCCCCCTGAAGCCGGAGCACCTGGCCGTCTTCGACTGCGCCTTCAAGCCGGTCAACGGCGAACGCTCGATCCACTACATGGGTCACGTCCGGATGATGTCGGCGACCCAGCCGTTCATCTCGGGCGCGATCAGCAAGACGGTCAACATGCCCGAGGCGGCCACCGCGGCCGACATCGAGCAGGTGTACATGGAAGGGTGGCGGCTGGGCCTCAAGGCCATCGCCATCTATCGCGACGGGTCGAAGCGGTCACAGCCGCTCTCGACCGGCAAGAAGAAGGATGCAGGCAAGGAGCAGGCGGCGGAGGCGCTGGCCTCGGTCGTGGCGGTCACGGCCGTACCCGGCGCCAACCGCCGTCGTCTGCCACTCGAGCGACAGGCGCTCACGCACAAGTTCGAGATCGCCGGCCACGAGGGCTACATCACGGTCGGCCTCTACGAGAACGGCCAGCCCGGCGAGATCTTCCTGAAGATGGCCAAGGAAGGCTCGACCGTCAGCGGTCTCATGGACTCCTTTGCGACGTCGGTCAGCCTCGCGCTGCAGTACGGCGTGCCGCTCAAGGATCTCGTCAACAAGTTCGCCCATGTGCGCTTCGAGCCTGCCGGCTTCACCGGCAACCAGGAGATCCCGATCGCCAAGTCGATCGTGGACTACATCTTCCGGTGGCTCGGCTCGCGCTTCCTGCCCGCGGACCAGCGCGATGCGCTGGGGATCATCAACCGGGAACCGACCACAACCTCGGCATACACCACGCCGTCCGGTTCGGCGGAAGGCAGCGGAAGTGTCCCTCCCAGCGCTTCTGCTTCCGACGAGACGGCACGGTCGACAGCGGAGCCGGCG